>JARRJI010000064.1:0-18384 GCA_037379595.1 Acidobacteriota bacterium | reverse complement strand
AAGCATTTGCCGGATCAGCCGTTGCCGAGGGGCGCCGAGCGCCGTCCTTATCACGGCTTCGGTTCTCCGCGCCGCCCCACGCGCCAGCAACAGGTTGGCGATGTTGGCGCAGGCAATGAGAAGCACCAGGCCAGTGATCAGCATGAGCAGGCGCAGCGGTGTACGCGCCCCTTCCTGAATCCCTCCCACACCGTTTGCCGCCGGCGCGAGGGCAATCCGCTGCTCGGTGAGCTTTGAGGGTTTGAAAAAAGGGAGCCCTGGATGGGCGCCGAGCCAGTGTTGAAGCTCAATGGTCAGCTCAGACTGAACCCTGGTCGGCTTCGCATTCGGCTTTAATCGGCCGACGATGTAAAGCCAATTCTCACCGGGGCGGTTCAGGAGAGAAACCTGGCCATAGACTTCAGGCTCGGTTGAGAGGGGAAGCCAGAAGGCAGGGGGATCAGGCCCGAGCGAGTCGCCGAAAAAGCCGCTCGGCGCAACGCCGACAATAGTGAACGGCACGGTGTCAATGATGAATGTGCCGCCGATCACGGAGGGGTCAAGCCGGAACCGGGACCGCCATGCGTGGTAGCTCATCACAGCCACCGCGGGCGCGCCAGGCTGGTCATCCGCCCGCGAAATCAGGCGGCCGATGGCCGGCCGGAGGCCGAACATCGTGAAATAATTGCCCGACACCAACTCACCTGGAAAAGGCTCTGGAAGAGCATGGCCGCCGCCTCGGCGAACGCTAAAGGTTGCACTGCCCGCCTGAAAGGCGGCCATTTGGCTGAACTCACGGGTATGGTTGCGGAACTGCCGGAAAAGCGGGTAGGAGTAAAGTCCCCAGTTGCCCTGATTGGACCCAATTTCGCAGCAATTGTGGCTTGTGCCGACGCGATAGAGCTCGCCCGGGTTCTTAACCGGCAACGACGCGAGCATTATCCTGTCCACCAGCGTAAAAATCGCGGTGTTGGCGCCGATGCCGAGGGCGAGAGTGAGGACGGCAACAATGGTGAAGCCGGGGTTGCGGCGCAACTGGCGCAGGCCGTAATGGACGTCGGCGATGAGTTCCTGAAGCAGGCGGGTGCCCAGCGCCTCGCGGCAGCGCGGATTTCAAGGTGCGCGCGAAACTCCTCTTCCATTTCGCGCTCGACGCGTGGGCGATGGAATACGAAATCAGCCAGCGTGCGAAACCATGACCAGACTTTCATGCTCCCTCCGCCGAAAAACAGGAGTTATGAGTTAGGAGTTCTGGGTTCTGAGTTTATTGGCGCAAACCAAATCACCTGTCAACCCATAATCCAGGACTGAAAACTCTGAACCGCGAAGTAACTCGTAATTTATAATTCGCAATTCTCCGTTCCGCCGCTCACTCAATTTCAAATTTGAGATTGCAATTCTCAGAACTCATAACCCAGAACTCGGAACTCATAACTCGCTCGGCTCAGTCTCGAGAACTGTGCCGATGGCGGCGACGAGCCGGTTCCAGCCTTCCGCCTCCTCGCGCAGCCGCTTCCGACCCGCCGCCGTGAGTTGGTAATATTTCGCGCGATGTTTGTTCTCCGACAAGCCCCACTCGGTTTTCAGCAGCCCCTGGCGGACCAGCCGGAACAAGGCCGGGTAAAGAGCTCCCTGCTCGATCACAAGTGCGCCCCGCGAAATCTGCCCGATCCGAAGGAGCACACCGTAACCGTGCAAGCGTCCAAGAGAAACCGCCTTAAGGATGAGAAGGTCGAGCGTGCCGGGAAGAATCTGAGCCTGAGGATCCATGCGCTCTCCTAAGATGGTTAGGAGTCTATGCTGTGCGAACCTCGCTTGTCAAGCACATCTTCAGTGCCCGGTTTTAGGCGACCGGCTGAAATCAATAAAAAGGGAGGGCGTGGAGGGCGTATTCAGCCGTTTTGGGAAAGATAAGGTTTTTGCGAAGGAGTCTCTTCCAGTCAAGCGCTGGCCTTCACTCCGCCATGCTCTTGAAGGGGCGTATGCAACCGCCGCGGGCCCCGGGTTAGGGATGGGCGCATGCCGAGTCTTCCCAGCTTGAAAGAACCTCGATGAGGTCACCCTGTATCTCGTGCCGGGCGTTGCTTCGGTCCAATCCCTGGGCCAGCAGCTTGTCGTAAGTCGTGTGGTTGTGGCGAATGGAGGCGATCACCGCCAGGCGCAGTGCGTGCTCATCGAGAGAGCGGCCGGCGGCCGAGCGACCCACACGCCCGCTGCCGCGGAGGGCGGTGTGGCGCGCGATGGCGAGCGCCTCCTGGGGCGGGCAGCCTGGAAACATGGCCCGTATTTTCGCGGCCATCTGGCGAACAAGTTCCTGGTCTTCCTCCTTCCGGCGCAGCGCGTCACGCTCACGGCGCTGCTGGCGCAACTCTTCATCGGAAAAGCATTCTTCCTGGGCCTTGTTGAGGGCTGCTTCCTCCACCAGCACGCCCTGCCGTTCGTAGCGCTTGCGTGCGCGGCTGAAGCGCACGACCACGGTGGAAAGCGAGCTGTGCTTGCGCGCCCGGCGGGTGAGCGCCGCATCGCCTCGCGGCAAATAGACCAGGTGGTCGAGGTCCGCGCAGGTCAGGCACAGCGGCTGGCCGTTCTCCATCAGCAGGAAGCTTCCGGAGGGCAGTTCGCCCTTGCATTGCGAGCATGCGGAATCACGCAAGATCCAAAATACAACGGTGTCCTGTTTCATCTTGCTACCCCTTCCGCCGCTCATTATACCTTCAGAGCAATGGCGGTCCCCAGTATCGAGGGGGCACAGTGACCCATCGCAGCACAAGGTGTCCGGTTCCGGACACTTCAATCCCATAAGCGGACATAGACCGCGTTGGCACAAGTGCCTTCAGTCCACACAACCGGGGTGTTTTCAGTGTATTAGCCCAAATCCCAAGCATGGCACGCGAAGTGCAATGAACATTATCGAGTCATCGGACGTTAGAACTTATAAGGAAAGTGATGATGGAAATGAAGAACAGAGACCTTTCAAGAATGTTGGAGCAACGCATGCCGCGCGTGCTCCGCTTGAGAGGCAGGGCGAGGTAAGGTTATGGACATTCAACGAGTGGGTGCGGCCAGGAAAAAACGAATTCGACTGATACTTTTAACGGTGGCAGGGGTGCTTGTCGTTCTGGCAACCACGCTGGGCCTTTCGCGGCTGAAGCCAGCAGCTCCGGAAGTTGACCGATCGACAGTGTGGATTGATACGGTCAAGCGCGGCGCCATGGACATCCAGGTGCGTGGGCTGGGCAAGCTGGTGCCGGAAAAGATTCTGTGGGTTCCGGCTCAGGTGGAAGGCCGTGTGGCGGAGCGGATGGTGCTGCCGGGCATCGCCGTCAAGCCGGACACCGTGCTGCTGAAGCTGACCAGCCCTGAAATCGAGCAGGCCGCGCTCGATGCCGAGTGGCAACTGAAAGCCGCGGAAGCCGATTACAACAGCCTGAAGGCACAACTCGACAGCAAACTCCTCGACCAGCGCGGCGCCGCCGCCACGGCGAAATCGGACTACCTCCAGGCCAAGCTCCAGGCGCAGCGCGACGACGAACTGGCCAAGTACGGCCTTGGCCCCAAGATCACCGCCCAGCTTTCGGAAGCCAAGGCCCAGTCGGCGCAAGCACAGGACAAGATTGCCAGCCAGCAGGTCGGCGTTCTTTCAAATTCCATCCAGGCGCAACTGGTTGCGCAGAAGGCCAAGATCGAGCAGCTTCGCGCCCTCTACAACCTGAAAGAGAGCCAGCTTGATTCGCTCACCGTGCGAGCCGGAGCCGCTGGCGTGTTGCAGGAACTGCCCGTCGAACCGGGACAGCAGGTGACGGCCGGAACCACGCTGGCCAAGGTGGCGCAGCCCAATCAGTTGAAGGCACAGCTCCAGATTGCCGAAACACAGGCCAAAGACATCCAGCTCAACCAGAAGGCGGAGATCGACACGCACAACGGGATCATTCCAGGACACGTCATTCGGATCGATCCCTCCGTTCAGAACGGCACGCGGACCGTGGACGTCAAATTGGACGGTCCCCTGCCCCCCGGCGCGGTTCCGGACTTGAGCGTGGACGGAACGATTGAAATCGCACACTTGAGCAAAGTGGTCTACGTCGGGCGCCCTGCGTTTGGACAATCGGACAGCACCGTCGGCCTTTTCAGGCTGGTGGACGGCGGCAAGGAAGCCGTTCGGGTGAAAGTAAAGCTCGGCATGGCCTCCGTCAACACGGTTCAGATTCTCGGCGGGCTCAGCGTCGGCGATCAGGTGATCCTGTCCGACATGTCGCGCTGGGACAGCTTCGACCGCGTGCAGCTGCAGTAACCGTTGCATTGAACCATTTGTGATTTTCGATCGGGCGATTGAGGAAGGCAGAAAACAAATTATGAATGATGAATTGTGAATTATGAATCTGGCTAAACGCGGATGCCTGGCGCATCAGGAATGGTTTTTGAAATTCATAATTCGGAATTCATAACTTCGGCGTTCTCGCAAAGGGTTGATCATGAGCACCATACTTCAGGATTTGCGATACGGTCTTCGGATGTTGGCCAAAAATCCCGGCTTCACGGCCGTGGCCGTGTTGACCCTTGCCCTCGGCATTGGCGCCACGAGCACCATTTTCAGTTGGATTGATTCGACCCTACTCAACCCCATTCCCGGCGTTACGCACACAAGCGATCTGGTCACGGTGATGAGGGGAAAGGTCAGCGAGCATCCGACCCCGCCGTTTTCTTATCCGGATTACGTGGACCTGCGCAACGACAATCGTAGCTTCTCCGGTCTGCTGGCTTATCACGACGATTTCATATCGCTCACCGGCGTCGGCAAGCCGCAGCGGATTTATGGCGCCCTGACCTCGGCCAATTACTTCAAGGTGCTCGGCGTCAAGCCGGTGCTGGGTCGCGGCTTTCTGCCGGACGAAGAAACGACGCCGGGCGGCGGCCCGGTTGTGGTAATCAGCTACGCGCTCTGGCAAAGCCATTTCGGCTCGGACCCTTCCATTATTGGCCGGGTGATTCACCTTAATCGCCATCCTTACACCATTGTTGGCGTTGCCCCTCCGCACTTTGAGGGCTGCAAGAGCGGACTGCGCGATGACGCGTGGATTCCCCTGGTCATGGACCCCGAGGTCTGGGGCTCGAACCGGCTCGAACAACGCGGCACTTTCTGGCTCAACGTGCTGGGAAGGCTGAGGTCTAGCGTTACCCGCCAGCAGGCGGCTGAAGAGTTGAACATGGTGATGCAACAGATTGCAGCGCGCACGGCCAACATCGAACGTGGACCTGACCAGATCACGCTCGATCCACTCTGGCGCTCACCTTTTGGAGCCAACGTTTATCTTTACAAAACCCTTCCGCTGCTGCTGGGCCTCGCGGCGGTGTTGCTCCTGCTGGCGTGCACGAACGTTGCCAATCTTCTGCTTGTCCGGATGGTGCCGCGCCGGCGCGAGATCGCCCTGCGCCAGGCCATGGGAGCCAGTCGCTGGCGGCTGGTACGCCAACTGATGGTGGAGAGCCTGCTGCTCGCCCTGGCTGGCGGCGCAACGGCGATGCTCCTGACCACCTGGTCGGCCGGGACCTTTGCGAGTTTCTTTCCGCCCACCACCTTTCCTCTCACCATCAACGGCCAGGCGAATCAGAGCGTGCTGCTGGCGACGCTGGCCATCTCGGTTGTGGCCGCAGTGGTTTTCGGAACGTTGCCTGCGCTTCGCGCTTCCCACCTTGCTCCCGTAGCCGTTTTGAAGGAAGAGGGTGGCAGGGTTTCTGCCGGGATCCACCGATCGCGGCTCTCTGGGGCACTTGTGGTAGCCCAGATTTCACTCTCGCTGCTCCTGCTGATTGCGGCGGGCCTTTTTGCTCGAAGCTTCCAGAACGAACAGGACGCCAACCCGGGCTTTGACCCGAATCATGTCCTGCTTGCTTCCTACGGTCTTGGCCCCGCCGGCTACTCACGCGCCCAGGGAATTGCTTTTGATCAGCAACTCCTCAACATGCTCCAGGCTCTGCCCGGTGTCAAGTCGGCGACCCTGGCGGACTTTTCGCCGCTCAGCTTCACGGTGCACAGTGACCCCGTTCTGCCGCAGGGTTACGTCCCCAAACCCCACGAATCGATGGAAATCGACCGTGGCATTGTTGCGCCGGATTACTTCGAGACCCTGCGTACTCCGCTAGTCGCGGGACGAGGCTTCACCGCCCAGGACAACGAGAAGTCGCAGCTGGTCGCCATCGTCAATCAGGAATTCTGCAAGCGCTATTGGCCGGGGCAGGACCCCATTGGCAGGCAAGTCAGGTATTATGGCCGCGAATACACGGTTGTGGGTGTGGCGCGAAATGCCAAGTATCGGCTGCTGCATTACGCCTCGGCGCCCATGATCTTTCTACCCCTTTACCAGGATTATTCTGACGCGGCCGTCATTCACCTGCGGGTGGCTGGCGACCCCGAGGCTTTCACCTCCGTGGTTGAGAAAACGGTGGCCGAGATTGATTCCAACCTGCCCCTGTACAACGTGACCACCCTCAAAGCCAGCATGCAGTTTGGAAGCGTTTTTGAGCGCATCGCGACGATGCTGGTGGGCTCATTCGGCTTGCTGGCACTGCTGCTTGCCGCGGTGGGAATTTACGGCGTCGTGGCTTTTGCCACTCGCCAGCGGACGCACGAAATCGGCATTCGGATGGCTCTCGGAGCGCCAAAGAGCGACATCCTCAAGATGGTGCTTGGCCAGGGGTTCAAGCTGGCCATCGTCGGCGTGATCATCGGCGTTGCCGGCGCGCTCGCGCTCACGCGGTTTCTTGCGAGCATGCTCTACGGCGTCAAGCCGACTGATCCGCTTACGTTTGTTGCAGTCTCATTCGCTCTGACGGGAGTGGCACTGGCAGCCTGTTACGTCCCGGCGAGGCGAGCAACGAAAGTCGATCCGATGGAAGCGTTACGGTACGAATGATGAATTATGAATTGAAATTTGCCATTTGAGATCGTCCGCACAGTGGAACGGAAAATTACGAATTACCAATTACGAGTTACCTGGTGGTTGTGAGTTCACGGTTATGAGTTCTGGGTTATGGGCTTTGAAATTTGAAATCTCAGATTTGAAATGGTGCGAACGACGGAACAGAAAGTTGCGAAGTTCGTATTACAGGGTAACGGGTTTGAGTTTACCAGCACAGGCCGGAGTGATCTTAACCCCGATCCGGAGCTCACAACCCGGAACCGGTCATTGGCGATTCGGAACTTGTAATTTTTCCACGCGGCGAGGCAGAAAATGAACACCCTGATCCAGGATTTAAAGTACGGTTTGCGCATGCTCCGAAAGAACCCGGGCTTCACGGCCGTGGCAGTGTTGACGCTGGCTTTGGGCATCGGAGCGAACACGGCGATTTTCTCCGTCGTAAACGGCGTGCTGCTCAATCCGTTACCCTACCCCCATCCAAACCGCCTGGTCGCGCTTTATTCGCGGACGGCGCAATTTACGCGATCCTCCATTTCTTATCCCAACTTCCTCGACTGGGTTTGCGACAACCGCTCCTTTTCGGCGCTGGCCGCTTATCGAGGCGACAATTTCACTTTGACCGGTGCAGGCGAGCCGGAGCGCGTCTCGGCGGAATTCGTTTCCGCCAGTTTTTTCCCGCTGCTCGGAACCAGGTTCGCCCTCGGCCGCTCCTTTACCCCGCAGGAGGATCAGGTGGGTGCAGGGCCTGTCGTCATCCTTAGTGGCGGCTTCTGGAAGCGGAAATTTGGCTCTTCTTCGGACATTCTGGGCAAAGCGATCACCCTGAACGGCACGTCCTACACAGTTGTCGGCATCCTTCCGGCCAATTTTTATTACAGCGGAAGCAACTTCCAGCTCAGTGATGTCTATGTGCCGATTGGCCAGTGGGACGATCCGACTTTCCGCGACCGCCGTGCTGGTATGGGCATGGATGCCGTGGGCCGGCTGAAGCCCGGAGTCACGTTCGCGCAGGCCAAGGCGGACATGGACGGACTCGCAAGGCATCTGGCCGAGGAATATCCCGAAGCCGACAAGGACACCGGCATCACCCTGATTCCGCTCAAGCAGAACGTGGTGGGTTATATCCAGCCTTACCTGCTGGTGCTGCTGGCCGCGGTGGGCTTCGTGCTCCTGATTGCCTGTGTCAATGTGGCGAACCTGATGCTGGCGCGCTCCACGGGCCGCTTGCGCGAATTTGCCATCCGCGCAGCGCTGGGCGCGGGCCGCCGGCGCGTTATCCGGCAATTGCTGACGGAAAGCACTCTGCTGGCAATGGCGGGCGGCGGCATAGGGCTTCTGCTGGCTGACTGGGGCTTGCAGGGTGCACTCAAACTGCTGCCGGCCGCACTCCCGCGTGCCCAGGAAGTCAATCTCGATGGTCGCGTGCTGCTCTTCACGCTCGCCGCTTCCGTATTCACAGGAATTCTGTTCGGCTTGGCGCCGGCGCTCAAGACCTCGGCACAAAACCTTCAGGAGACTCTCAAGGAAGGCGGGCGCGGGATGAGCGCCGTGCACCACCGCACTCAGGGCGTTTTCGTCGTGGTCGAAGTGGCGCTTGCGCTGGTGCTGCTGGTGGGCGCCGGGCTGATGATTCGCAGCCTGTCTGCGCTTTGGAGCGTGGATCCCGGTTTTGACCCACACCACATTCTTGGCTTTCGCGCCACCTTTCCTCCCGTCAAGTCCGCGGACGCAATCCGGGAGACGTGGCGCGAGGTTCAGGACAATCTTAAAGGCCTTCCCGGAGTGCAAGCCGCGTCGGTTACGCTGGCCTCGGCACCCACCCTGGGTGATTCCGAGTTGCCATTCTGGCTCCAGGGTGAGCCCAAGCCGGCGAGCCAATCCCAGATGAAGGTGTCGCTGTTCTATCTTGTTCAGCCGGACTTTCTGAAAGTGATGAAAATTCCACTTGAGCGAGGTCGATTCCTCACATCAACAGACACCAAGGATTCACCTTTCGTGATCGTCATTGACGAACGCTTCGCGCAGATGTACTTTCCCGGCCAGAACCCCATCGGCAGGCGCGTCAACTTTGCCATCCTGAACAAGACCGCGGAAATCGTCGGTGTGGTCGGGCACATCAAGCAGTGGGGACTTGATGAAAGCGCATCATCGCCGATTCTGGCGCAGTGTTACATGTCCGCTTATCAGCTTCCTGCGCAGTTTGTACCTCTGGTGGCCTCCAATCTTGGAATTGTGGTCCGGACGGCGGGATCTCAGCTTGCGCAGACGGCCCTGGTCCGCCGCTCGCTCGAGAAGATCAACAGCAGCGCCGTGATGTACGGGACGGAATCAATGGAGGGCATCCTGTCCGATTCGCTTGCGTCGCGCCGCTTTTCGATGATTCTCATGGGCGTTTTTGCCGCTCTGGCGCTCATCATGGCCAGCGTCGGCATTTACGGCGTGATTTCCTATCTCACCAGCCAGCGCACACACGAAATCGGCATCCGCATGGCGCTGGGAGCCGAACGTCGCGACGTCCTGCGGCTGGTCGTCAGGGACGGTCTTAAGCTGGCGTTGATAGGCGTGGGAATCGGCATCGTCGGCGCGCTCGCCCTGACGCGCTTTCTGTCGAGCATGCTTTACGGCGTCAGGCCCACCGACCCGCTCACGTTCATCGGCGTCTCGCTGATCCTGACCGCCGTAGGGCTAGCAGCCTGCTACATCCCAGGGCGCCGGGCAACCAAGATCGATCCGATGGAAGCGTTAAGGTACGAATGAATTAAGAGTTGTGAGTTATGGGTTATGAACTTTGCAATTTCAAATTTGAAATTGAGCGAGCGACGGAATGGGAAATTACGAGTGACCAATCAGGAGTTACCGGCTCAGAGTTCGTCGACGCTCGCCGCGATTTGGCAATTCGTAACCTGTAATTTCCCCGTGCAGCGAGGCAGACAATGAGCACCCTGATTCAGGATTTAAAGTACGGTTTGCGCATGCTCCGAAAGAACCCCGGCTTCACGGCCGTCGCGGTCTTGACGCTGGCGCTTGGCATCGGGGTGAACACGGCGGTGTTTAGCCTGGTTGACGAGATATGGTTACGGCCGCGGCCCGTGCCTCACCCCGAACGGGTCGTGCGCATTTTCACGAGCAGCCCAACCAGCGGCGGTGTGATAGCGCAAGGGGAAAGCTCCTATCTCGATTACTATTACATCAGCCGGGGCGTCAAGGCGTTCTCCGGGGTGGCCTCCCTGCAAATGCGCGGTTCGCTGCTCGACACGCAAGGGCTGAGCAAGTTGCTCCACGTCGCGGTGATTTCGGATAATTTCTTTGACGTGCTGGAGCCGAAAGCAGCAGCCGGCCACGTTTTGACCGCTGAGCAGGCGGGCGCGCCCGGCGCGCTCACCGTGATGCTGAGCTGGCCGTTTTGGAAGGACGAATTCAACGCCGACCGGAGTTTGCCGGGCAAAACCATTATCCTTGACCGCAAGCATGTGACTGTGGCGGGCGTCTTGCCGCGCGGCTTTCGCGGCACGCAGCCAAATGAGATACCCGACGTCTGGATCCCCTGGAGCACTTGGAGCCAATTTGGGGGAGAGCGACCCACGCTGGCGACGGGGTGGTCCAACCCTTCGGATCTGTTCGGCCGCCTGCGGCCGGGCGCAACCGTCCCGCAGGCCAACTCCGAACTGGCAGTGATAGCCGCCCGCCTGGCGCGCGAGCATCCGGACACCAACGCCGGGCGCAAGATGATGTGCCTGCGCGAAAGCCAGGTGCAGGGCGAAGGGGTGCGAGCATTCTCGCTGATCCTGCTGGCGATTTCGGGCCTGGTGCTTTTGATTGCTTGTGCGAACGTGGCCTCGCTCATGATCGCCAGGGGCGAGCGTCGTCGACACGAATTTGCGATCCGTTCGGCGCTCGGCGCGAGCCGGGGGCGGGTGCTGCGTCAGGTGCTGACCGAGGCCGCGCTGCTGGGGGCTGCGGCGACCGCAGCCGCTATCGCAATCGGCGGTTGGGTCGTCAGGTTGCTGCCGGTGGTCCTTCCAAGTATGGCCCTCACTACGCTGATTGACGCCCACTTGACGGGGCGGGTTCTTTGGTTTTCGGTCGGCGTCGGTTTGTTCTCGGTGTTCGCCTCCGGGGCTATCCCGGCCATCCAGAGCTCGCGCAGTTCGCTCGTTGGAACGCTAGGGTGGCAGGGGCGTGGTGCGACCTCGCGCACCCCCGTGCGGAACGTATTGGTGGCCGCACAAGTCGCTATCTCCATGGTGCTTGTCGTCGCGGCGGGTCTCCTGGTCCGCTCCCTGGTGAACATGGAGACCGCCAATCCGGGGTTCGACGCGCACCAGAACATGCTTGTGGCGGACTTCGCGGCGGACTTCAAAACTCGCGAAGTGTATCGCGCGTCGGTGGAGAACGTGCGCCGCCGCATCGAGGCGATTCCCGGCGTCCTTGGCACCGCTGTAGCGAGGCGAATACCTTTTGGCCTGAGCGGAGCTGCTGCTAGACGCAAGGCTTTTTTTGCCGGCGCCACGGGCCGGGCAGCGACCGAAGGAATTCCGATCGGCTACGATCCGGTAGGCGACAATTTCTTTCGAATGATGGGCACTCGCATCCTGCGGGGACGGTCAATTGATGCGCACGACCTTCAGACCGGCGCCCATGTCATCGTCATTAATCGGACTATGGCCCAACGCTTCTGGCCGAATCAGAATCCCATCGGCCAATACGTCCGGCTGGACAAGCCGAGCGGCCACCGGTTTGAGGTGATTGGGGTTGCGGAAAACTGCGTAAACGATGACTTTCTGGAATCCCCGGAGCCGTACCTCTACACTCCCATGCGTCTCGGCGATTACGACGAACTGGAGATGGTAGTGAAGACGGCGCCCGCCCCGTCGAGCCTCGCGGCCGTAGTACGCGGTACGTTACTCGATCTCGGCCACAACCTCACGATCGGTTATTTCAAGACTCTCCGCGAACACGTCCGTCCGGCCATGGCCGGTGAGAGGACTGGCGCGGACCTGATCGCGTCGCTTGGGGTGCTGGGGCTATTGCTGGCGGCCGTGGGTCTCTATGGGCTGACCTCTTACCTGGTCGGCAGCCGCACCCGGGAAATCGGCATTCGGATGGCGTTGGGGGCGCAAAAGGGAGACGTGCTCAGGATGGTTATTCGCCAGGGGCTCAGACTGGCGCTGATCGGCGTGGCCATCGGCATTGCCGGGGCGCTTGCGCTGATGCAGTTCCTTTCGGGCCTGCTTTATGGCGTCAGGCCCACCGACCCGCTCACGTTCATCGGCGTCTCGCTGACCCTGACCGCCGTCGGACTCGCAGCCTGCTATATTCCCGGGCGCCGGGCAACGAAGATCGATCCCATGGAAGCGTTGCGATACGAATGATGAATTATGAAGGATGAATGAAAGGTTCTGAGTTCTGGGTTATGAAATCTCAAATTTCAAATTTGCAGTTGATCGAGCGGCTAGCTGGGAAATTGCGAGTTACCGGCTCTGAGTTCATCGACACCCGCCGGGATTTGGCAGTTCGTAACCTGTAATTTTCGCACGCAGTGAGGCAGATGGTGAGCAGCCTAATCCAGGATTTGAAGTACGGCCTTCGCCAACTGGGACGAAGCCCCGGCTTCGCCGCCGTGGCAATCGTGACGCTCGCTCTCGGCATTGGAGCGAACACCGCTATCTTCACCGTCGTGAACTCGCTGTTGTTTCGTCCACTGCCAGTCGAACAACCCAGCCGGCTTGTAGCCGTGTTCACCACCCACAAAGGGGACGATACCTTCAATCCAAGTTCTTATCCGGATTATTCTGATTTGCGCGATCGCAATCGAGTGTTCTCCGGGGTGGCAGCTCACTTCTACTGGCCCATGAACCTGAAAACATCCGAGCGGCCGAAAGCGGTGATGGGAGAGGCCGTGACGGGGAACTACTTTGATGTCCTGGGTGTCAGGCCTTTCCTGGGACGAACCTTTCTTCCGGAAGAAGCCAGGAATCCAGGCGGCCATGCCGTGGCCGTTCTGAGCTACCGCACCTGGGAGCAAGACTTTAATTCCGATCGGGAAATCATCGGGAAGAAGGTGCTGGTGAATGATTTTCCCTTCACTGTCATAGGCGTCACACCCAGGGATTTCACCGGCCTGAATAGTGCAATAGTTCCAGCGGTGTGGGTTCCCGTCACGATGATACGCCGAGTCATTCCTTATCCCATTTCGCTCACCGACCGCTATGATCCCTGGCTGCTTATCGTTGCCCGGCTCAAACCGGGTGTAAGCCTGGCCGAGGCAGGGGCAGCCATAAAAGTTCTGGCGGCCAACTTGGACAAGGAATATCCCTCCACCGTTGGCCCCGCAAAAAGCTTCTCGCTGGTCCAGTCTAACCGGAACCGCATTGGCACACTGAGCACAACCGATGGCGTCCAGAGGGTTTTTGCGCTTCTGATGATGGTGGTGGGAGTGGTATTGCTTATCGCCTGCTTTAATGTAGCCAATCTGCAGCTTACAAGAGCGACCGGGCGGCGGAGGGAGATTGCTCTGCGCACCCTTCAGCCACCCTCCTTGTTTCCTGTCGAGCTCAACCTCAGTCCCGACTGGCAAGTTTTCCTCTATACTCTGCTGCTCTCGGTTGTGGCTGGAATTCTATTCGGTCTGTCGCCGGCCCTGCAATCCATCCAGCCCGGCCAATTCGCCGCACTCAAGGAGCAGACGCCAACGCTCGGCCAGAGCCGTCGCAAGAGGCGGACACAGGACGCGTTGGTGGTAGCGCAGATTGCGCTGTCACTGGTTCTGCTCGTCACGGCAGGCCTTTTTGCGCGGAGCTTGCAGCACACCCTTCGAGTGAACCCTGGATTTGACCCCCGCAATGCTCTGGTGGTCCCCGTTGACTTAGGATTTGGCCAGTACCCGGAATCGGAAGGCCGGGAGTTCGAGCAGAATCTCGTCAATCGTGTCAGAACTTTGCCCGGTGTCAAGTCGGCTGCGTTGGCTGTGGATATGCCACTCGGCCAACTTCACCTCCATGGGCTCGTCTCGATCGATGGATACGTGCCAGCTCCCGGCGAGCAAATGGTCCTCCGGCGCAATGTAGTGGGTTCGGAGTACTTCCAGGCCATGGGCATCCCCATTCTGCAGGGACGGGGAATTGACAACCGGGACACAAAGGACTCGCGACCCGTAGCGGTGATCAACCAGGCCATGGCAGAGCGCTACTGGCCGGGCCGGGACCCCATCGGGGAGAAATTCGAAAGCTCCGGGAAAACCTGGGCGGTTGTGGGTGTCATCAAGGACGGGAAATACGATGCGCTGAACGAAGCGTCTCAGCCATACTTCTGCCTGCCCCTGAGCCAGACAGATTACGTCAAGCGATTGTATCTTGTTGTGAGAACCCTCGGTAATCCTCGTGCTGCAATGATGCCAATTCTGCAGATCCTCCGGGAGCTCGGCCCCAACCTGCCGTCGCCACGCCTTCTGACCTTGAACCAATTCCTGGAGGAATCCGTACAAGGTACTGCGGGACCGGCCCAGGTTGTCGGCGCCTTCGCTCTGCTGGCACTGGCGCTGGCGCTGGTCGGCGTCTACGGCGTGATGTCGTACTCTGTCAGCCAGCGGACCCACGAACTGGGAATCCGAATAGCGCTCGGCGCCAACCGGAACCAGGTCCTCAGTCTGGTCCTGCGCCGCGGAGTTGTCGTCAGTCTGCTGGGCGTGGGGATAGGCCTGGTGGCGGCACTGGCACTTTCGCGCGCCCTGGCCGGTTTGCTTTACGGTGTGAAACCCATGGACGCCATTACCTTCAGTTTTGCAAGCCTGGGGCTGCTGTTGCTCGCGCTCATCGCGTGCTATATCCCTGCATCCCGGGCAACGAAAGTCGATCCCATGGAAGCGTTAAGGTACGAATGAAGTGATTAGTGATTGAAGCGAGTAGAAGGGTAAGGAGTCAATTATGAATGATGAATTATGAATTGGACTAAGCGCAGATGCGTGGCGTGAGCCGGGTCGCTTTTCATAATTCGAAATTCAGATTTCAGAATTCGCGCAAGCGCCTGGCTTGCCGAGGAGATAACAATGGTAGAAAACGGAAACAGTCTGATTAAGCTCGAAGGTGTCAAGAAAGTCTTCCTTACGGACGAAGTGGAAACGCATGCTCTCTCGGGAGTTCATCTTGACATCAACAAGGGAGAGTACGTCTCGATTGCCGGGCCTTCCGGCTGCGGCAAATCCACTCTGCTCTCGCTCATCGGTCTGCTCGACACCCCGTCCGAGGGCAAGTACTGGCTGAACGGCAAACCCGTCGAGGAACTCGGCTTGGGTGAGCGCTCGCGCATCCGCAACCGCGAAGTGGGATTCATTTTCCAGAGTTTCAACCTGATCGGCGACTTGAACGTTTTTGAAAACGTCGAGCTGCCGCTCACCTATCGCGGGATGCCGTCTGCCGAGCGCACCAGGCGGGTGCAGGAGTCGCTGGAGCGCGTGGGCATGGCTCACCGCATGAAGCACTATCCCTCGCAGCTCTCGGGCGGCCAGCAGCAGCGCGTGGCCGTGGCCCGGGCGCTGGTGGGCGATCCGGCGGTGCTGCTGGCGGATGAGCCCACCGGAAACCTCGATTCCAAGAACGGCGACGCGGTGATGGAACTGCTCTCCGAACTCCACCGCGCCGGCTCAACCATCGTGATGGTCACGCACGACCCCCGCTTCGCCCGCCATGCCGACCGCACCGTTCACCTCTTCGACGGCCGGATCATCGACGAAGCCACCGCGGCCCAGGAATTGGTCGAAGACCAGGGACACGTGCACTGATTGGTGGCAGGTCGTAGGTGGCACGTGGCGCGGGCTTTCTTAGGAGGGCGGGGTTTTAGCCCCGCCGCTGTGAGGCCCGCTCAAAGGGGCCTTCAGGCCCTGAAGCCGCGAGCGGCGATGGTAAACCCGGTGGAGTTGGTGTGGAGGATGCTTTTCACTCGTCACTAACCACTAATCACTGATTTTATGAGGCTTGTAATGATTACGCTTAGCAATGTCGAAAAATCTTATCCCGTGGGGCCCGCGCGCTTTTACGTTCTGCGGCGAATCAACCTGGAGATTGGTGACGGCGATTTTCTCACCATCATGGGGCCCTCGGGCGCCGGCAAATCCACGCTGCTGAGCATTCTCGGAATGCTGGACGGCGACTGGACGGGCGAGTACTACCTGCTCGATCAGCCCATCCACCGGATGAAGTTCAAGCAGCGCGCAGAGATGAACAAGAGGTACATCGGCTTCGTCTTCCAGCAATACCATCTGCTCGACGGTCTCACCGTGGCCGAGAACCTGGACATTCCGCTTTCTTATCGCAACATTCGCAGCTCAGAGAGGCAGGCCATTGTGGCGGACACTCTGGACCGCTTTCGCATCGTTGCCAAGAAGGACCTCTATCCCAGCCAGCTCTCCGGCGGCCAGCAGCAGCTTGTCGCCGTGGCGCGAGCGGTCATCGCAAATCCCAAGCTGATTCTGGCCGACGAGCCCACCGGCAACCTGCACTCGAGCCAGGGCAAGGAAATCATGGATCTTTTCAAAAAGCTGAACGACGAGGGCACCACCATCGTCCAGGTCACCCACAACGAAACCTGGGCGGCCTACGGCAGGCGCATCATCAAGCTGCAGGACGGGTGGATCAGCAAGGATTGAGTGGTAGGTGGCAAACGATAAGTGGTTTGTGATTAGTGGTCGGTGAAGGTGGGAAACAGATTATGAATGATGAATTATGAATTGCACCCTGCTCGCGGCAAGCGCCCGGCCTGCGGTGCGCGGCTTTATTCATAATTCAGAATTCATAATTTTCGGACTTTTGCGCTGAGGTGATTGATGAGTACACTGCTTCAGGATTTGAAATACGGTTTGCGCATGCTGGTAAAGAATCCCGGCTTCACGGCCGTGGCCGTTCTGACGCTTGCGCTGGGCATAGGCGCCAACACGGCGATCTTCAGCGTGGTCAATGCCGTGCTGTTGCGCCCGCTTCCCTACCCACAGGCCAACCGCCTGGAGCAGGTGATGCGCCACTACTCCTTCGGCAACTCGCCGGCGGTCACGGCCACAAAGTTCGTCTTCTGGCGGGAGCACAACCAGGTCTTCTCCAGCCTCGCTGCCTACGACCTTCTGTCTGGCGGCTTCAACCTGACTGGCGGAGGCCGGCCTGAGCACATCAGCGGAGTGCGTGTGTCCGGCGATTTCTTTCGGGTGCTTGGCGTGAGTCCGGCACTGGGCCGCGACTTCAGCGCGGAAGAGGAGCGGCCCGGCGGCCCGAATGTCGTGATTCTCAGCAACGGTCTCTGGAAGCAGCGCTTTGGCGGAGACCCGTCCATCATCGGCAGGCCGATTTCGCTGAGCGGCAACTCCTACACCGTGGTGGGCATCATGCCCCCGGGGTTTGAGTCGAATCCCCCGGCACAACTCTGGCTCCCATTGCGTCCGGTTCTTGACCCCCAGCAGCGCGCAAATATGTTCCTGGTGCTCGGCAGGCTGAAGCCCGGCGTCACGCTTCAGCGCGCGCGGATCGACATGGCGAGTGTTTACGCGCAATTCCGCAGCCAATACCCGGACCTGACGGACAAGACGGAGGGCATAGCGGTCGTTAACTACCAGCGCAGCCTGACCGGCGATGTCCGCCCCGCGCTGCTCGTGCTGATGGGCGCGGTCGGACTGGTGCTGCTGATCGCCTGCGCCAACGTTGCGAATCTGCTGCTGGCGCGCGCCCTTGGCCGCAACCGCGAGATTGCCATCCGCACGGCAATTGGCGCGGGCCGTTCCCGCCTGGTCCGCCAGTTGCTCACCGAAAGCGTCGTGCTCTCATTGGTGGGCAGCGGCCTGGGCTTGCTGTTTGCGGGTGTGGGATTACGCAGTCTGCTTACGCTGGTCCCCAGCAGCATTCCGCAGATGGCCTTCCTGCCCGGAAACATCCAGCGCATCTCGCAGGCGACCCTCGACATGCCCGTCCTGATCTTTACGGTGCTGGTGGCGCTCCTGGTCGGAATCATCTTCGGGCTGGCGCCGGTCTTCCAGGCGTCTGGAATCGACATCAACGATTCCCTGCGTGAGGGCGGTGGCCGCACCGCAAGCGCCGCCTGGCACGGCCGGCTGCGAAGCTTTCTTGTGGCGGGGGAGATTGGACTATCGCTCGTTCTGCTGGCCGGCGCGGCCTTACTGATCAAAACCTTCGTCAATCTGGGAAATGTCAATCCCGGCTTCGACGCCCGAAACGTCCTCACAATGAAAGTGTCGTTGGCCGACCCGAAGTACGACACAACGGCCGCGTCCAGCCAGTTCTTCCGCCAGGTGCTCGATCGGGTTGATGCAACGCCCGGCGTGGAGCGAGCTGCATTTATCACAACCCTGCCCATGGAGATTGGGCCCGACCTGCCATTCCAGGTTGCAGGCCGAAAGGACAACTCGGTTGGCGACGCGCAGTATCGAACCATCACGCCTGACTATTTTTCAACCATGAAAATCCCCTTGCTGCAAGGCAGGGCGTTCAGGCAG
>JARRJI010000063.1:17527-21076 GCA_037379595.1 Acidobacteriota bacterium | reverse complement strand
GCCTGGCTCCTGAGCGGGGCTTCGACGTCCGCTTGATCCTGACCATCGAATCGAACCCGGATGGTGTGGCAATTACGGAAGAGAATTTCCGCGGAATTGATGTCGCTATTGATTTCACGATGCCCGGCGTGGTGGTGGACAACATTCGGCGCATCGCCGAACAGGGCGTGAATCTGGTGGTGGGAACCACGGGCTGGAACGACCGGATGGATGAAGTCAAGCAGATCGTCGAGCAAAACGGTATCGGCATGGTCTATGCGGCAAACTTCTCCATTGGCGTGCAGCTCTTTTACCGCCTGGCGCGCGCGGCCGCGGAGATTTTTGCGCCTTATTCGATGTACGAGCCTTACATTGTTGAGGCCCACCACAAATTCAAGAAGGATGCGCCTTCCGGCACCGCGCTTGAACTGAAACGCCGCGTTCAGCCCCATCTGTCTTCGCGCGAGATTCCCACGTCGAGCGTACGCGGAGGCTACATTCCCGGCATGCACGAGCTGGGATTTGATTCCGAGGCCGACACGGTTCTTGTTCGACACAACGCCCGCAGCCGCCAGGGATTTGCAGAGGGTGCGCTTTACGCGGCGCGGTGGATCGTTGGCAAAAAGGGGCTCTACGCCTTCGACCAGGTTCTTGAAGAACAGCAGTAGCGACTGCAACGTTTGTCTTTTATAATCGTAGACTCCAAAGAATTTTAATCCTTTCCGGAGGAGGCCTTATGAGCTTGACCATTCGAGGGTGCGGCACGGCCCTGGTAACTCCCTTTTCAGATGACGGCACGGTGGACGTCGACGCGCTTCGGAGCCTGGTTCAGTTTCAGCTCAGCGAGGGCATTGACTTCCTGGTTCCCTGCGGGACCACCGGTGAAGCTCCCACGCTCGAACACGAAGAGTATCTGGGCGTCATCCGCGTGGTGACGCAGGAAGCAAAGGGGAAAGTGCCGGTGATCGCCGGCGCGGGCGGCAACAACACCAAGAAGATCTGCAGCCTGGCGCAGGACATCCGGGCACTGGGCGCGCAGGGCATTCTTTCCGTGGCGCCCTACTACAACAAGCCGACCCAGGAAGGTTTGTACCAGCATTTCAAGACGATTGCCGAATCGACCGACCTGCCGGTGATTCTCTACAACGTGCCGTCGCGCACTTCGTCGAACATCGAGCCGGCGACGGTGGCGCGCCTGGCGGAGATTCCGAATATCATCGGCATCAAGGAAGCGTCCGGAAGCGTCACGCAGCAGATGGAAGTGCTTCGCCTGGTCGATCCGGGCTTTAAAGTGCTGTCGGGAGACGACGCGTTTACCTTTCCGCTGATGGCGCTGGGCGGCGCCGGAGTGATCTCGGTGATCTCGAATGAAATTCCAAAACAGATGACGAAGCTCGTCCACCTTCTGCTGGACGGGAAATATGACGACGCGCGGAAGCTCAACGCCAAGCTGCTTCCCTTGATGAAGGCCAATTTCATCGAGACGAATCCCATCCCGGTCAAGGCGGCGTTGGCCATGATGGGGAAGATCAAAGAGGTTTATCGGCTGCCGTTGTGCTCAATGAAGCCTGAGAACCGGGCCCGGCTGGAATCCGCCCTGGCAGCGGAAGGGTTGCTTCAAGCGCAAAAGGTGTGAGGCTTCCTTGACTCTCGTGCCTGGCAGCGGGCTCTGGGGCAACGACGGGGGAAATCCGACAGGCAAAAGTTTGCAGCAAAGCATGGACTTAAGAGGCTGCTGAGAAAAATGGCGCCCGTCATGCTGAGCCCGCTCTCCTCGCCGGGGTCGTTCTTACCTTGCCGGTTCTTCAGCGTCAGAGGGCGAATGCTGCGCTAGAAGGGCCGTTGCGTTCCTGACTCTGGCGGAAGAGCGTTGGTCATCTTCTGGATTTCGGTAGCGACTCATGAATCTTCAACAACGGATCGAAAAACTTTTCGCGCGGCAGTCCGATCAGTACGGCGAGGAATATTTCCTGGCCTTTGAGGAATTTAAGAAGGCATTGAACGAGGGTCAGATTCGTGCTGCAGAGCCCGACCACGAATCGCCGACGGGCTGGAAAGTTAATGCCTGGGTGAAGAAGGGAATCCTGCTGGGGTTTCGGATCGGGCGGGCAGTGGAAATGCCGCCGGCCGGATTCCAGTTTCGCGACAAGCAGACGTATCCGCTGAAGCGGATTCGTGCCGGGCAGAACGTACGCGTGGTACCCGGCGGTTCGTCCGTCCGCGACGGCTGCTACATGGGCAGGAACGTGACCTGCATGCCACCGATGTACGTTAATGCTGGAGCCTACGTGGACGACGGAACCATGATCGATTCCCACGCGCTGGTTGGCTCCTGCGCGCAGATCGGCAAGCGTTGCCACCTTTCCGCGGCAGCGCAGATCGGCGGAGTTCTGGAGCCAGTCGGCGCGCTCCCGGTGATTATCGAGGACGACGTTCTGGTGGGAGGGAATTGCGGCGTTTACGAGGGCACCGTGGTCGGCAAAGGAGCGGTGCTGGCTGCCGGAACCATTTTGACGGGCTCAACGCCGGTCTATGACCTCGTCCGCGAGACCGTTTATCGCCGCGAAGGGGACCGCCCGCTTAAGATTCCCGCGGGAGCGGTTGTGGTTCCCGGCGCGCGTGCCGTAACGCGGGGACGTGGGAAAGAGTGGGCGCTCTCTCTCTATACTCCGGTCATCATCAAGTACCGGGATGAGAAGACGGATCAGGCCGTGAGGCTGGAGGAGTTGCTGCGGTAGTGCCTGGGCGAGGGTATCCATAGTCCATGGCAGTTTCCTCAACGAGGACAATCGCATCCGAATATCGTGGGAGGATCAGAATGCCGGAAACCAGCAAAGTTGCCTACACATCCAGGGTGCACATTGTCCGCCAGTCCGGGCCTATGCGGCTTGCCTACCTGCCCGTGGAAGCGGACCCTGTGGCTTTCGGCGTCCATTCCGAAGTCGCCCGGCATTACAAAGTTCCCGCTGACAAATTCCCGCCCCGTGCGACCACCCTGGATTATGTGGTGGCAGCAACCGGCGGGTGACTGACCGGCACCTTTGGCGGTGCGCTGGAAGCGCGCCAGATTGATGCGAGCGACGGGAAGCTCTCTTCTGAAATTACCGGCGAAATCGAACTGGACGGAAGCGTTCTGGTCATCCGGCGCATCCACGCGCATTACAAGCTGCGGGCGCCGGAATCGCAGCGCGAGGCCATCGAACGCTTGCACAAAATCCACGCGGACCGTTGCCCGGTGGCGCGTTCGATCAAGGGCGCGATCGACGTCTCCACGTCGTTTGAGCTGGTTCAGTAGAATCCTCTTCCCCGGCAGGACCTCTGTGCTCTGCACCGAAAGGCGCCGGTGGGAACGCCAGCGCTGCAGCCGGCAGTTCCAGTAAGGTAATCCTCTGCGGTACCTAACACGTTCGGCGCGGGCGGTTTTCCCGCGTGCTTTCCTATAGTCAGACACGAAATTGAGATACGGCGTTTTCCGGCGTTTCAGCACCGTTGTCCGGGGTCCTTGGACATCGGTTAGTACGGTGAAAACAGGCGACTTCGGGATCCTGTTTCGGGGCATAAAGTGGTTCT
>JARRJI010000063.1:14178-17401 GCA_037379595.1 Acidobacteriota bacterium | reverse complement strand
GAAATTTCGCCGGTGCCATGAACTGTGCGGCGCTGACGCTCGACGCCATGTTCAATGTGAAGGTGACTCCGAGGATTGATGGCCGGGTGGGCATCCGATACTTTGGCGAGAACGGCGACCGGGTGCCGCGCGACCGTTCAAACCTGGTTGTTCGGTCCATGGAAGCGGCCCTTCATCTGAAGGGATTGGAATTCACGGGCGCCGACTTTGAAATCTATAGCTCCATTCCGGTGGCTGTGGGTCTGGGCTCGAGTACCGCGGCTGTGCTGGCGGGGCTGATCGCGGCGGACCGCCTTTATTCACTTCAGCTCAATGAGAAAACGATATTCGATCTGGCCCAAATTTACGAAACCCGGCTGGACAATCTTCACGCTGCGTGGCATGGCGGATTTGTGGCCTGTGCCGGGGAACAGCATCAGCAGGTCCTGCGACGGACGTTTGTCCCTGGAGACTTTGTCTTGACCGTGGTCAGTCCCGAATCGGAACCGGGCCGCACCGTGGCCAAACAACAGAAACTTGTGGAAGACGCCGGTCGAGACCGGGCACTCAACCTCGAACGCGCCCGGATTCTTGCAGAGACCTTCAAGCAGTCCGGCAAGCTCGGCGCGGCGGAAATGGAAACATCTCTGCCGCCTGCTTCGCGCAAGGTTGTCCCGGGGTTGGAAAAGGCGATCAAAATTCGCACAGATGGTGTTGTTGGAGTCTTCGTTTGCGGGTCGGGGCCGGCTGTGGGCATCTTGAGCCATGAGAGTCCCGAGGAAGCCGTAAGGGCCGTGCAGCAATGTTTCCTCGATTTCGGCATTGCGACCACTTTTGGAGCGTTCCGGCCAACCAACGTCGGTGCGCTCGAGTTAAACGCTGTTACACCTCAGATTAGTTTTCCCACTTTGCGATTAGCTGAGGCTCGAGTGGGCGGGGCGTTGGTGTAATTCCGCCCTTTCAAATCCTTCGTTTTGCACGGCTGGCTGAGTAGTGCGCAGGACGGCGATTACAGGGGTAAGTTTTTGGAAGAGGCGCTGTCCTCATCTCTGAGACGCGCCGGCGGGGCGCCGGCGCCACAGCCAGACTCGACACGTAAATTCTCAATTCCCCATACAGTCTATCGGTGTACCCAGGAAACGCCCCCTCCTGAAGCACGGGCAGCGCCTTCCAGTCCTGCTGCCGCTCGCGCGACCCTTCTAATTCGCCGCTCGCAAATGTCTCGTTGGTGCTCGTCGTAAGCCGCATCGACAGCGCGAATAGGTTTGACCGCCTGGAAATGTCTCTGCTATCGTAACGGTTTAAACACTTATTGGAGAAAACATCTAACCAATGGGGAACGTTAAGGTCACCCTGCCGGACGGCACAAGCAAAGAATTTCCGCAAGGGACCACTGCGCGCGAGGTGACCCAGTCGATAGGGCCGGGACTGGCCAAGGCTGCGCTTGCTGCCAAGGTGGATGGAGATCTCGTGGACCTCAGCGCGCCCGTCCAAGTTGACGGCGCTTTTCAGGTGATCACTCCTGCGTCGCCCGAAGGCCTGACGATTTACCGCCATTCTTCCGCACACCTTCTGGCGGCCGCGGTCGTCGAACTTTTCCCGGACGCGCATCCCGGTATCGGGCCTGCTACCGACACCGGCTTTTTCTACGATTTCTATCGCGAGAAGCCCTTTACTGAAGCGGACCTTGCGAAAATCGAAGCCAAGATGCAGGAACTGGCGAACGCCGATCTTCCTTACGAGCGAGTCTATTTCCCCAAGGACGAAGGCCTGAAGATTTTCGACCAGATGGGCGAGTTTCTGAAGTGCGAACTCATCCGCGAAAAGGCGGAGCCGGTTTTTTCTGCCTACCGGACAGGCAAGTTTCTAGACTTCTGCCGTGGGCCGCACATCCCTTCGACGGGACGGATCAGAGCCTACAAACTGCTGAGCGTTGCGGGAGCGCATTGGAAGGGTGATGAAACTTCGCACCCGATGCAGCGCATTTACGGCACATCGTTCTTCACGAAGAAGGAACTGGACGAATACCTGACGAAGCTGGAAGAGGCGAAGAAGCGCGACCACCGTCGGCTGGGCAAGGAAATGGATCTGTTCAGCATCCAGGACGATGCCGGCCCGGGGCTGATTTTCTGGCATCCCAAGGGTGGAATTATCCGCAAGGAAATTGAGGATTGGCTGCGCAACGAACTCATCGCGCACGGCTACGACATGGTTTTTACGCCGCACGCCATGCGGCTCCATTTATGGGAGACCAGCGGCCACGCAAATTTCTATCGCGAAAACATGTTCGGGCCGATGGAAGTGGAGAACGACCGCTACCAGCTCAAACCCATGAACTGCCCGGGCCACATTCTGATTTACAAAGACCGCCGCCGCAGTTACCGGGAACTGCCCATGCGCCTGGCGGAACTTGGTACCGTTTACCGCTACGAGCGCTCGGGCGTGTTGCACGGTCTATTGCGAGTGCGCGGCTTTACGCAGGATGACGCGCATATCTTCTGCATGCCGGAGCAACTCGAAAGCGAAGTTCAGGATTGTGTCGAGTTTGCTTTCCTGGTGATGAAGATTTTTGGTTTCGACCGCTATCAAGTGGAACTCTCTGCGCGCGATCCTCAGCATGCCGAGCATTACGCCGGGACGGTGGAGGAATGGGATCTGGCGGAAGGCGCGTTGATGAACACGCTCAAGCGGATGAACATTCCGTACAAATACATGCCGGGCGAAGCCGTTTTTTACGGTCCGAAGATCGATGTCAAGCTGGTGGACGCCATCGGTCGGCCCTGGCAACTGACTACCGTCCAGTTTGACTTCAACCTGCCGCGGCGGTTCGGACTGGAATATACGGGCGCGGACGGCAAGCCGCACACTCCGGTAATGGTGCACCGGGCGCTGCTGGGTTCCATCGAGAGGTTTTTTGGCGTTCTGATCGAGCAATACGCCGGCGCTTTCCCGGTTTGGCTCGCGCCTGTACAGGCGGTGGTCCTGCCCATCAGCGAAAAGCACACGGATTATGCACGCAAAGTCACGGAGGAGTTGCGGGCAGCCCGGGTAAGGGTTGAACTCGATGACCGGAACGAGAAGCTCAACGCCCGCATTCGCGACGCACAACTTCAGCGTATTCCTTTCATGCTGGTTGTGGGAGAGCGGGAGATGAAGGGTGAGGGCGTGGCCGTGCGAAGACGGGATACCGGCGACGCAGGGTTTCGCCCGCTCGCAGAGTTCAAGTCTTACATTCGCGAACTTA
>JARRJI010000063.1:0-14105 GCA_037379595.1 Acidobacteriota bacterium | reverse complement strand
TGGTCCATTGGACCAGGAGGGCTAGTTTATCAGTCGGAATTACGTTCGCATCAATGAAAGAATCCGCGCCCGGGAAGTTCGTCTGATCGACGAAGAAGGCAATCAAGTCGGAGTTATGCCTCCGTTTGAAGCCCTGAAAGTCGCCCGGGGGCATGGTCTTGACTTGGTGGAGGTGGCGCCTCGGGCAAACCCGCCCGTGTGCCGCATCATTAACTACGGGAAGTATCTCTATCAGCTCAACAAGCGGCAGCACGAAGCTCGCAAGCATCAAAAAGCGGCAGGGCTGAAAGAAGTGAAGATGAGGCCACGGATCTCAGGGCATGATTTTGAGACCAAGCGGAACCGCATCATCGAATTCCTGGAGGAAGGCTCGAAGGTCAAAGCCTCGGTAACCTTCCGCGGGCGTGAAAACGCCCACCGGGACCTGGGCTGGGCTATGATGAGGCGGCTGGCTGAAGATCTGGGAGAGATCGGGCAGTTGGAGATCGGCCCGCGACAGGAAGGGCCCAACTTGTCGGCTATATTTTCTCCGAAAAAGGCCACGTCCAAACCGGGACGGGAGGCCGCACGTCCTGCCGAGTCAAGCGGGCAGCAATCGCAAGGTCAACCAAAGACAGTGGCGGTGCAGGGAACTTCAGGAGGTTAGTTTTGGCAAAGATGAAACTCAAGACTCACAGGGGCGCCGCCAAGCGGTTTAAGTTGACTGCCGGGGGCAAGGTTATTTCGGGGCATGCGGGCGCGCGTCACATTTTGACGTCCAAGAGCCGGAAGCGCAAAAGGAAGCTGGGATCGTCTACGGTGGTGGCGGACGCCGACGTCCGTCATGTGAAGGCCATGTTGCCTTACGGCCGCTAGGCGAACCTGCGCGGTCGGGCGTATGCAGTGTCCGCCTGAGGTCTGAAGATCCTGCTGTTTTGCAGACTCGTCTGAGGTGAGCCGGGGACATCTTCCTGTTGCTGGTACTTCCCGCCGATCGGTCTTCTGATTTATAATAGCTGTTGTGCTGTAAGCCGCTTTTTTGTGGGTGCGGAAAGGCCATGGGCTGGGTGCCTTTGCTGCCCCGAAATCCTCTGAAAGGAGTAAACCCATGCCAAGAGTCAAGCGCGGAACTGTGCGTCGCGCCGAGCGCAAGAAGCTCGCCAAGCTTACCAAAGGCTACTTCCTTAAAAAGAGCAAGCTCTACAAGTTTATGAAGGAGGCCGCGGATCGTGCGGGGCGCTTTGCCTACCGCGATCGCCGGCGCCGGAAAAGAGACTTTCGCCGTCTCTGGATTGTCAGGATTGGGGCGGCGGCCCGGCAGAATGAACTGACCTATAGCCAGTTTATTCACGGGATGAAGAAGCTGGGTGTCGAACTTGACCGGAAAGCCCTTGCCGACATGGCCGCTCTCGATCAGCCGGCATTTGCCGATCTTGCAAGCCAGGTCAAGACAGCCTTAAAGGCAGGCTAAAGCATGTCCGGATCCGAGCCTGAGCATCGGATTGCCGTCAAACGTGTACATAGGCGGTCCCGGATGTCGATTGACGAAAAAACCGGAAAGACGCTGAAAAGTCTGCGTGTAAAAACGCCGGAGGCTATCGGCGAACTGTTTGCCGAGGTCGCTGTCGCTTTGGACGAAGAGCGGCAGGCGCTGGTGGCCCGTGGCGCCGACGACGAGCGCGAACGCGGCCTGAAGGTCAAAGAGTTGCGGGATCGCTGGCTCGCGCGCAAGGGCGGAATTCTCTCCTTGATCGATGAACACTGGCTGAAGGCGGCGCCGAAGGATTTAAAGCCGGCTGTAGGCCGGGCCTTTAACGAGCTGCGCCGGCGCGCGTCTGTCATGGAAACGGCCCAGCTTCTCCAGGACGTTCCGCTCCACGGCCATGCCACGGTTGCGCCACAAGGCGTCGAATCCAAGGCTGGTGTGGGCCGTCCTTCCGCCATTACCACTTTGGCTGGTACTGACCTCACGCTTCCCGGTTATCGCCGGCCGCTGGGCTCGATTCATCCGGTCACCCGGGTGATGCGGGAAATCGAAGAGATCTTTCTGGGACTCGGCTTCACGATCGAGTCCGGACCGGAGATCGAATCGGTCTATTACAACTTTGACGCCCTCAACATTCCTGAGAGCCATCCGGCGCGGGATGACTGGGACACGCTGTACGTTAATGCCGAGACTGCGTTGCGCCCCCACACTTCTCCGGTGCAGATTCGCGCCATGGAAAAGCACGGCGCGCCTCTTTACATCATCTGCCCCGGAAAGGCCTACCGGCATGAGAATCCGGACTCCAGTCACTCGGCCATGTTCCACCAGGTGGAGGGACTGGCCGTTGATAGCGACGTCACCTTTGCGGACTTGAAAGGGACGCTCGATTACTTCGCCAAAAAGTTTTTCGGCGACAAGATCAAAACCAACTTTTCCCCAAGCTTCTTTCCTTTTACGGAGCCCAGCGGCGAACTGTCGATCAGTTGCGTGTTTTGCGACGGGCAGGGCTGCAGGGTCTGCAAAGAAAGCGGGTGGGTTGAAGTGATGGGATGCGGAATGGTGCACCCGGAAGTGCTGCGCCACGGTGGCATCGATCCGGAGCGTTACTCCGGCTGGGCCTTCGGGTTGGGCGTGGAACGCTTCGCGATGATGAAGTACGACATCAATGACATTCAGCTCTTCCAGCAGAGCGACGTGAAATTCCTGGAGCAATTCTGATGGCGTCATTTCCTGCAGCGGCGCCCGACGAGCCCCGGCTTCTTTTTTCCGAAGACTGAAACCATGAAAGTTTCCCTGAACTGGCTCAAAGAATTTGTGAACGTTCCGGTGGAGCCCCGCCGTTTGAAAGCGGACCTCACCGCCGTGGGACTCAACGTGGAGTCATTCCAGGCGGTGGGAGACGACGTGGTTTTCGAAATCGAAGTCACAACCAACCGGCCCGATTGTCTCAGCCATTACGGCGTGGCCCGCGAAGTGGCCACGATCTATCACCGGCGGCTGCAACCTCTGGACATCATCTGCAAGGGATCCAGCACCCCAGCCTCCACCGAGGCTTCCATCGAGATTCTGAATCCTGAACTTTGTGCGCGTTACTGCGGCCGCGTGATTCAGGGCCTGGAAGTGAGGCCCTCGCCGGACTGGATGGTGCGGCGGCTGGAAGCCGTTGGCCAGCGTTCCATCAACAATGTGGCGGATATTACCAACTACGTCCTGATGGAACTGGGCCATCCGCTCCATGCCTTTGACCTGATTCGCCTGGCCGGCCGCAGAATTATCGTGCGGCGCGCGCGGCCGGGGGAACAACTGCGAACTCTTGACGGCGTAAGCCGTACGCTTGGCGCAGCTGATCTGGTGATTGCCGATGCGGCGCGGCCGGTTGCACTGGCGGGCGTGATGGGTGGCGAAGAGTCCGAGATTACCTCCGATACCCATGCGGTTTTGCTTGAAAGCGCCTGGTTCGATCCGGTTTCCATCCGCAAGACTTCCAAGTCCCAGGGCATGCACACCGAAGCTTCGCACCGGTTCGAACGCGGCGCGGACATCGACATGGCTCCGGTGGCGCTGGATCGTGCGGCACTGCTGATTGCCGAGCTTGCCGGAGGCGAAATCCTGCGCGGGGTGCTGGACGTCTATCCCGTTCCGCAACACCGCACCCACATTGAACTGAGGCGGAGCGAAATTCAGCGCATTCTGGGGACCGAGATCCTGTGGGAAGAGATTGAGCGCGTCCTTCGTACGCTTGGCTTCAAGGTTGAGCGGCGCGGAATCAGCGGCTGGCGCGTGACGCCGCCTTCATTCCGCCTGGATGTGACGCGGGAAGTTGACCTGATCGAGGAAGTGGCCCGGCACTTCGGCTACAACCGTCTGCCCTCGAGGGTGCGGCCGGCTCCGCCCCGCCTCGCCACTGACGAGACGCGGAAAAAAGAGTCGGCGATCAGCAGCGCGCTTGTGGCGCTCGGCTACCGGGAAATCATTCCGCCGGCGATGGTTGATCCGGAGGAGAACTCGTGGTTCACGGACCTTCCGCCGGTGGTCCTGGCCAACCCGCTGAGCCAGGATGCCTCCGCGATGCGTTCATCGGCCATCCCCAGCATGATCCACGCTTTGAAATGGAATCTTGACCGTTACCGCAACGATCTCCGGCTCTATGAACTTGGACGCGTTTATAGCGCGCAGGCGGAGGGTCCGCCTGAAGAAAAACGGGTTCTGGTGCTGGGGGCGAGCGGACATCGCGAACCGTTAACCCTGCGCAATCAGGAAGGGGAGCTCGACTTTTTTGATTTAAAGGGCGACCTCGAAGAACTCCTGCAGTCGTTTGATCTGCCCAAGCTGAAGTTTGAGCCTTCGACGGCTGCTTATCTTGACGAGAGTGCCCGAAGCCGGTTTGTGGCGGGAGAGTCAACGGTCGCCACGCTGGGCCGCCTCAGTGAAGGCCTGGTGCGCCGTTACAAACTGCGGCAGAAAGTGTGGCTGGCTGAAGTTGATCTGGACTTTCTCTTGAGCACGGCCTTGAGGCATTACAGTTTCAAGCCGATTTCGAAATTCCCGCCGGTCGAGCGGGACTTCTCTCTGGTTTTGCCTGGAAGCGCGGCTTACGCGAGCCTCGACGAGGCTATTCGCAGCCTCGGCATCGAAGAGATCCAGACAGTGATGCCGGTCGATCGGCGACGCAGCGAGGAGCTTCCCGCAGGCACAATTCCCGCGGAGCATGTCAGTCTCCTGCTCCGCATCACTTTTCAAAGTCCGACCCACACGCTGGCAAGCGACGAGGTTGAATCCGCAAGCCGGCGCATTGTCGATGCCCTTGAGCCCCTGGGGGTTCAGATTCGGGCGTAGACGCATCCGGGCGGTAATGGGGCCAATGCAATGGATTTGAACGAGAGTTTTCAGGAGTTGGAAGAAAAGCTTTCAAAGGCAGGCGAAGTTTTCAGGCGGGCGGTTGCTGATAAGCGTGATCTTGAAAAAGCCTTTGAGAAGCTGAAGCAGGACACCAGCGACGGCCAGAAGCGTCTGGAGTCGCTGCAGCACGAGATTCAGGTGTTGCGGCGCGAGCGCGAAGAGGTCCGGGTCCGGGTCGAAAAACTGCTCAGCCAGATCGAACAGTTGACAACCTCAGACAGCACGGGATAATAGCTGAAAGTCCGCTGAATGCCTTGTGCACGGTGTGCGCCAATGGCGGGAAGGAGCAACTTGGCCGATCCACAAGAGACGATCCAAATCGAAATCTTTGACCAGGAATATAACGTCAAGAACAGCCTCGGTGCGGAATATCTCGATGAGCTCGCAAAGTACGTCGACGGCAAGATGCGCTCAATCGCTACCCGGAGCCGTACTGTGGATACTGTGCGCGTGGCCGTGCTTGCCGCCCTCAACATTGCCGACGAATATCATCAACTGAAAGCCAAACACGAGGCGACCACCAAACAAGTCGAGCAGAAGGTCGGCGAATGCAACGAGGCACTCGACCGGTTGCTGAAGCCGGCCGTTTGAGCATTTCGTTGAGCTTTCGCATTTCCTCGTGATGGCATGTTCCTGTTCCGGCCAGTGAATGTCCCCACATCGCGCTGGCCACTGAGAGAGAGTCTTGCAGGGCACAGTCAAGATCCTTTACATCGGCGATATCTTCGGAAGGCCCGGGCGGAGAATCGTGAAAGAGCGGCTTCCCGAGCTTGTTTCCGAATACGCGCCGGACCTGGTCCTGGCCAACGGCGAAAATGCGGCTGCGGGTTTCGGCATCACGCCGGCGCTGGCGGAAGAATTGCTCGGCCTCGGCATTGCCGTGCTGACCACGGGCAACCATATTTGGGACAAGAGGGAAATTTTCCCCTACCTGGCTGAACATGCCGATGGGCCTTTGCTGCGGCCGGCCAACTATCCTCCTCAGGTTCCAGGCCGGGGGCTCTATCTGGGCAAGACGCCCGCAGGGTTGGATTATGCGGTCGTCAACCTCCAGGGGCGCGTCTTTATGTCACCGATCGACTGCCCATTCAGGACAGCCGACGCTTTGCTGGAGGGAATTCCGGAGTCCGTGAAGATACGTTTTGTGGATATGCATGCCGAGGCGACTTCTGAAAAACTGGCGATGGGATGGTACCTGAACGGCCGGGTTACGGCGGTGGTGGGGACTCACACTCACGTTCCGACCGCGGACGAAATGGTTCTGCCCCGAGGAACCGCCTACATTACCGACCTCGGGATGACCGGCCCGTTTGAATCGGTGATTGGGATCGAAAAAGATATCGTCATCCGGAAATTTCTCAGCCAGCTTCCCGAAAGGTTTGAAGTCGCGAAAGACGATGTCCGGCTCTGCGCCGTCCTGGTGGAAGCCGACCGAGAGACAGGACGCGCGTCCTCCATCCAGAGAGTTGAGAGGAAATAGCATGATGGGACCGGTGGCAGCGGGCGCTTCGCGGGGGGGAGGAAGCATTAATCTTCTGCAGAGACCGGTGCAAGTTGAAGTGGCTGAGCACCTATGTTAGTTTGTTGACTCATGAGTGAACTCTTTTCCGAGCGTTAGGCCCGCCGTGAAAACCCGAACTTCTGATAACGATCTGCGCTCCAAAATCGACCTCGAACGGTTGCCGAAGCACATTGCCGTGATCATGGACGGCAACGGGCGATGGGCCAGAAAGAGGCACCTGCCTCGGATTGCGGGCCATCGCGCAGGTATCCGGGCGGTGCGCCAGGTGGTGGAGAGTTGCGCGCGCCTGGGCGTACCTTGCCTCACCCTTTATGCCTTCTCAGTGGAAAACTGGAAACGGCCAAGAACTGAAGTCAAACTGCTGATGCAATTGCTGCGGGAATACCTGAAGAAGGAGATTCGAGAGCTCAACCAGAACAATATCCGGTTTGGAGCCATCGGAAGAATCGGAAGCCTGCCGATACCCGTGCAGCGCGATCTGACGAACACAATTGAAAAGACCCAATCGAATACCGGGCTGATGCTGACGCTGGCTCTGAACTATGGTGGCAGGGCGGAACTGATCGATGCCGTGCGGAGTCTTGCCTCCCAATTGAAAGCTAAAGACGGCCTTGATGTGGAAGCCATTACCGAACAGACTCTTCGCCAGCATCTTTACACTCGCGATCTGCCCGATCCGGACCTGCTGATTCGCACCAGCGGTGAGATGCGCTTGAGCAATTTTCTTTTGTGGCAAGTTGCGTATAGCGAAATCTGGGTGACGGACATCCTGTGGCCGGACTTCACCCAGCGCGAGTTATTTCAGGCTATTATCGATTTCCAGAGGCGGGAGCGCCGTTACGGTGGGCTGGGCTGAACTTGCTGCAACGGGTCTGCACAGTTCCGTTCGAGCGTGATCTGCTCGATTTTTTCACTGGATCCCCATGAAGCGACGAATTCTAACAGGCTTACCCTTAGCCCTTGCGGTTGTGTACCTGATTGTCCAGCACCGTGAGTGGCTGTTTGTTCTGGCGGTTCTGGCGACCGTCGAGATCAGCCTTCACGAGTATTTCCACATCAGCCGACAGGCTGGTCTGGGCGGCTGGCCGTGGCTGGGTTACGTAGCGGCAGGGCTGCTTTGCCTGGGGCAGGTTGCCGCTTTGCACAGGATCATTCCCGGCGAATCAGCGATCCTCGTGCTGATTGTCCTGGCAGTCCCGGTTGTCGGCCTGATCATCGTTTCTGATCTCAAAGATTATTCAAGTGCGCTGGCGTCCACGACGCTGGGCATACTGTATGTCGGCTTTGCCTTCTCGTGGATCATTCCTCTCAGGTTTGCTGATCCGGCCACGGGCTGGCGTCTTCCCGTCCTGTTATTTGTGGTGGTCTGGGGTGAAGACATCTTTGCTTATGGGATTGGGCACCTGGCTGGCCGCATCCCGCTTGCGAAGACGATTTCCCCGCACAAAACGGTCGAGGGCGCGGTAGCGGGGCTGGCCGGGGCCGTCCTGGTGACGTGGGGTTTTTCACACTGGTTTTGGCAGACAGCCGACCCAAAAGCGGTTATTCTGATAGGAGGCGTGATCGCAGTAGCCGGCCAGGTCGGCGACCTCGTGGAATCTGCTTTAAAGCGGGCTGCGAATCTGAAGGACTCAGGAACGATCCTTCCGGGCCACGGCGGATTGCTCGACCGGATTGATAGCCTCCTGTTTGCTGCTCCGACCTTATGGTTAATATGGAATCTAAAGGACTTCTGGCATCGATGAAGGGACTCTGCATTCTGGGATCGACCGGCTCAATCGGTCAAAACTGTCTTAACGTTTTAAGGGGCCTCAAAGAACGGTTTCGCGTTATCTCACTTTCGGCGGGCAGGAACCTTGATGTGCTGGCCGATCAGATTGTTGAATTTCGGCCCTCGGTTGCTGTGGTGGCCGATGCGGAATCAATCGCGCCATTGCGCGAGCGGCTCCAGTCCCGAGGCTTTCAGGAAACGGTCAAAATTGTTGCAGGGACGGAAGGTCAGATCGAGGCGGCAACCGCCCCCGAAGTTGATTTTGTCGTCGCGGCATCCCACGGCACCACCGGGCTTGTGGCTGTCTACCGGGCCATCTGCACGGGCAAGGCGGTCGGCCTTGCCAACAAGGAAGTCATGGTGGTGGCGGGAGAACTGGTCACGCGCACGGCGCAGGACCGCGGTGTGGACGTTCTCCCGATTGACAGCGAACATTGCGCGATCCACCAGTGCCTCAGGTCTGGAGCCCACGACGAGGTCCGGCGGCTGATCCTGACCGGTTCGGGCGGCCCGTTCCTCAAAACGCCTCGAAAGCAATTGGAGGCGGTAACACCTGATCAGGCGCTGAAGCATCCGGTTTGGAAAATGGGGGGCCGGATCACCATCGATTCCGCAACCCTGATGAATAAAGGCCTTGAGATCATTGAGGCTCGCTGGCTTTTCGGATTCCCATCCGAGCAGATCGATGTGCTGATTCATCCGGAATCGATTATTCATTCCATGATCGAGTTTTACGATGGGTCGATGATGGCGCAACTTTCTGTTGCCGACATGCGGCTTCCCATCCAGTACGCGCTGACCTATCCGGAACGTGTCTCTGCCAATGGGAACCTGCCCCTTCTGGATTTGATTGCAGCCAGGAGCCTGCACTTCCGCAAGCCTGACGTACGCCGCTTTCCGTGCCTTGAATTGGGCCGGGCGGCGCTTGAGCAGGGCGGAGTGATGCCCTGCGTGCTGAATGCTGCCGATGAAGTAGCTGTGGAGGCGTTCCTCAAGGGGGAGCTTCGATTTCCCGATATCCCACGGCTGATTGAGAATGTGATGCGTGGGACTGCTCAGCGGCATCTAACGTGTATGGAAGATGTTTTGGAATGTGACAGTGAAGCCCGGGTGCGTGCGCGCGAACTGGCGGGTTCGATGATGCCTCCGCGTACACTGGTGTGAACAGGAGAAAGGTTTAACGTATGGTTTCGAGTTTCCTCACTGACGCCGTTGTCGTCATCGTGGTCTTGGGAGTAATTGTCTTTCTCCATGAGGCGGGCCACTTCCTCGCGGCCAAAGGATTCGGCGTGGGCGTTGTTACCTTTTCCCTGGGTTTCGGCAAGCGCATCTTCGGATTCAAGCGAGGCGGAACCGACTACCGGGTGAGCATCCTGCCGCTCGGCGGGTACGTCAAGATGATCGGCGATGACCCCACGGCTGTCCTGAGCGGCGATCCGAGCGAGTTTCTTTCCCGCCCGCGCTGGCAGCGCTTTGTGATTGTCCTGATGGGCCCGGCGATGAATTTTGTGCTGGCGATTGCAGTCCTCACCGGGCTTTACATGTTTCACTTTCGGAAGCCGGCCTACGAAGATCAGCCTCTTGTGATTGGTGCCGTGCAGGCTCAATCGGCAGCGGCAGAGGCAGGGCTCAAGGCGGGGGACCGGGTGATTCAGTTTGACGGAATCAAGAACCCCAAGTGGCAGGATGTGGAATTCGAAGTTCTTACGGACGCTGGGCATACGATTCCCCTGGTGGTCGAGCGCAGCGGCCACACCTTCGACACGAGTCTGACTCCTCGTGCGGAAGGTCGGGACCAGGCGGGAGTCGCCGGCTGGTACCCTTATGTCCCCCTGGTGATTGACAAGGTGGACCCTGGCCAGCCTGCCAGCAAGGCCGGGTTGAGGCCCGGAGACACCATCCTGGCGCTTAACGGCCAACCCATTTACTATTTTCCGCTGATCGTTCAGAAATTGAAGGATGGTAAGGGCAAAGAGGTTGAGTTGACCGTACAGCGCGGCGGAAAGGAATTCCCAGTCCATGTGAAGCCAGAGTACACGGACGTCATGGGAAGCAAAGCATGGCGAATTGGTGTAATCATTCACGTGTACGAAATTCAGGAGCTGCCGCTGGGCCTGGCGTTTGAACATTCGGTGAGAACCAACTATAGGACTTTTCTGGAAACGTTCGATGTCCTGGGAAAAATCCTGACGGGCTGGACGTCCACCCGGACTCTTGCCGGGCCGATTGGGATTGCTCAGATTTCCGGCAAAGTCTACCGGCGAGGCATCGCGGACCTTTTGGTCTTTGTCGCGTTTATCAGCATGCAGTTGGGCATCATTAATCTTTTGCCCATCCCGGTGATGGACGGCGGGCACATTTTCATGCTGGGGATTGAAGGCCTGATGCGGCGTGATCTGAGCTTGGCGATCAAGGAGCGGGTTATTCAGGCGGGGGTGGTCCTGATCGTACTGCTCTTTGTTTTCATTATGTATAACGATATCATTAAGACGTTGCGCCCCTCCTGACGGGAGGACGGCGCTGCACTATTCTCAAGCAGGGGCAGACAACCGTGAATTTCAGCGACAAAGAGTTCTTTCCTGAAAGGCGAAAGACGCGGCCGGTTAAGGTGGGGCGTTACACGATCGGCGGCGATGCGCCGGTTGTCGTGCAGTCGATGACGAAGACTGACACGCGCAACGTCGGCAAGACCGTCGAGCAGATTCACCAGATGGAGCAGGCCGGATGTGAGATTGTCCGCCTGGCGGTTCCCGACATTGAGGCGGCCAGGGCGCTCAAGGAAATCCGGAAGGAGTGTCCCGATTCCGTCCTGGTTTCAGATATCCATTTTCAATACAAGTTTGCCCTGATGGCGCTGGACGCCGGGATCGACAAGCTGCGGATTAACCCCGGCAACATCGGGGATGCGGAAAAGGTTCGCACCGTGGTCCGCCGCGCTCAGGAGCAGAAAGTGCCGATCCGGATCGGCGTGAATGCCGGTTCGCTGGAGCGGCGGCTTCTTGAAAAATACGGATTTCCGACGCCCGAAGCGATGGTGGAAAGCGCCGAATATCACACTCACATCTTGGAAGACCTGGGCTTTGGCGACACCGTTATTTCTTTGAAATCTTCGAACGTCAAACTTACCGTGGCAGCCTATCGCCTGCTGGCCAAACGTTGTGACTACCCGTTTCATCTTGGAATTACAGAAGCCGGAACGCAATTTTCCGGCACGGTCAAGTCGTGCGTGGGAATGGGAATGCTGCTGGCTGAAGGCATCGGTGATACGATCCGCGTTTCACTGGCCACCGATCCCACAGAAGAAGTTCGCGTCGCTTTCGAGTTGCTGAAGTCGCTTGAGCTTCGCAGCCGTGGCCCCGTCGTGATTGCATGCCCGACCTGTGGGCGGCTGGAAGTCGATCTGTTCAAGATCGCGGGTGAAATCGAACAGGCTACTTCCCATATCAAGATGCCTCTTTCGCTGGCCGTGATGGGATGCGCGGTGAACGGCCCGGGCGAAGCGCGCGAGGCCGATCTGGGCGTCGCGGCCGGGCGAGGTAATGGGATGATTTACCGCCAGGGGAAGGCCATCCGCCGTGTGAAAGAAGAGGACATTGTGCCGGCTCTGCTCGAGGAAATCGAACGGTTCGTGGCCGACAAGGCTGCCGGCCGTGTGACGGATTCGGGCGAGCAAGCCGCGGACTCATCCTCTTCCGCCAGTCCGCTGGTTACTCTTCAATAGATTCCCGATTCATGGCGTAACGCATCCTTGTTTTCGAGCCGGTGCCGCGAAAGGACCTGTCACCTTTCAAAAACGCATGCCACTTGAAATAAACTCCTTCTGATTGGTCCGTTCCTGCAATGGCGCGTCTTGACGACCTCAAACTGACCCACCGTCTTTTTGTCGAGACGTATCCTTTCCGGACGATTGACTGGGCGCCGGGCGTACGTCTCGAGAAGCCATTCAGCCAGTCCAAATTTGCACTCATCTCTTCTGCGGGTTTACACCTTCCCGATCAGCCTCGGTTCGATCTGGCTTTTCGCGGCGGAGATTTTTCCTATCGCGAATTGCCTGGCACTCTCGATGTTCGACAATTGGAAATTTCCCAGCGCAGTTCTGATTTTGACCAGACGGGAGCCCAAGAAGATGCGAACCTGGTGTTTCCACTTGATCGCTTCAGAGAACTTGTCGCGCGGGGCGAAATTTCAGGGTTGAACCACCGGCACTTCAGCTTTATGGGATCGATTACTGCGCCCGGGAAGTTGATTTCCGAGTCCGGACCCCGGGTCGCTGCAATGCTGCGCGAGGATGGAGTCGATGCGGTATTTCTGGCTCCGGCCTGACCAATGTGTAATCAGTCCGTGGGACTGATCGCCGGCATTATTGAAAAGGCAGGAATCCCAACCGTATTGGTGTCGCTGTTGCGCATGGTCACCAAAAAGGTCCGCAGGTCCGTCCGCCCCGAAGCCTGTACGTACCTTTCCCCTTCGGTTATCCCCTGGGCAAGCCCAACGATGCAAAGCTTCAGCACCAGATTATTCGCGCCGCTTTGAATTTGCTGGAAAGCTCCGAGGAATTGCCCATCCTGCGAGATTTTGAGCCCTCCTGACGTTACAACTGACTTCTCCAGGGCTTTTGCCTGGCAAAAACGTTTACAGGCTGCAATACTGGTTTCTTGATCACCTCTTACACGTGATTCCAGGAGTCATAAACCGATGCCAACTGACGAAGGATTTGCCTTTATGGATGCGACGGGACTGGCGGAATTGGTGCGCCGGAAGCAAGTCAAGCCCGTCGAGCTGGTTGAAGCCGCCATTGAGCGCATCGAGCGTTTGAATCCCAGGCTGAATGCGGTGATCACTCCGATGTACGAGCAGGCGAGGGAAACTGCCCAGGGTGTGTTGCCTGACGGACCCTTTCGGGGTGTCCCGTTCTTGCTGAAAGACCTGCAGGCTGCCTATGCCGGAGTTCGCCTGGCGTGGGGGACTGCATTCCTGCGCAACTTCGTTCCTGACCACGACAGCGAGCTCGTCGCCAGGCTGAAACGGGCCGGACTTGTGATTTTGGGCAAGACGAACACCCCGGAGTTCGGGATTGTTCCCACGACGGAGCCTCGCCTGTTCGGCGCAACGCGGAATCCCTGGGACCTCGATCGCTCGCCCGGCGGATCGAGCGGCGGTTCGGCGGCCGCGGTGGCTGCCGGCATTGTTCCCATGGCCCATGCGAATGACGGCGGAGGGTCCATCCGCATCCCGGCCTCGTGCTGCGGACTTTTTGGCCTTAAGCCCACCCGGGCGCGCAACCCGCTTGGACCCGACATCGGCGACGTGATGGGCGGACTTGTTGTTGAGCACGCCGTAACGCGCTCGGTCAGGGACAGTGCGGCTCTTCTCGATGCGACTGCGGGGCCTGACATCGGCGATCCTTACTGGGCTCCGCCTCGCCAGCGGCCGTATGCCGAGGAGGTTGGAATCGATCCGGGCCGGCTGCGAATCGCCTTCACCACAACGGCGGCTACGGGAGCAAAGATTCATCCTGATTGCGTGGAGGCGGTTCAGGATGCCGCCAGGCTGTGTGCAGATCTCGGGCACGAAGTGAGTGAGGGATCTCCGGACATCAATGGCCCGATGCTGGTCCAGGCGTTCACAACCGTGTGGGCGGCAGGATGTGCCTCGGGGATCGATGGCCTTGCCTTCCTGACCGGCAATTCTCCCAAACAGGACTTATTCGAGCCTCTCACGTGGGCGATCTATGAGAGGGGACAGCGCACCACGGGCTCTGCGTATCTTCTGGCACAAACGGTCCTGCAACAGATCTCCCGCCAGGTCGCGCGGTTCATGGAGCAATATGACGCCTGGCTGACTCCCACTCTTGCTGAGCCTCCCGTTCCGCTGGGCACGTTTGACTCAACTCCGGACAACCCTATGCGAGGCTTCGACCGCGCGGTCAAGTACGTTCCGTTCACTGC
>JARRJI010000062.1:0-12648 GCA_037379595.1 Acidobacteriota bacterium | reverse complement strand
CAGACGCCGCGCCGCGAATAGGGGCTGATCACCAGCAGCAGGCTGCGGTGGGCGTCCACGTGGTCCTGGCCATCCTGGGCGTCGTCTTCCGTCACAAAAATCGCCATGTGCTTCCAGAAGGGGCTGTGCGAAAAGAGCTGCACCATCTTGCCCAGCGCCAGGTCGTTGTCCGCCACGAAAGAGGCCCGGTACGGGTACCCGTCCCTGGGGCGCGGCTTGGCTGTATGGTCGTCGGGCAGCCAGATATAGAGAAAGTGCGGCAGCGGTTCCTTGCCGCTCAGGTAGCGCGTATCGAATTCGTGCTTGAACTGCTGGAAGCGATACTGGTCCGGGATCGAGGTGTTGAATGTGGGATAGGTTCGCGAGGTGTTCACGAACAGAACTTCCGGCATGGGCATATTGGTCGCTTCGCGTACGCCGGTTGGTTCCGTCCCTCCGCCTTCGCTTTCTCCGGCCAGCTCCAGGCTTTCGCCGTAATTGCGGAAAGTAATCCCACGGCTGGAGAGGTGCTCCCACAGCGAACCCATTTGCAGATAATCTTCGGGCGAGGGCGCCGTGCTCCCGATCGCCAGCCGCCCGGGCGCGTTCTGGTCGGGCTCGAAGTCGAACTGGCCGCCATAAGCGGCCGGCCAGGCGGATTCGAACACGGTATTCGGATAGTTCCCCACCAGCCAGTGGTGGCCGTCCACCGAGACGTCGGAATCGACGTAGTAGTTGTCGCTCAGGCCAAAGCGCTTGGCCAGGGCGTGCTCATTGGGCGTGACGCGTACGTGCCGGTAGGTGGGCTCGCCCTTCTCGCTGACGGTGGCGTCGTCGCCGTAGTGCGCCAGCGCCGGATCGCCGTTCACCGGCTGCCCATCCACGGATTTGAGGTCGCCGAAAATCTGGTCGAAAGTGCGGTTTTCTTTGACGATGAACACCACGTACTGAATCTCTTTGCTCGCGTGGCCGGCCGGAGGGATTGGGAAATCGAGAGACCGCTCGGGCTCTTGCTGCGGAATAAAGCCGTTGTTGTGCAGCACCTGCTCGGTCAGTTCCGGAAGCTCCGTCGTCTTCGGCACCGGCATGATGGAGATCACGCCCTGGGTGATGTCGCCGATGTAGTCTCCGGCGGGGCCTTCGTGAAAATTCGGCCCGCCGTTCGGTCCGGCGCCAAAGCCCTTGGCGTTGTCAATGTAAAGCGTTTTGCCGTCCGGGCTCAGCGCCACCCGGGCGGGAAACCATCCGGTGGGGATATAGCCCAGCACGGCTTCTCTCCGGGTATCGATCACCGCCAGCGCGTTGATGCCCGCGCAGGCTACGTAGAGCCGGCTTCCGTCCGGGCTCAGCGCCAGGCCGAAAGGCAGCAGGCCGCGGAAGCCCTGAACGCTCCGGGCCGGCCGCAGAACCAGCGTTCTTTCCACCTTGCCGGTGTGCGCGTCCAGAATGCTGATGCTGTCCTGCGCGGAGTTGCTGACATACACTTTGTTCTGGCCCGCCACCAGCGCTCCGGGACTGGAGCCTCCGATTGATTGCGGCCCGACCGGGAGGCCGGTTCGCGCTCGTGCCTTCACTTCAGGACGGGTGGGGTTCGCCACGTCCAGCATGTAAACGGAATTCGCTTGCGGAACGTTGGGGCTGCCGAGCCCGGGAATCTTTTTGCCCTCGACCACCGCGCCGTTGAACGCCTCTTTGGAAGGATAGCCAAAAGCCGGGAATTTGAGGCCGGTGTGCAGGGGGTCTTTCGGGTTGTAGCCGGGCACCAGCGAATAACGGAACGTCCCGACGTTTGAGACGTAGGCCGTCTTGCCATCAGGCGAAAGCGCCAGCCCGAACGGCAGCCGCCCCACGCGCGCACTGGCGATCATCCGGCGCGAGCGCGTGTTGAAAACCACCATCCGGAAATAGGCCAGGTCCAGCGCGTAGAGATATTTGCCGTCCGGCGAAAGCTTCAGGTCGCCCGCCAGGCTGTAACTGTATCGTTTTCCGTGGTAGCGGCCATTCAGCTTGAGCGTGCCCAGGTCGCGCCGCGTTTTCAGGTCGAAGATGCCGATCTTGCCGTTGTTGCCTTCAGAGAGATAAAGCGTGCGGTTGTTCGGCGTGATCGCCACGCCCAGGTAGACGCTCTTGGGATCGGTGTCGGAATCTTTCGGCGGGTATCCCGGCGGAATCTGCCGCACTTCCGGCCGGCTGCTGGAAAGGTCGGAGATGATAGAGACGGAAAACGGCCAGGTGCCGTTGTTGGAGGTCACCAGAATTTTGCCGTCGGAACTGAGCGCCATGCCGTAAGGATGCGGCTCGACTTTGACCTGCACGCCCTGCGGCGTAATCAGCCGGCCGTTGGGCAGGATCGTCGTGCCAACCGGAACGATTTCGGTGGGACGGTTGCCCGCCGGCGCCTGGAGCACGGCAACCTCCGCCGGACGCTTTGCGCAGCTTGAAAAGAAGATGATCGACGAAAGGAAAAAAGTAATAACAGCGAAACGAATCCCTGAAGCCTTATCGACTCGCACAGTTGGTTCTCCCTTGTGAAGAGTTAAGAACAGATCGAGTTGGTGTGACATCGCGCCCCGAAGATTGAAAACCCTGAGTGGCAATCTTTCGGCTGAAGAAAAACCACTATAGCAATTGCCGGCTGCAATGTACATTACGAATCGGGAAAAAAGAAACCGCTTCCGGAGCGCATTGCTCATCGAACCTGACTTCTCACGTGCCATCCTGATCCCGGCTGGAAAGGCCGCAGTCCCTTCAACGCAAACTCCGCCTTCTGGCATAAGAGAGTGGTTATTCCGGCAATCACAGGGATGCGTGATTTGTGTCACAGCAACTCCGGTCCTGCTTTCTACTATGGGATGGGCGTGTGGATCCGAGGCGCGTCATTTTTGGCGCGAAATGACGCGTCGGACTGACGTGGATTGCTGAAATGAACCTGCGCATGCTCCTCCGGATTGCTGGCCTCAGATACCGCCTGCTTTGGGCCAACGTGCGTTCAAAGCGGGGCAAAGCCGTTCTTTTCGTCTGCGCTTACCTTCTCGTCGTCCCGATTGCGATCCTTCTGCTGGCCGGCGGAATCGGCGCCGGCCTGGTGGCCATCCGCACGGGCAGAGGCGAACTTGTTGCAGGAATCGTGCTTGGCGTTGTTTACCTTGACGCGACTCTGATTGCGGTGGCTCTTGGAACGGGCTCGAGCCCGGCCTTTTCGGACGCTGTGCTGCGCCGCTATCCGCTTTCACGCCTCGACCGCCTGGGCGCTCGGCAACTGACAGCCTTCCTTGAGCCGGTCTGGCTATTCGTTCTCGCGCTGGACCTTGGCGTGGCCGTGGGATTCCATGCATTCCTGGGCGCTTCGTCGCTGTGGCTTGCCGTCCCGGCCGCCATCCTCCTGCTGGTGACAAACTTCCTGCTGGCCCGATCCCTTTCGGTCCTGACGGGGTGGATTGCCTCGAGGCGCGTTGGTGCGATGTTATTGGTGATAGCGATTTTGGTGCTCGTACCCGCGGTGTCGGCTCTCGGGCGCTCGGCTGCCTCGGGAAAGCATGCTATCCTCCACTCACTCCTGCCCTTGTTGCAGCTTAGTCCGCCATTCGCCGCTGCCGGCATCATAGCGGGCAGCTCAGCCCTCGTTTCGTTATACCGATTGCTGGGGCTGCTCTTCTGGTGTCTTATTTTCGCTGCCTTGCTCGTCCTTGCAGAGCGCCTGCCCGCCGCTTCGCGCCGCGTCGGAGGAGTACGCACGGCGTGGACCGGGCCATGCGATCGGGTTGCAGCACTGTTCGGACCCTCGGCTCCTCTCGTCTCAAAAACATTGCGGTATTATTTGCGCAGCAACCGTGCGCGCATCCAGTTTGCGACAGTATTGATAATATTCCTCCTTTCCTTTCCGTTATCAGCGCTCGGCAACCCGCACCACGGGGCCAATCCTGCCAAGCTCATCTTTCTCGCTCTAGGAACGTTACCCGTCGTCGGCTGGGCCGGCACAACGAGCATCGGAGCGAATGCTTTTGGATTTGATGGCGCCGGCTTCCGGCGGTATTTGCTGGCGCCCGTAACTCCGTCAAGTGTCTTGCGCGTGGCAAGTCTTGTTCCTTTATGCCTGAGCGCCCTGCTTATTCCGGTCGGTTTGCTGGCTTACGGTATGGACGTTCCTATGAATGGCGTCATACTGGCGATGTTCGTTTCGAGCGCCTTGTGGGGATTGTTTTTCTTTCATGGGCTTGCTATTTGGACCAGCCTGCTTGCTCCCGGCAAGGTCGACGTCGCGGCTGCTTACGAGAAAGACACATCAGCCGGAGCAAAAGTGGTGGGCTTCGCGGTGCTGGTTCTGCTTTTCCTTAGTATGGCGCTTCTAGATAGATTAAGCGTGACCACGTTGCTCCATTACTGGTGGGTGCTGCCGGTAATGATGGTTGCGGCGGCTTGTTTCTATTTCGCGAGCCTGCTTGTGGGCGCACGGGTGTTCAGCGCGCGGCGCGAGCGGTTACTTTCCATGGTTGAAAGGGGCTATTGACCCATGTCCAGCGCGATTGAGTCGTCTCATTTGCGCAAGCAATACGGCCTGATCACCGCCGTCGAGGACCTCTCGCTCGCCGTGCCTGCCGGATCGCTTTTTGGCTTTCTCGGCCCCAACGGCTCCGGAAAGAGCACGACGGTCGGCTGCCTGACCGGCCTGCTCGATCCCACGGGCGGCGAAGTCCGCCTTCTCGGCGAGTCCTTTGACGCCAACTCGGTCGCCCTCAAGCGCAGGATCGGCGTGATGCCGGAAAACCTCGGCTTGTTTGAAGCGCTTTATGCCGGCGAATTTTTGGCCTTTCAGGCGCGGATGTACGGCCTGGATGAGCGTACCACCGAACAGCGAGTCACCGAGCTACTCGCGGCCATGGAATTGTCCAACCAGGGCAAAAAGCCGCTGGCCCAATTCAGTGCCGGAATGCGCAAGCGTGTTGCCTTTGCCGCCGCCGTCATCAACGCTCCGGAGATTCTCTTTCTCGATGAGCCATTCGAATCCATCGACCCGGCCGGAGTCGTGCTGATGAAGCAATGGCTGCGCCATTTTGCCACGGAAGGCCGTACCGTGTTCATGACCACTCACGTGCTGGAAACGGCCGAACGCCTGTGCGACCGCGTGGCCATCATCAAGAGTCCCGGCCAATTGGTCTGGGAGGGCGACATCAGTTCGCTGGCTTCCGGGCGTCCCATCACCGTTGACGGGGAGGAATTCGAAACGTTGGAGGCGCTCTTTATGCACGTAGCTGGCAAGCCTTACGTCGGCAAGCCTTTTGCCCCCACGTTCAACTGGCTTTAGTCATTGGAGGCCGGCACATTCCGCCGGAAACTCCGCCCGGCATGCGCGTGAGAGAGCATCCTGGCCGGCAGGAATATGAGCTTGTTGCCCGGCCGAATGATTCGTGATTCCTAAGAGGGATCGCACGTGGAAGCAGGTAAGAACATGCGGGATAACCTCCGCAACATTCGCGAAAGCCTGCTGCTGGCGCTCGATACGCTCCGGACGCACAAGTTCCGGTCGTTTCTCACCGTGCTGGGAGTCCTGATCGGAACCACCACGGTGATCGGTGTGGCTTCGATCATTACTGGGCTCAACAACCAGTTGGTTCAGGCGATGGAGCAATATGGCGCCCAGACCATCTGGGTTTACAAGTTCGAGTTCGGGGTGGGGCGGCGCCTGACGCGGGAGGAGCGGATGCGCAAGCCTCTGAAGTACGAGGATGCGGTCGCGATTCAGGATTATTGCCCCGACGTTAAGCATGTCGCTGTGGAGACGTTCCCCCCGGGTTTACCTCCGGTCGCAAAGTACAAAGGGCAGGAAATGGTGAATGCTCAGCTTCTTGGCGCCACGCCGGAAGACTTCGCCGTCAATAACTGCATCTTCGCCGACGGCCGCCCCTATACCGAAATCGAGGATACTCATCACCGGAATGTCGCAGTGATCGGCGCCGACGTCGCCAAGACGTTGTTCGAGAACAGGGATCCGATCAACAAGGACTTCACGGTGGGCAACAACAGTTTTCGGATTATCGGCGTCCTTGCCAAGAGGCTGGGATTTCTGGGCGACAACGGGGACGACCGCGATATCTACATCCCTTATTGGACGTTTCGAAAAATCTATCCCCTCGCAAAAGAGAACCTCATCCTGGTCACAGCCTATCCCAAACGCATGACGGAAGCCGAAGACCAGATGACCGCCGTCCTCCGAAGGATGCGCCGCGTGAAGCCGGACCAGCCCAACAATTTCGGCATGGCAACCGCTGCCTCCATCATCCGGCAGTTCCACCAGATCACCGGAACCATCGCGCTGGTGCTGGTGGTGCTTTCCTCCATCGGCTTGCTGGTGGGCGGAATCGGCGTCATGAACATCATGCTGGTCTCCGTCACCGAGCGCACGCGCGAGATCGGCATTCGGAAGGCGATTGGGGCGCGCCGGCGGGATATCACGTGGCAGTTTCTCCTGGAAGCGATGACCCTGACGGGTGCCGGCGGCCTGCTTGGAATTCTGCTGGGCTATCTTCTCAGCTTTGCCATACGGGCGGCTGTGCCCAGCCTTCCATCCACCGTTCCCCTGTGGTCCGTCGTGCTCGGATTCATGGTTTCAATCAGCATCGGACTGTTTTTCGGAATGTGGCCGGCCATGAAGGCTTCGCGCCTGGACCCCATCGTCGCTCTTCACCACGAATAGGCGCCGATTGCTCAACGCCAATCGTCCCGGCGGGCGCCCCGGCTTCACTTTGTGCCTGAGGATTTCTGCAGGACGCGGCGAGTCTTGCCACAGATTTTCAGTAAACAACGGTGAAGTTGCCGTGCGGGCCGGTAAAGACGCTGGGCATGTCCCACACCGGCACGCCGGGCGCGTGGCCTTCGGCGCCGATGGGTTGGCCCGACGGGCCGAAGAGTTGCCAGGCGAGTGAGCCGCCTTTTTTCCAGCCGGTTCCTTCCGTCCAGGCCAGCAGAATGTCGCCGCGCGAATCAGCCGCCACGGCGGGATGTTTCCGGTCGCTGTTCCGGCCGGGCGCGGCAATGCGGGAAGAGAGCTGGAACGTCCGCGGATTGATTTTGTCGAAATAAACCTCGCCCGCCTTTTCCCACGCGGCCAGCACGTGCCGCCCGCCTTCGCTCAGGTAATCCGTGCTCATCGGACAGGCGTTCAGCCTCCAGTTTGAAACATTTGTCGAGCGGAAAGTGCGGCCGAGATCTGTTGAAACCAGCAGCGTCATGTTGCGATGGATGCCCTCGGCGGCGGCGCGATACAGGACGAAGAGCGCTCCTTGTCGGTCAACGAAGGCACGCATGCCGCAGCAACCGCAGGCGCCCAGCGCGGCGGGCGAAACCGGAACTTCGCGCGCAAAGGTCCGGCCGCCATTGGTGGAGCGCGCCAGGTAGACGCGCCGGTGAGCTTCTCCGGGAATTTTGCCCGTGCCGTGCCACACCACGTAGACGTCGCCCTTGCCGTCAGCGGCGACGGAAAGCCCGCCATCGAGCCCTTTGGCGTAGCGCACCAGATTGCGCTGATTTTCGAAGGCGGTGCCGGAAGCGTTCAGGCGCGAGAAGAGCAGCGGCGTTGATCCGTCCGGGCCGCGCGGTTTCGCCTTCGCCGAGCCGAACCAGACAACGTCCACGCGCCCGTTCCGCCCGAGCGCCATCTGCGGCCCGCGCACCGTGCCCACGGCCAGCGCGCTGCCCTGCTGGCTGTTCACTCGAATGGGGTTTGAGAAAGCCTTCGCGCCCGGCGCACGCTCGACGTATTCGATGTTCCCGGCCGAGGCGTCGCCCGTGAAGTAGATCATGTGGAGCACGCCATGTGAATCCACCGCGGTCTGCGGCTGAATGCCGCCGCCGGGTGCTCGCATAAGATTCACATGCGGAACCTGGGGTGCTCGCGCAGTCCCTGAATAGATAAACGACGCCGCGAAAACGACGATGCCAACCACCAGCGGGATTTTCGCCCGGCGCAGCTTCATGGCTGGAGACCGCAAGCCCCTATTTCTTTTTCGGCGGCTGGGAGGGCCGCATCTCAATCCGGCTGGCAAGCGCGGTTGTCGGGAAGCAGTAGAGGTCCACCACGGCCTTGGCGATGTCGTCGCCCGTCAGTTTCCAGGACGCGCTCGGTTTGCTTCCGGGAGCCGCGGCAAAGTCCGTGTCCACGCTGCCCGGCATAATGTAGCTGACGCGAATGCCGTCGTAGCGGACGTCCTGCATCATGGCTTCGCTGAAACCGTTCAATCCGAACTTGGAAGCGTTATAAGCGCTGCCGCCCGCAAACGGATTCACGCCCGCCAGGCTGGAGATGTTGAAGATGTAGCCGCCCCCGCGCTTGCGCATCAGCGGAATGGCTTCGCGGCAGCAGTAAAAGACGCCGGAAAGGTTTGTTTCGATCGTAGTGTCCCACTCTTCCGGAGTCAACTGGTCCACTGGTTTGAAATAACCTAATCCGGCATTATTCACCAGAATATCAATGCCACCGAATTTTTCCGCCGCACCTTGCACTGCCTTGCGGCACTCGTCATACCGGCGAACGTCCGCAACGATGCCGTCCACGTTGTTGCCCGAGAGCTTCGTTAGCACTTCCAGCGCCGACTTCAAGCGCCCCGCATCGCGCCCGCAGATGAAAACCTTCGCGCCCTCGCCAAGAAGCCTCCTGGCGATGCTGAAGCCGATGCCCCGTGTTCCGCCCGTCACCACCGCAACTTTGCCCTGAAGTTCGTCTGCCATTCGCGCCTCCTGATTTTTCATTCCATGATAACACCTGAGCACTGCGGGCAGTCACTCACGCAGGCCTGCTTCCGGGCTTGTCACCCGCAGATTCCAGAGGACATTTGCGTTTTCTTTGCGCCTGAGCGCCTTTGCGAGAGAACGCCGTATGTTTACGCCCTGCGCAGCACCAGCGTCTGAATCGTGTGCGCAGGAATCGTGTGGACGAACCGGTCGCCCTTGACGGACAGCGGTTTCTGCGGTCCGGGTTTCACCGCATTGGGCTGGCTGAAGGTGTTCTGGTCGCGGACGTTCCCTGACGTCAACTCCCGCTGGTACCCGCTCATTCCACCGGAATTTTCGAGGCCCGGCAGGCGAACTTCCACTTCCATTGGTTCCGTCAGATTCTGATTCACCAGGGTCAGGCAAAGCTCGCCGGTTGATTTGTTCCGCGACGCGGAAGCGCTCAGGTAAGGCCGTGAGATCTCGATTTCCCTTTCGCGTCCCGGCCGTCCCGGCAACCGTCGCTTGACACTGAAGCTGGGCGAATCCACCAGGGTCTTCAGCGCCGTGGCTTCCATGTGCGGCGTGTAGAGGTCAAAGACGTAATAGGTCGGCGTCAGAACCATCTCCTTGCCGCGCGTAAAGGCCATGCACTGAAGTACGTTGAAAGCCTGGGCGATGCAGGCGATGGAGATGCGGTCGCCAAAATTGTTCAGGGCGTTGAGAGTGACGCCTGCCACCAGCGCGTCGCGCAGCGTATTGGGCTGCTCCAGCGCGCGATTGCCCGTGTTTTCGGTCCGATGCCACACGCCCCACTCGTCGAGCGAAATTCCGATCTTGGGTCCCGTGACCGCCGTGTAGTTGTCGATGATGCCGATGGTCTTGCGGAGCAGTTCTTCGAGAAGGGCCGCTTCCGACAGCAGGCTGTAGTACTCCTCGTCGCTGAACTTGACCGCCGGGCCGCCGCCAAAGTAGTAGTGATGCACGGAAAGGTGGTCGACGCGCTGCACGCGCCGCGCCCCGGGCCTCTGCAGCAGCGTCTCAAAGAACCGCTGGTTCCAGTCGCCGTTCAGGTTTCCGCAGGCGACAAACTGCACCCTCGGATGGCGCGCGGCCGTGCCCAGGTAATTGGTGAAGCGGGCGTAGCGCCGGCCGTACTCCTCCGGATCGAAGCGGCCTCCGCAGCCCCAGTTTTCATTGCCCACGGACCAGTAGATCACATTGTAAGGATCGGCGTGGCCGTTGGCCTTGCGCATCCCGGTGATCGTGGTTGAGACATTCCCGTTGCAATACTCCAGCCAGCCGAGAGCCTCCCGCACGGTCCCGGAGCCCACGTTCAGGCAGATGTAAGGCGAAGCGCCGGAGAGCCGGCAGTATTCAAGGAACTCATCCGTTCCAAACAAGTTGGGTTCGTCGCGGTCCCAGAAGATGTTCCAGGTTTTGGGGCGCTTGTCACGCGGGCCGATCCCGTCACGCCAGTGGTAGGTTCCCGCAAAGCAACCGCCCGGCCAGCGGACGATGGGCGCCTTGATTTGCTTGAAGGCGGCAATCGTGTCGCTGCGCAGCCCGTTATGATTGGGAATGGACGAATCCGGCCCCACCCACATGGCATCGTAAATGCAGCTTCCCAGGTGCTCGGTGAATTGCCCGTAAACGTTTTTGTTGATGGTGCCCAGCGTATCGTCCGCCAGCACTGTGAGCCGGGCGCGGCCGGAATTCGACCTTGCCGCAGGCGTTCCCATGCCCTGCGCAGCTTCGGAGCGGGATGCGAGCGCTCCCATGGCCGCCAGACTGCTCGACTGAAGAAAGCTCCTTCGGTTCATCGTGTCACCTCGCTGAATTTAATACGGCTGGTTTTTCGCGCCCGACCCGGCTATGCGACGAGCCTCGATCCTATGAGCCGTGGAAGGCGTTGTCAACAGGAACGAGTGTGCAAAATTGCAGGCGCCCGGCAGAAAGCCGTTTACGCACGCAAAGCGGCGCGGGTCAGGGGGATTGACGGCGCTGCTGAAAATCCCCCGGCGGGGACTACCGGCAGCTTTGGCAGATAAAGGGCGCGGGTTGGTCCTTTGAGTGGGCCGCTGTGGTTTCTTTGCCGGGCGAGGTGAGCACGAACACCAGCGGCGTGCCCGGCTGGAGCACAACGTTCTTGTGACGCTTTGCAATCGCGCGGACCAGGCCTGCAACCGCTCCGATGCCCGCGCCGTAAAGCGCTCCGGTACCGCCGGCGGCTATCGCGCCTCCGCCGGCCCCGACTGCGGCGCCGATGCCGGCGTCTTTGGCGGCCTGCTTCTTGCTTTTGCCCGGACCCTGAACCGTTCCTTCACTGCCTTTCACCTTGACGCCCGACTCGGCGCTGTTGGTCAGTTCCCCCGTGAAGGTGAATTCGTGGCCGTCCTTCAACACGATCCTGTCGGCCACCAGGCGCATCTGCGCTTTGCCCTTCACGCGCCCGGGCGGCTTGACAAAGGTGACATGGCCGTGCAGCGTGCTGCCCGCGTGGACCACTTCCACGCCATCGGCGAAAATCGGGTCCTCAACCTGCGCCGTGAAGGTATCGCCGGAGCGGTCAGCGGAAGAACTCAGCGCGGTAATCAATTGCACGCTGACCTTCGTCCCGGCCGGGAGGACCGGCTTCGGCAAATCGGACGCGGCCAGGAGCGCCGGTCCTGCAACCAGAGCCAAAATCAAAGCCAGCATCCTGTTCTTTGCGTTATTCATTTGTCCTCCCAACGCGCGCCTTACCCTCAAAACACCACCTGAATCATTAGATTGCCGGGCGCGCTTAACCGTTGTCTAATTGTACCGCCGCCCGCGCCGCATTGGAACAGCCTTGGCGGACAACCGCCAGCCACGAAGATGCCCTTTGTGGCGCTTTCCTTAATGGCTTGGGGGGTTCTACGTTTGGTGGCCACGGCACTGCTGTCCGTGGCGTCGGCCTTTCGTCGCGCAACTCAAGAATCTCCTTGCTTTTCGCAGGCTGAAGATGTAGTAAGCTTAATTCTCGCTTCAGGTTCTCGGTTTTCTTTCCTGCCACCCAGAGAACGCCGACGGGAAACAGGTAGTCACATCTAACGGTGTGTCGCACTACAAAGAAACTCAATCCTTCCTTCGGTGAGGAATGGGCGTCGCCCGCGGCAGTATTTTCTTGTCGTTTCTTTACCTTTTTTGAGTGATTCAGCGCGACAGGCGCAAACGCAGAAATGCTATCTTTTCTGCCCGCAGCAAGCTATGCGGGGTCGTTTCATTCTAAGAAAGTGAACTCATGCGACGGGTGCGAGCGCACCGGGCCTCTCGGTCCTGCGCCTGCCACCGGGGAGGAAACAACCTTGAATCCATCCACACAGGAAGAAGAGGGTTTTTCGGCACGTTCATACGGACTTCAAAAGATTCGTGGCCGGGAAGGCGCGGCTACGAAATCCTGGTTCCGGTTGCATGCCGGGCTGGTTGCCGCGGCGGTGGCCATGTTGTTTGTTTTAGGCACAGCTGCAGCCCAATTCGCCCAGGCGCAGGTCGAATCGGTACTCCACAATTTCACGGGGCCGACCACCGACGGGTACGTGCCATATGCGGGCCTGATCATGGACTCCTCGGGCAACCTCTACGGCACCACGCAATACGGCGGCTCTTCGACCAATTGCGGCTCGTACGGCTGCGGGACCGTGTTCGAGCTGAGCCCACCAGCGACATCGGGGGGGAGCTGGACGGAGAAGGCGCTTCACAGCTTCACGGGCAGCGACGGGGCTGGTCCCTCAGCAGGTATGGTCATGGACTCGGCGGGCAACCTCTACGGCACCACCTTGCATGGTGGCTCTACATACTCGCCGCCGAACTCTTCTGGCGGCGGGACCGTGTTCGAGTTGTACCCGGACCCGACATCCACCACCGGCTACAGCGAGAGGGTGCTCTACAACTTCACGGGTAGCGACGGGAACGAGCCCATGGCGGGCCTGCTCATGGACTCCG
>JARRJI010000061.1:15101-27777 GCA_037379595.1 Acidobacteriota bacterium | reverse complement strand
CTTACAAGCAGAAGGTCATCCGTTCGAGCCGGATACCGCCCACCATTCATCAGGCTCCGGATTCGCTTTCTCACCTGCCGTTGAGCTCGCAACAAGGCCAACCGTAAGGGATTCCCCTTGCGCACAACAGATCGGGGACGTAGTTCAGCTGGTTAGAACGCATGCCTGTCACGCATGAGGTCGCGGGTTCGAGTCCCGTCGTCCCCGCCAGCTAATCCAATCGCCCACAGCCTTCTCACTCTTTCCGCCAAACGCAATCTGGTATCGGACTGGGGTCCCACTCGATGTCCTCGGGATTTAAGGGTCAATCCCTCCAGAGCCTTCTTCTGCATCTGTTCGCCAAGGATATCTCCGGGATGCGTGCAGTATCAACCAAAGTCCGCAGGAAAAGGTTGAACCTGAGGCGTTTCAAAGAACCGTGAATGGGCCGGATATCGAGTGTTTCGGACTCTTCGCGAGCTAAAGTCCGGGCGGCCGATCTGCTGCTGGTTTGGACGGACTCGCAACCTTGGGAGGCTTCTCCTGTGTTTTTCCGCCGGGCGGAAGTTTCGTTCTGTTCTGTTTCGTTTTAACTGTCCCGGCTTCCTTCTGAGCCTGGATTTCGGCGTACAACTTGGCAACGATGGCCCTTTCACGGTCGCCATCCTGTTTTCTGTGCAACCTGTAATAGACAGTTGCCAGCGAGGCATGCGCCTCCATGAAATTTGGTGAGTCCTTGACCAGAGCCTGGAGTGTCCTTCTGGCCTCCTCGAGTTTTCCCGAACCGATTTGAGCAAGCGCAACCTGATAACGGACCTGTGGCGCGCCGGGCCGCACCCGAAGCGCGCGAGCAAGATAAGGCTGTGCCTCCTCGTATTTTCGTTCCTCATTCAGCATGGCACCCAGGTAAAGATTCGGTTCGAACTCATTCGGATCAATTGTGAGTTCTTCGCGAAAAGCCTTTACGGCCTCGGGGCGTTGTCCGGAGTCAAGAAGCGCTTTGCCATAGAGCCAGTGCGCCAGAGGGATTTTCGGGTCGAGCTTAATCGCCTGTGAAAGTTCACTCATCGCTCCCGGAAGATCGTGGATCGCGAGACGCGCCTCTCCCAGCATCAGGTGCGCTTCAGGGGAGTCCCCATTGCGCAGAATCTTGTTCACCAGGACCTCGCCCTTCGCAATTTGCCCGTCGCTTATCAGGGCCATCCCAAGGAGGTAATCGAGAGCCCGCTGCCGGGGTTGCGTGGCTTCAAGGGGCTCAAGGACTTGCACAACTCTCTTGTATTCACCCAGGCGGAAGTAACAATCACCCAGTAAAAGGCCGATTTGCAGGTTCGAAGGCTCGGCGGCATGAAGCGGCTGAAGTTCGCGTGCAGCCTCGTCAAGCTGCATGGATTTATAATGCGCCAGCGCCAGATTCATCTTCACTTCTGGATTGCCGGGGCGAAGCCTGAGCGCTTCTTGATACTCCTTGATGGCCTCCGCGTACCTACCCTGGTGGGCAAGTGCCGCGCCCAGATTCGCGCGCGCCACGAAGCTATCGGGGTCACTCGCAAGGTATCTCCGGTAGTCGCGAATGGCTTCATCGTATTTGCCCGCCTGATGAAGCTGAATGGCCTGCACCAGCATCCGCCGGCCTTCCGCTTTGGATTCTGCGGAGGTGTTTTGTTCTGAAGATGCTTTGCCTGTACCATCAGGAGCAGGCGTACCTCTCGATCCCCCCGAAAGGCGCTGTTGTGGTGCTGCCACAGCCCAAAGGGCAAAAGTCATAACGCAGGCGAGTGCTGATTTTTCAAATGTCAGCATGGGAAACCAGTTTCAGCTTAAACAAAAAAAGGGTGGCCGACAAGGCCACCCTTTTAATCCAGAATACAGGACCTCCATATTCTAGAATTCGTACCTGACCGATAGTTCAATGACCCGGTGACCCTGTTTCGTCGTCGTAGTCCCGAAGAGCGGGTTATTCACCTTCCCTGTGGTCGGGTCAAAGCTGAGATTGAGATTCTGCTGGCCCGGGAAGGACCAGAGTGGGTGGTTCAGGAAGTTGTAACCCTCGACGCGGAACTGAAGATTTTGTGACTCCGTGATCTTGAAGGTCTTGAACAATCCCAGGTCACTTGCGACGAACGCGGGGCCGTAAATGGGGTGCATGACCGTAGGCCCGTTCTGGCCGATTTGCATCGGCACTGAGAAGCAGTTCGGGTTGATGTACTGGTGGGACCCGAGACCCTCGCTGGGATTGCACGTCACGACGGGATTAAGCTGAATGTTCGGCGTGCCCAGCACCGAAACGTTACTGATATTGAAATCCGTGCCCGGGATCTTTGCGCTGTTGAGATTCATGCCGAAATTCTCTGAACGAAAGGCCGGCAAATTGGCGCCGCTTTCAATCTCAGTGATACCTGAGACTTGCCAGCCGTTGATAAACGCTCCTGCCAGCTTTCGTTTGGTATGGTCTCCCAACTGGATGGAGTACGCGGCATTGAAGATGTGCGTACGGTTGGAAGCCAGCACACCATAGTTGTCGTCCAGGTTGAATTCGTTGAACAGCGGACCGCTGGCTACGCCCAGGATTCCCATGGCCTTGCCATAGGTGTAGTTCAAGGCCAGACCGTAACGCCCTTTCGTCCGGTTCCACGTCACCTGCAATGCGTTGTAGTTCGAATAGCCATTGCTGGTTGTCACGTAAAGGTTCGAGTATCCCAGGAACGGCCGGAACTGGTCGGCCACCAGGCTGTTCGGATCCACGCCTCCGTTATTGGACGCGAGCATGGCTCCAACCGGAACCAGGTTGATGTTATAAGTGTTGATGCCCAGGGTTCCGCCATTGCCCGTGCTTGGGATATCGCGGGTGCGATTGCCGACGTAAGCGATCTGCAGCATGCTCGACCAGGGCATGCGCTGAGAGATCGTCGCATTGTAGCTGTCTGTGTAAGGTTCTTTGTCGTCCATGCTGTCTACCGCTGCGGGAGCGGCCGCCACAGCGCTGAAAGGCAGCGAATTCAACCCTGCAGCTCCCGGGAACTGCTGGAGCGGATCCACCAGCAAGGGCTGCGTTCCCCCGCCCGGCAGTGGGGCGTTATAGCCCACAGTAACGGACTCAACGCCGGCCGAGGCGTCCAGGCCGTTGGTAAATTGGCCCGCGTGGAAGTAGTACCGGCCCCAGCCACCGCGCAGGACGGTCTTTCCCTTTCCAAAGATGTCGTAAGCTACGCCCACCCGGGGCTGGTAGAAGAGAGCGCGCGTGGGAAAGCCGCCAAGTGGAATGCTGGGGTCCTTTTTGTACCACTCGAACCCGCAGTAGGTGGGGGCGGCGGCGCAACTGGAACTGTAGTTTGCAGGGTTGAAAATCGGATAGCCAAAGCCCAGACGATCAGCCCATGGCTGGATATGGCTGAAGCGGAGCCCCAGGTTGAGGGTCAGCCGCTTGGTCACTTTCCAATCGTCCTGCAGAAACCACTCATAACTGTTATAGGCGATGTCGTTGATGCGGTTGAAGTTGGTCTCCTGGTATGAATTCAGGATACCCAGGACCTGGTCGGCATAAGCATCACCGGTCGTATTAGTGTTCCCACTGGCCTGGAACGTCAGAAGCCCGTTCGTATAGTTGTTGGCGGGTTGGGCATTCCGAATCCACTCCCAATAGAAACCAGCCTTGAGCGTATGCTTTGCAATAACTTTGGCCACCGTGTCGCTGATGCTCGGCATGTACTTATTGGCATACAGACCCGCAGACGGCCCGCCCGCTTCAAAACCTCCCACGTTGAATACGAGCGCTGCCTCTCCCCCAAACTGTCCGAATGAGGGAATTTGGGCGACATTATTCTTGAACAAGCCCGTGATGTCGACGCCGAGCTTCGTACGATCAACCTTAGCGGGATCCTCAAAGACATTCGGGAAACCGATAAAGGTGTAGCCGAAGACAAACTCGTTGGTGAGCGTTGGGCTGAATACGTGGGTCAGCGATACGGACACGGAGTCAGAGCGGTTCTTGCCCAGCACCGGAGTTGGATAGGGGACCTGAGACCCATTGCGCCACCACAGGCCTACCGGGAACTGCTGGGTCTCGCGCTGCAGGTTGTAGCGAACGAACATTTTAGTGTTGTCACTGATGTTGTAGTCCACACGCGTCGCCCACTGGACATTATTCTGATTGAAGATCTGCGATTGCACATAGTTGTAGCCACCCGTCTGGTTGGGGTTGGCATTTACAGCAGGGTAGAGCTTCATCAGGTTCAGCATGCTGGAACTGAGTTGGGATGGCGGGATGATACCCCCCGGATACAAGGCCAGCGCTGCTGAGTTAAGACAGGGCGTGTAGGGTGTAATCGGGTTTCCGCCGGAGTCAAGGCAGGCCACGCCCGCGGGGGCGCCGGAGGCCGTGACGTAATTGTTGTTGGCGTCACCGATCTTCTCCAATGACGCAGTCGAGAAATCGCCGTTGAGCATGGCTGGATTTGGAAGAGTCGCGCGGAGCAAGCCTGTATCCAACACCTGGTAGAAATATTGGTATCCGGTGAAGAAGAAAAGTTTTTCGCGCTTCTTGTTAAAGCCGGTACCCGGGATCAGCACCGGGCCGCCGAACGTGAAGCCTGGGTAATAATATTTGTTCTCCGGCTTTGGTGCGCCGTTGGCGTTGTTTAAGGCGTCATTGGCGTTGAGCGCAAAGTTGCGGGCCGAAAAGAACCCCGAGCCATGGAAGTGGCTGCCTCCCGACTTTGTCACCGAACTCACAACGATCGGGCCCTTCTGGTTCTCGGCGTTGAAATTCGACATATTCACTTTCATTTCGGAGACCATGTTCGAATTCGGGTTCACAGGCGTGTCGCAATTGCAACCCGGGTCCGATACGTGTGCTCCGTCCGCCATGATGTCCAGCGAGTTACTGGGCAGCCCGTTATACGAGTACGCGTTGTTCAGAGGGCTCTGGCTGCCGGCATCACCGTTTGCATTGATGCCGATGACTTCGCCGGTGTAATTCGCCACGTTATTGGTGTTGTTTTGGATGGAGAATCCCGGCATGATCTTAATAAACTCCGCCGCGTCGGTGCCGACTTGCACGAAATCCTGGATTTGCCTGGAGGTCAGCGTTTGCGACTTCTCGCCCGAGTCCACGGGGACTATGGAACTCACCACACCTGAAACCTCTACGGTCTGAGTTGTGGAGCCCACCTGGAGCGTAACGTTTATGTTCCGTTTCTCGCCGCCCAGGATGGTCAATCCCGGTGCCACATAGGTGGAAAAGCCCTTGGATTCGACGGTGAGCTTGTATGTGAAATCGCCGACAATTACGGAGGCGAAAGTATAGTACCCGGATGCGTCAGTCGTCGTAACGCGCGTGGAGCCCGATGCTTCATTAATCAGCTTCACGGTTGCGCCTGGCACGACCGCACCCGAAGGATCGCTCACGATGCCGGTCAGAGTCGCAAACAACCCCTGCGCCGACGCAGGGGCAGCGAAAGCCACCATGAGCGCGAGACACACTACCAACTTGACCAAGGTGCTGGTCTTCATGATCTCGTTTCCTCTCATCCTTAAGTTTCCCTTAGGGCCCGACGCAAAAAGCGCAGCTAAACAGGTGAGTGAATTGATGTGAGTGTTGGCGGGATCACTTTCGCCACAACCGACCGCGCTGACTGTTGATTACCGCACAACGAGGCGAAACTACGCGACCCGTATAATTCCAGTACGCAGCATGAATGAAAGTGATTACCAAATCTATATGGTGCCATCTATAGCACCCACAGATTGTTATGTCAAGAGGTTTTCAACCTTGTATCGTTAGCACTTCAACTCCTGGCTGGTAGCGCTGAGGAGGATCGCATTTTCTCGGGCGAGAGGCAGAATGCAACGGCACTTCGAAGCTACCTGGACGGCCGATAACGGATGCAAAAGAAGTGATTTCCGGGACGACCGAAAACAAATCACGTGGGGGCAAGCGGCGGAGATTTTGGGGATCTCTGCCCGGAACCCGTGCGGGTACGACAGCATAGTGCACATTATGGCCGCAACGGGTTGCCCGAACGACGGCACGGGGCCAGCCAACACTGCATCACGGTGAAGATTCCTTCACATGGAGCACGCGGTTGCCCTTCACGTCGCGCAGCCTCTGGATCGTACCCGAGGGCCAGCGAATCTCGATGAGTTGGGCGCTGTCATCGGCACCAAGACCAAAATGCACGGGTCCGTGGCTGGACGATGCATAACCCACGCTCGTGGTCATGTGGTTGTACTGCGTGCCCGCTTTCGTCACCAGCTTGACCACTGCCCCGATGCCGTCCCGGTTGCTCCGCGTCCCCTCCAAGGCAACGTCCAGCCAGTGCCCGGTCCCCTCGCTCCTGTTCATCCAGATTTCCGCCGGACTTCCCAGCGCTGTTGCCACCACATCCACTCTGCCGTCGCCGTCGAAGTCGCCGAATGCGCAGCCACGATGCCGCGCCGGCGGCGAGGCAGTCAGGCCCGCTTCCTTCGTCAACGCCCGCCATTTGCCGCTGGATCCGAGGTTCCGGAACACTGTGTTGTACTGGTTTACTTCCAACCCGACTCTCTGCAACTGGATGTGTCCGCGCGTCACGAACAGATCCTTCCAGCCATCATTGTCAAAATCATAGAGGCCCGGGCCGTAACCGCCCATGGAGAGACTGAGGTCAAGCATCCCGCTCGTATACGTAACGTCCTCAAAGCTTTGGCCTTTCATATTGCGAAAGACTGGGAAGGTCTGGTTATTCAAAGCCACAAACACGATATCAGGGTAACCGTCGTTATTAATATCCCGAAAATCGAGGCCCATTCCCGAAATGAAAACTCCGTTTTCGGGTAATGCGACCCCCTCTTCAAGGGCTACCTCCTCGAATGATCCTCCTTTGTTGTGGAAAAGGAAGTTGTAGTAGGTGTCGTTCGTTACAAAAAGGTCAGGCCGGCCATCCAGATCGTAGTCGGCCATACCAGCCCCCATGCCTTTGCCCACCTGGGCGCGAATTCCCCACTCCGCCGAAACGTCCTCAAACGTTCCGTCGCCCTTGTTCAGAAACAACTGGTTGGGCAGGCCCTTGTAAACCTTGGGGGTGCAATAACCATAGGTATCGGGACCGAACTTGCAGGCCGGCTCGTTCTTGTAATTCCACTGGAGGTAATTAACGACGAACAGATCAAGCAGTCCGTCGTTGTTGACGTCCACCCAGACACCTGTGATGGCCCACAGCGGACCGAACTCGGGGTCGGTCCATCGGCCCAGGCCGGCCTTGGCAGTAACATCGGTGAAGGTGCCATCACCGTTGTTGTGGTAAAGCGTATTACGGTGAACGCCCGCCACGAACAAATCCGGGTACCCATCGTTATCATAGTCGCCCACAGCCACGCCAGCGTCGTAGCCGAACCCGGTCAGGCCTGCCTTTTCTGTAACGTCGGTAAATACGCCATTACCTTCGTTCCGGAAAAGCTTGTTTGAAAATTTGGCAGAATCCTTCTTCAGCGTCGCAATGTTCGCCGCGTTGGTGAAAAAGATGTCGGGCCGCCCGTCCTTGTTATAGTCGAAAACCGCTACTCCACCCTCCATCGCCGCGGGGGCGTGCGCCACTGATGGCGTTTCCTCCGTCTCCACGCGAAAGGGTATGGATTGCAGTGCAAATCGGATGGGCGATACCGGCTCGCTCGCCAGAAGTGACGAAGCGCCGCTGCGTACATCGGGAAGAAACGATGCACCCAGCAATGCCAGCAATTCCCGCCGGCTGAGGCGCCGATCCTTTGTTCCCTTGACTCGACCGTTCATCGCCAAGCCATGATAACACTCCGCCGCTCCCCCGAAAGCACGGAGACTAAGAGGAGGTAATAGATCTGCCGCCGGCCGGCAACCACTGCATCCGGCTGCAAGCCCACCCGCACAACTCTGCTCAGGCACGCCTCAAGATGCTAACTCCAGAGCCGATCCCAGGAGTGCTCATCGTCCCATTGCGTCGTCGGCTCAAAATATCCCGTGCCCGGCTTGAGGTGGCGGCGCACCACGTCTTCATTAAGGGTCACTCCGAGCCCCGGCTTCTCCGGCACCTTGCTCCATCCCTTGTTCACGATGGGCTCTTCGACACCTTCGACCAGCGTATCCCACCACGGTACGTCGAGCGCGTGACACTCGAGTGCCAGGAAGTTCTGGGTGGCCGCGGCGCAGTGCACACAGGCCATGTGGCCGATGGGTGTTCCCGCGTAGTGCATGGCCATCGGCACCCCGTACTCCCACGCCATGTCGCCGATTTTATGGGTCTCGAGGATGCCGCCGGAGCTGGCAAGATCGGGATGAATCTTGCTCACCGCATGGTTCCGGCAAAGCACTTCGAAGGGCTCTTTCAAATAGATGTCCTCGCCGGTCAGAATGGGCGTGGGGCTTTCGTCGTGGATCTCCTTCAGCATATCGGTATACATCCAGGGAACCACGTCTTCCATCCAGGAGAGATTGTATTTCTCATAGGCCTTGCCCAAACGAATAATGGACTTGGGACCGAGATGTCCAAAGTGGTCCATCGACAAAGGGATGTCCATGCCCACGGCGTCGCGAACCGCCGCGACAAATTCTTCCAGCAATGCGATTCCCTTGTCGGTCACTTCCATCGCCAGCAGCGGGCCCGGTACAAAAGTCTTCTCCCACTGCGTGAGGTCTGAGCGGACCGTGACGGTTCCGGGTTTGTCCTCGATCAGATTGACGCCAAGATCCATCTTGAGCCACGTGATTCCCATGATCTCTTTGCGGTCTTTTTCCCGCTGCGCGTACACCTTCGGATCCTTGGACTCGGTTGTGTCTGCGTAAATGCGAATCCGGTCGCGAAACTTCCCGCCCAGCATCTGATAGATCGGGACGTTGTAGACCTTCCCGGCAATGTCCCAAAGCGCCATTTCGATGGAACATACGCCGCCTGCCTGGCGTGCCGGCCCGCCGAATTGCTTGATCTTGCGAAAAATCCTGTCGATGCTCAGCGGGTTCTCTCCGACAATCCGGCTTTTGAGCATCAGCGCATAAGTGGGGCTCGCTCCGTCGCGAACCTCGCCCAGGCCATAGACACCCTGGTTGGTATCAATACGGATGATGCTGCAGGGGCTCGGTCCGGGCTTCACGATGGTCGCTACCCGCAAATCCGTGATCTTCAGATTCGAGGGGCTCGAGTTCCTGTTCACATTCTTGATTTCCGGCCCGGCATAATCGCTCGCGACCAGGCCACCGCCGAGTATAGCCGCCGAGGATTTGAGTGCGTTCCGCCGGCTGATCAAGTAGTCGGGCTTATCGTTCTTCATGGCCAGCCTCCTAATGTTTTAGCTTCAACCTCAGCTTGAAACACTTCGTCTCTGCCACCCATTTGTTGAACTGCTCAATCATTTCCGGAGTCCAGCGGCCGGGCGGCCGCAGGCTGCTCACCAGAAGGCGCGCACGCGTATGCGGCAAACCCGATTAATACTGGCGCTTTTCAACGCGAGGACGTTCGACGCGGCTCATGGCCTCCTTTTCGATCGCCGGGTGCTTGAGACCGCTCAATTCCTCGATGTTCTCGCAAACTTTTTCGACCGCGTCAGCGATGTCGCCAGCGTCCTTCCGGCTGCCCAGAAACAGGTGGTGCGGCAGCCAGACTGACTCCTCATAGGCAGCGCGCTCAGAAACCGGGCAATGATACTGGATTCTTGGATTAAGCGGTTCCTTACGGCCCCAGGAAAGCGCCGGAAACTCGGTGGGATCCAGGGGAAACAGCGCGCTTCTGTAGACCGGCTCGTAGAACATTCCGTCGCAGGGAACGCCTTCCAGTTCAAGCGCGCCCAGAAAAGAGGCTCGAGGACTTCCTCCAAAAGCCTCCGCCCGGTCCTTGAAAACGTACTGATATGCCGCCACGTGTGTGTTGCGTGTATCACGCTTGAGAAAGTCCAGTCCTGGAAGCTTGCGCAGCCGCTTTTCCAGGTACTCCATGTTTCCCTGCCGCTTCCCGGCCTGCTTCGGAAGGCGATCGAGTTGCGCTTCCAGGATCGCCGCCTGCAATTCCGTGATCCGGTGGTTGAAGCCAATCAGCCGGTGGCCAAAGCGGTCTGTTGTGCTGGCCCGCCCGCAGTTCACGTAAGACTGCGCCCGCTCGTAATTGGCAAGGTTGCTGGTGATCACTGCTCCGCCTTCGCCTGACGTCATCAGCTTGCTCGACTGGAAACTGAAACAGCCGAAGTCGCCCAAAGCGCCAGCGCCCTTGTTGCGCCACTTCCCGCCATGGGCGTGCGCGCAGTCTTCGATCACCAGCAGGTTGTGTTTGCGTGCGATGCGCCCAATGGCATCCATGTCGGCGAAGCGCATGGCAAGATGGACGGGCAGAATCGCCCGCGTCTTCTCCGTCAGCGCCGCTTCGATCAGCCGGGCGTCCAGGCAGTAAGTGTCAGGGTCAACATCAACGAAAACGGGCACGGCGTTCAAAAGCAGAACCGGCCCCACCGTTCCTTCCCACGTGTACGCCGGGACAATCACTTCGTCGCCCGGTTCGATGCCCGCCGCTTTCAGCGCCACCTGGATGGCCACCGTCCCGTTTGAAACCGCAAGGCCGTACTTTGCGCCGTGAAACTTTGCAAACTTCTGGGCAAAGCGGTCGGCGATAGCGTTGGGAAACGGATATCCGCCCCAGTTCCGGCTGGCCAGCACCTTCAGCAGCGCACGCTCTTCCTGCCTGCCATAAACCGGCCAGGCGGCAAATGGTTTTGTCCGAACCGCCTTCCCTCCCGTAATCGCCAGTTTCCCCATGGTCTTCTCCTTATCTTCTGATATGGACTATGTTCGAGTACGCTCGCTCCCCTGCCCGGTTCACATCGCTTACACGGGAAATGTCCCGGCAGCGGCCGATGTTCCTCAGTAGAAAGTTAGAGATCGCCCTGAACTGCTGAACTCTTTCGGAGATACCTGCGCCGCAAGTTCTGGCCTGGTCTTCCACATGGAACTCTGCCGAAGAAAATATGCAATGCTTATACGCCGCTCCCCTGCACCGTGTCAACCCGGATTGTTCCACCGGGAGTAATGGCCCGGGAAACAGGCATAACCATGCTATTATTCTTGCTTCTTGAACTGGATGCCCAAGGCAGGCACCAGCGCCCGTCCGGCTTCTGACACTTCTTCCCTGCTCTCGCGGCGCCTCGCCTCCTTGAAAGTGATCCCTGCTTATTTCTTTCGTACTCAGAGCTGATGCCGAACAATTCCGGGACATCCGATGCCGGCCAACTGCGGCTGCGAAGAGTTCTGACGCTCTGGGACCTGATCTTTTACGGTCTCGTCCTCATCCAGCCCACCGCGCCCATCCCGCTATTCGGAGTGGCCCAGAAACTTTCGAACGGCCACACGGTAACCACGATTCTGATTGCCATGTTTGCGATGATGATTACGGCGTTCAGTTACGGGCGCATGTCAGCCGTCTACCCGTCGGCGGGCTCGGCCTATACTTACGTGGGCAAGGCCCTGAGCCCCCATCTAGGCTTCCTCATCGGATGGGCCATGCTGCTCGACTACATCCTGCAGCCTCTGCTGAACACCATCTGGATCGCCGTCGCCATCCACAGCCGCTATCTCCCCCAGATGCCCTACATTGTCGCCGCTCTCCTGGTTGCGGGATTTATGACGGCGCTGAACCTGCGCGGCATCCGGTCTTCAGCGCGCGCCAACAAGATCCTCCTGATTTGCATGTGCGGGGTCATTGCCGCATTCCTCTATCTTGCGGTCCGGTATCTTTTTCACAGTGGGCACTGGGCCGGCCTCTTTTCGGTCCAGCCGTTCTATGACCCAATGACGTTCAACAGCCATCGCATCTGGATGGCAACCTCTTTCGCCGCGCTCACCTACATCGGCTTCGACGGCATCACCACGCTTTCGGAGGATGTCGAAAATCCCAAGCGCAACGTCCTGCTGGCCACCGTGCTTGTCTGCTTCTTTACGGGCATCTTCGCCGGTGTCGAGGTTTATCTGGGCCAGCGTGTCTGGCCCAACTGGCACACCTTCGCCAACCTTGAAACCGCCTTCATGGACGTTTGCCGGCGCGTGGGCGGCATGCCGCTGTTTCAGGCGATGGGCGCGATCCTGGTTCTGGCTGCGCTGGGCAGCGGCCTGACGGGTGGGCTGGGAGCCGCCCGCCTGCTGTTTGGAATGGGGCGCGACGGAGTGCTGCCGCGAAAGTTCTTTGCCCACCTGCATCGCGAAACCAACACCCCCACCTACAACATTCTTCTGATCGGATTTGTGGCCTTCGCGGGTGCCGTTACGCTGAATTATGTCGGCAACGCTTATGAGCACGCGGCCGAACTTTTGAATTTCGGCGCCTTCCTGGCCTTCATGGGCGTGAATCTTTCGACGTTCTGGCACTTCTGCGTCGTCATGCGCAGCAAAAGGCGAAGACGCATCCTGGCGGATGCGGTCCTGCCCCTGGCCGGATTCGCGTTCTGCGCGCTGATCTGGTGGAACCTCAACATCCTCGCCAGGATCGTGGGCGGCCTATGGTTTGCCATCGGCCTGGCTTACATCATTGTCACCACCCGGGGCTTCCGCCTGAAACCGAAGATGATCGACTTCACTGAATCGTAAGGGTCCTCATGACTCCTGACAGGAATTGGAACCCGGGTTACTATCTACGTGAATGCGATGGCCTTGTCGTCTTTTGCAGGGGTCGCTTTGGCTCCAACATCAGGCATATCAGCCAGGTCCCAGAGGTGAAAC
>JARRJI010000061.1:7791-15062 GCA_037379595.1 Acidobacteriota bacterium | reverse complement strand
CCCCATGTCCGCGCCCGGGGCACAGAATTCCTGACACGCTGCGTCGAACGGACCGCGGAACTGGGCGCCCGCCTGATCTGCGGCCCGCTCTATGCCGGGCTCGGGGTGTTGACAGGTAAGCGGAGGACGTCAGAAGAGTGGGAATGGGCCGCCGAAAGCCTGCGCATCGCCGCCCGGCGCGGTCAGGAACTCGGGGTCACCCTGTGCATCGAGCCGCTCAACCGCTTTGAAACCCACTTCCTGAACACACTGGCAGACGCCGCTGAACTGGTCCATTTCGTTGGCGAGCCCAATGTGCAGATTCACTTCGACACGTTCCATGCCAATATCGAAGAACACCATCCTGCGGATTCGATTCTCGCCGTGGCCAGCGACCTGGGCCACGTCCACATCTCGGAGAACGATCGCGGTATTCCGGGCACCGGCCATGTTGACTGGCATGGCACCCTGACCGCGCTAAAACGGATCGGCTATGACGGATGGATGACGATCGAGTCCTTTGCACAGCCTGAGCCGGACCTGGCGGCCGCCGCAGCCATCTGGAGAGATCTCGCCCCTTCAGGCGATGAGCTGGCACGCCGGGGGCTTGCCTTTATCAAGGAGGTCAGCCACGAGTGCGGCTTGTAGCCATCTCTGGAACGGGACGCGCGACGCGCCTCCTCGAGTCGAGCGCTTAGCGTCCCACCTCGGCGTGGCTCGCGTCTTTGGCACAACGGAATCCCAGCGTTCCGGCGCAAGCGACGCCCACGACCCCAATTCCCTCTGGCAAGACCCAGCCCACGATTATTGAACTCCGCACCCTTTATTGCGCGCGTTCAGAAAAAGGGGTACGTTCAACAGATGACTCAACGGACGCGCTTTCTGACATTTCTCATCCTGATTTTACTGATTCCCGTGGCGTACGCTACAGCCCTTGCTGCCGGGCCGGTGACGGTGACCCGGAGCGGGGACACGATTCACCTGGCCAACGACTTTCTTGCGCGAACTCTCGAAGTCCAGGAAGGAACGGTTCAGACCACCCAACTGCTCAACAAGCTCTCCGGACGCAGCTACCGCGCTTGGGGCGACGAATTCCGTCTGAAGCTGATCTACCCGCGGGTTGGTTACGAATTCGGCAGCGAAAACCCCGCCGTGCTCACCTCGCGGAATTTTCGCGTCACCGGCCAATCGGTGGTCAATCTCCGGTGGTCAATCTCCCGGACGGCGGCAAGCAGCTTGTGTTCCATCTCGAGCCCCGGCCGGGCGCGATGCCGCAGATCCATATCCGCGTCGATCTGACGTATGAACTCAAGCCCGCGGACTTCTTCACCCGCCAGTGGTTGCGCCTGACGACCACCGAAAAGGGAACCTACTTCATTGATTCCGCCTCGGTTTTCAACGATCACCTCAGCATTCATCATTTCAGCCAGGGCGGATTCGGCCAGCCGCTTTTTGGCGACGACCTCTTCATGGGGCTGGAATATCCGACCAGCGTTAACACGGAGCACAGAAACGCGATCAGCCTGCGCCGCTACGTGGGAGTCAACATCCCGCCCGGAGGCTATACGACCCAGCCGGCGGTGATCGGCGTGGCTGCGAAAGACGGCGAAGTCCACACGGCCTTCATGGATTACGTACGGCAGATGCGCGTGGCGCCCGTCCGTCCTTACCTCCTCTACAATTCCTGGTATGACCTGCAGCGGCCGAACGTGACCGAAAAGAATACGATTGAACGCGTCCAGCAACTGAATCGCGATCTACTGGAAAAGTACAAGCTGCATCTCAATTCGTTCGTCCTCGACGACGGCTGGGACGATCTCGACAACATCTGGCACGTGAACCCCCGGGAATTTCCCAACGGATTCGGCAGCCTGGTCGCGGCGCTCGAAGGAATCGGCAGCCGCCTCGGATTATGGTTCGGGCCGATCGGCGGCTACAGCGTCCGCTCGCGCCGGATCGCTTCGGGGCGCCGAATGGGGATGGAGATCAGTTCGAACGGCCAGTACCTTGTAATTGCCGGAACCAAGTACCGCCGCTACCTCCGCGATCGCATGCTCCATTTCGCAAAGGAGGATGGCGTTAACTATTACAAGATCGATGGGACCGTGATGGGCAGCAACGTACCCGGCCAGGGCTATCCGCTGGGCATCTATTCCCGCGAAGCGGACGCCGGCGCGCTGATCGGCATCCTGAAGGACCTGCGCGCCGCGGACCCGAAGGTCTTCCTCAACGTCACCACCAGCATGTGGCTCAGCCCGTGGTGGCTGCGCTGGGCGGACACCATCTGGATGGGCGGCGCGGACAGCGGTTATCTCTCAACCCTGCCGGCCTACGCTCCCCGCCAGAGCGCCATCAGCTACCGCGACTCGGTTCTGTATGACGATTTCGTCAGGCACCACGTGCAGTTCCCCATGTCGTCGATCATGACGCACGGGATCATCCGAGGGCAACTCAACCTGCTGGGCGGCAGGAACGAGTCCCTCCAGAACTGGGATGACGCGATCATCCACTACCTCAGCGTGGGAAACATGATGGTGGAGCTATACGTCACGCCCAGCCTGCTGAGCCCGGACGAATGGCAGTCGCTGGGCCGCTCGCTCGAGTGGCAACACGCCAACGCAAGCACGCTGCTCGCGAACTCGACCATGGTCCTGGGAGACCCCGCCCAGCGCCGGTCCTACGGCTTCGTTCACTCGTCCCCCAAAGAGTCGATTGTGACGCTCCGCAATCCGTACGTCACACCGCGCTTCGTTCGTCTCAAGCTCGACCGCGCGTCGGGATTCCAGCCCTGGACCTCCGCCGACGAAGCCGAGGTCATCTATCCCTATCGGCTGAACCTGCCCGGAACCTTCCATTACGGCGACACGCTCGGCATCGAGCTCGGCGCCTACCAGCAGAAGGTGATCGAACTTCGCCCCCCCGCACCCGGCGAAGCCGCTGTCCAGGGCGCCCGCTATGCGCTTAAATCTTCGGCAGCGGGCAAAGTGGAGCTGGCGCTCTATGCCCCCGAGGGTTCAACCCGGCTTATTCGACTGAGCCACCCGCAGGACGTCTGCGATCTCCTGATTGACGGCCGCGCCGTGCAGACAAGCGCGTCGGGAATCGCGGCTGCCATCCATGTTCACTTCGGGAAAGAAGCAAGCGAGAGCCAGCCTTCCTTCAGCGCTCCGGATTACACGGTGAAAGGCGAGCAAGGCACGGCGAAGACATGGGAAATTTCACTCTCCGTCGATGTTCCAAGGGATTTCAGCGATTCAAAGTTTGCGCTGCTGCTTGAGCCTCCGGCCAACCTGCCGGGCGTTACCGCAACGGCGCGCGACCACGGCGTTTCCCTGCCCGTTCAGGTGGAAAACGGTGGCCACAGCCAGTGGTACTGGTTCATGCTCCGCCTGACGCCGGGAAAGCACGACCTGGCCATCGATCTCAACTTTCCGCAGCGCGCGCGGGGCCCCGTGAAGCTTTCCGGCTGGCTCCTTGCCCATCGTCTTCTCGCCAGCCGGACGCTCACCTTCACCGCCGGCAAAGCCACGGCCACTCTGTCGCATGACCTGCTGCCCCATCATTCGCAGGTTCAGGCCGAGACCTATGCCCTGTTCAGCAGGCACATTGATTGATTGAATGGAGGGCAACGTAACACAGGGCCCGCAACGGCGTTCGATGACCGCGACATTTCACGCGCTGCGGATTGTGGGGCACCCTTCATGGGCTCCCACACGGGCGGGCACGAGGCCCGCCCTACAGCAAACTGTTTTTCCGGATGATTCAAGGCAAACGCCGCAATGTTAAAAGGCGAACGTTGTGCTACGAGGAGGGATTGCCTTTCCCGCTCCAATGCCTCCAGGCAAAATAAAGCGGAATGCCGGCCAGCACGATGGCCAATCCCAGGACGGACTCAATCGGCTTGGTCACCAGCGTATTGGCAACAATGGCCACCGAGGCAAGGATGAAGACGACGGGCAGCACCGGGTATCCCCACACCCGGTAAGGCCGCTCAAGGTCGGGCAGGCGGCGGCGCAGAATGATCACTCCGGCAATCGCCGCCCCGGAAAAGATCCACATGGCGAAAATCACGTAGGTGTAAAGCTCTTCAAACGACCCGCTAACGGCCAGCAGCGTCGACCACGCGCCCAATAGGAGGAGGGCCACGGCGGGCGTCTGGTACCTGGGATGAATGCGCGAGACGATCCGAAAGAACACACCGTCCTTCGCCATGGCGTAATAGACGCGCGGCGCCGTCAGGATGGTTCCGTTCAGCGCGCCGAAGATCGAGCAGAGGATCAGGGCGGAGACAAACCTCGCGCCTCGAGGGCCGATCAGAAACTGCATGGCTGTCGCCGCCACGCGCTGGTGTTCGGCGAGGACCGGCAGCGGCAGGACGTGCAAGTAGGCCGCATTGGCGGCGAGATAGACGGTGACGATGATCGAGGTGCCAAGGAAGAAGCCGATGGGCAGCACCCGCGATGGATTCTTGACCTCGCCGGCCGTGTAAGAAAGCTGGTGCCAGCCCTGGTAGGCCCACAACACTCCGACCAGCGCCACGCCAAAGGAGCTGAGCGTGGTGTGAGGTGTGGGCAGCGGGTGCGCGGCCACCGCCGGCGCCAGAGGCGGCAGAAAAATCGCGCAGCCGATAATGATCGCCAGCCCGCCCAGCTTGGCGATGGTAAAAATCGTCTGGACCGCCGTGCCCTTGCGAACGCCCAGGATGTTGATCACCGTGAGCAGAGCGATCATAACCGCGCCCAGCAATTTCTGCTCAATCGAGGTCAGCGGAAAGAAAGCCGAGGCGTAAATACCAAAGGCGACGGCCAGCGTGGCCGCCGAGCCGGCGTCAATAACCAGCAGCGATCCCCAACCGTAAAGGAAGGCGAACAGCTTGCCGTAAGCCTCGCGCAGATAGACGTAGATGCCGCCGGCCTCTGGCATGGCCGCGCCCAGTTCCGCCAGCGAAAGGGCACCCGCCAGCGCCAGCGCCCCGCCCACAATCCAGACCAGGTAGAGGCTGAAGACGCTCCCGACTTTCAGGGCGACGTTGTGCGGAACAAGAAAAATCCCGGAGCCGATGATGGTCCCCACGACAATCGCCGTGGAACCCAGGATTCCGATCTCGCGCGGCAATGTCCGCACTTCGGGCTGCTGAGAAACATCGTTCATTTTTGTACCCATGCTACTCGCCTTTGTACCGCAACGTTCGTCTTTTAACGTTGCGGGTCTTGCCCTGAATCCCACGCACAATCCGCAAGTCTGAAACGCGGGCCTTGCGCTACAAAATCATGCTGACGCAACGTGTTCCCAGGCTCAAAACCTTTACGACTGCGTGGCGCGCCATTATCCTGGGAGACTATCTCAAGAACCTAGCAAACTTTTTTCGAGTCAGCCTTGAACAGAACAGGAAAGTCGGGAACAGACATGGATTTTATAGCAGATCGGTTTCGCGGCCAATGCGCTCTGGTGGTGGGAGGCGCGCAGGGGATCGGCAAAGGCATCGCCGTGCGTCTGGCACGGGAAGGCGCTCACGTGATGATTGGTGACATCGATCGCACCATGACGGCTCGCACCGAGCATGAAATCATGCGGGAGGGAGGTTCTGTTAGGTCGGTCGCCTGCGATGTGCGCCGAAAGCGCCAGGTGCAGCGAATGGTGGAGCAGACGATCCGCTGGCAGGAGCAGATCGACGTCCTGATGTATGTTGCGGGCGTCGCCAAACTGGTGCCCTTCACCAAAACGGATGAAGAACTCTGGGACTGGACCATGGACATCAACCTGAAAGGCGCCTATCTGACCGCCCGCGAAGTGGCGCCGCACATGATCAAGCGGCGCAAGGGCAAGATGGTCTTTATGGCTTCCACCAACAGTTGGGATGCTGAGGCCGGCCTGGCGCCTTATAACGCCTCCAAGGCCGGCATCTTCCTGCTGGCCAAAACCCTGGCGCGCGAACTGGGACCCTACGGCATCAACTCCAATGCCATTGGGCCGGGACTGATCCGCACGCGCCTCACCGCTCCCATCGTGAAAGACAAGGCTTTTATAAGCAAATACAAGCACCTGATTCCGGCGGGGCGCCTTGGGCTGCCAAAAGACATTGCCGGACCGGCGGCTTTCCTGGCCTCTTCCGACGCCGATTACGTCAACGGAATCCTGATGTTCGTCGACGGCGGGCAACTGGCCTGAGCTGCAGTCTACAGGGTTTGAAAGTTTTCTAAAGTTCGTTAGCAGCCGTTACCCCAACCAGAGGAGTTGCACTGCGCAAAGTCGTTAAATCGAAGAAAGCACCTCAACCTCGCGGCCCGTATTCACCGGCCATCATCGCCAACGGCTTCGTCTTTGTGGCCGGCCAGGGGGCGATCAATCCCGAAACAAATGAACTCGAACTTGGCGACATCCGCTCGGAAACCCGCCGTACGCTCCAGAACGTCAAGGCCATTCTGGAGAGCGCCGGCAGCTCGATGAAAGACGTTGTCCGCGTCGGCGTGTTCCTTTCCAACATGAAGAATTTCGCCGCCATGAACGAAGTTTACGCGGAGTTCTTCCCCAAGAATCCGCCGGCCCGCACCACCGTGGGCGCTGACCTGCCGAAAATCAAAGTCGAGATCGACTGCATTGCCCTGGTCAGCAAATCCCGCAAACGAACCCGGAAACGGAAGTGATCCCGGCATGAACTATCAGGAACTGCCGACGCCCGCTCTGACGATCGACCTGGACATCCTCGAGCGCAATCTCGACCGCATGGCCGCTTACTGCCGCGAGCACGGTCTGGGTCTGCGCCCGCACACCAAAACCCACAAGACGCCGGAAGTGGCTCGCATGCAGATGGAACGCGGCGCCGTGGGGCTGACAGTCGCCAAGGTGGGCGAGGCCGAGGTGATGGCCGCGGCGGGCCTCGACAAGATCCTGGTCGCCTATCCCATCTGGGGAGCGGAAAAACTCCGGCGACTTGCGGCCCTGGCTCGCGAGCGCAGCCTGCTGCTTTCGCTCGACAACGAAACCACAGCCGAGGGACTGTCACAAGCCGCCAGCGCCGCCGGTGCCACCGTCGGTGTGCTGGTGGAATTCGATGCGGGACTTCGTCGTTGCGGCCTGTCGCCCGGCGCGGCATGTCTGGAACTGGCCCGGAAAATTGAAAAGATGCCGGGGCTAAAGTTTCGGGGCCTCATGACCTATCCGGGAAACATCTGGGGCGCGGAAGCAGACCGCGAAAAAGAGGTGAAACAGGTGGCTGCGCGATTCGAGCAGGCTCTCGAACCGTTCCGCAAGGCCGACATGCAAGTGGAAATCGTTTCCGGCGGTTCCACGCC
>JARRJI010000061.1:0-7725 GCA_037379595.1 Acidobacteriota bacterium | reverse complement strand
TCCACGCCCTCGGCCTTCATGTCGCATCGGATTCCCGGCCTCACGGAAATCCGCCCCGGCACATACGTCTACAACGATCTGAATACGTATTTCCAGGGTGCATGCAGCCTGGAAGACTGCGCGGCCCGCGTGGTCGCAACCGTGGTTTCAACTGCTGTGCCAGGGCGTGCGATGATCGACGCCGGATCCAAGACGCTTTCTTCCGACGCGCTGGGCTCGGGCCCAGCCAAAGGACACGGATACGTGGTCGAAGCCCCGGATGCTCCCGTGATCAAGCTGAACGAGGAGCACGGCTACCTTGACATTACGGAGTCCTCGCATCGTTTTCATGTTGGCGAGGTCGTCACCGTGATCCCCAACCACGTCTGCGCCTGCGTCAATATGCACGACGAAGTCTTTCTTCTCCGCAATGGCCAGGTCGAGGGGTCCTGGAGAGTGGCCGCGCGGGGAAAAGTGCGTTAGACGCTTATCGCTGCAACCCCGCTATCTCCACCGGCACATTACTGCCGGTCAGGACAGTTCCTGCACAAGGCATACTGCCGATATCATTAGCGATGCCAAAAATGCGTCTGCGCAAATCGCGGTGTCGAGCCTTCATCAAATCCCGGGCGGAATCGCGGCGACCGGAGGTATAATGAATTTTTGCCACGAGAGTTTGACTTCGGTAGCATGGTGGTGGGATCGTTTTCCATGAGTGGGGTAACCACCCGCCGTGTATCCGGCATCAGCGGCGTTTTCCAAGCGCCCTGAGCGCATACGACGATAGAGTAAATTTCTTTCCACCGTTAATAAGTGGGGGCAAATGAAACCCAAAGGCAAAGACGAGAATCGTCTCGGACCCGTGAACCCGTTTACGGTCGGCAATGTTTTTATTGAAGCCGCCAAGAATCTGGGATGGATCGAGGAAGAGAAAACTGAACGCCATCGGCAGTTCTTCATCACTTCCAAGGGATTCGAAGAAATGACCCGGCTGGGGATGGACATCCAAAAGGCCCTGATGTACAGGCAGCCGCCCGCTGAGCCACAACCGCGGCACATGCCGCACCCACAGCATCCACAACCGCAGCGCCGTGCTCCCGCTCACGCCCGTCATCGGCCCCGGGATCACCGCAGACACTGAGCTGCAGCACAGCGTCGCGCCCCATGCCCGGCAGGCCGGGCCAAAGAATGAGGAGTAACTAGAGCAGGCTTTCTGCAGCGCGACGCATGCGCCTTCTTCGCGGACAGTTCTTGGCGGGGTCAACAAGCAGGCTGGGTTGAGTTATTCCTCGTCCTCGTCGTAGTCGTCCTCGTCTTCATCTTCGCATCCCTGCTGGCCCACGCCGCCTTTTTCCTCTTCATCGTCGTCATCGTCATCGTATTCCCAGCGCATGCCAAGGCGGGCTGTGGCGAGCATGTCCGATTCGAGGTGATAGCGAAATTCCTCACCTTCTTCGACTATGAACATGGCTGGCCCTCCCTTTTCCTGCAGGAGTTGTAAAACGGCCTGTTTTTTGTTCGGATCACGCCGACGCTCAGGATGCGCGGCGCAAGAAGTCGGGCTCTGCTTCTTCGTCGCCCGATCCTGCAGCGTTCTGCCGGATCGGATAAACATGGCTGGCCGAAAACATACCCGGCGAAGAGGTCAGGTAATCGGCGACCAGCTCTCGAACCTCGGCCGTGGTCAAAGGTTTCTGGACGTACTCGTGGGCTCCGGAGTCCAGGGCGTCAATGCAGCAGTCAGCATCCACCGTTCGAGTCAGCACCAGGACGGGAACGTGGCGGTCAACCTCAACCGCGCGGGTCAGGACAGACCGGCCCTCAAAGTCTGAGCTTCCCTGGTCAACGATGACCAGATCGAAGCATTCCTTTCCGAGCAAAGCAGCAGCGCGGGCGTAAGAGTTCATCGAGCGAACGTCATATCCAAGGTATCGCAGGACTCCCGCGTAATAATTCAGATCCTCGGAATCTTCATCGACTACGAGCAGTTTCAGCCGCTGTTCGTCTGAAAAAGTTTTTCTGGTGCTCTCTTTCGTTGGTCTCTTCGCCATAGTTTCCTCCTTGCCGCGTATAGTCAACCATCCGGGCACGACCAGCATGAGCGCCGCACTTTCAAATTGCGTTCCGATGGATAAGATTCCCGGCCCCAAAGCTCGTTGACTGAACCCGAACCCGACACCCCTTCCGGGAATTCTCACGTCAGGCTGCGCGAGGATTTGCAGAAGCCGTCATCCGGCTCTTCGAATCCCCCGCAGCCTCGGAATGCATTTTCCGGACCGCCAGAGGTTGCCCCCAAAACGTACACTGAGTTAGATGCCGCAACGCCTTCGAAGGGAATACCTCATTTGCAATTTTTACCCACGCAAATCCACAAGCAGCGCCTGGTTCGTCCTTCCACACCAACCGAATGGATTCCACGTGAAGGCCAAGGCGTTCAAACCACTTGACCAAAGCCGCCTCATCTGCAAGCCGAGGTATGTTTCCCACATAAAGCTTCATCGCCATTGTCCCCTTTCGAGCAACCTGATGGCCATAGTTCACGATCTCCTGCCCATCTTCGTCTTCTGGATTCACTCACCTTCTTCTTGCCGCATGAGTGCTGGGTTTCCCGTCGCCAACAATCTAAGAACGTCCCCCAGCCGGTACCAGCTGGAAGGCGGCCCGGCCAACTTAAACGGATAAATAAGAGCAGGGGCTGGCGTAATTATTACCTGAGAAAATGCCTCGCTGACGCTCATATCAAATTCCAAATCTGCCTCTCGCCCAAGCTGGTCCCGGCGGAATGGCTTCGACGCCCCAGTGCCGTGGGGAGAGAAGGCCATGGGAGGAGACCTGCACTTTTTCTGTCCAGTCTGCCGGTCGTGGCCCGTGATTCTACTTCGTAAGCTATCGTCCTATACAGGCTAGGAAACTGGCTGAGGGTGCATCCGGCAACCCCTCAGCCAGAACCCGGATACCACTGGAGCAAAGATCAGAATCGTAGAGGTCAAAAAACCAACTTCAGGCGGCGGCCACATTAGGGATAAAGGACTTTGGCGCTCCCGTCTGGTCCTGCGCCGCGCACCGAAGCACGTGCGAAATATCCTGCTGATAGAAAGGGGGAACAATAAAGTCGGAGGCCCCACTTTCAAGAGCATTGATATAAAGATTGATGTCGACCACTCGGGAAACTACAACAACGGGTAAGCGTCGTTGCACCTGCGTGGCTAAGGCTAGAACATCCATCCACGTCCCGTCCGGCAGGTCCGTGTCACAGAACAGCACCGCAGGAATCGCGAGATCCTTCACAATCTTCCGTGCCTCAGCACAATTTCGTGCAGAACGAACTTGAATCCCCGCATCACCGAGCACTTTCCGCAATGCTGTGTGAGTCCATCCCCCTGCAGACACTAACAAGACACTGCTTTCCGGCTTCATAAGAGGCTGCTCCTTCTATGGGTCAGATAACGGAGACGGGAGCAATCCAAAGTCCAAACGACGAATCGGGTAAATCCTTCAGGCTGTTTAGAAAAAGTCTAATGCAAAGAAAGTGACAATGTAAAAATGACAGTATTCCGCCAGAACGACGTTATTTCGTCACTGAGTCCAGCGAAAAACGCGGGAAACCGCAAAAGTGATGCGAGCACAGCGCTATGAGCACGTATTGCCATTCTAGCTGTATACGTGATCAGCAAGGAAAGAAGCCAACAACTGGATAAGCCGTTAGCCACAAATGCGAAGGGGCGCACATTGTGCGCCCCTTGGCTCTGCTTTTTTGCCGTCTTGCGGCGGTCCCGGATCTGCAGGTTAGTTTTCGGCCAGGAATGAATGGAGCCGGCCGGCGCGCCACGGAGCGCGCAAGCTGCGAAGTGCCTTGCCTTCAATCTGGCGGATGCGCTCACGGGTAAGCGACAGGCAGTTGCCCACTTCCTCCAATGTTCGGGCGTTGTCGTCGTCCAGCCCGAAACGGAGCTTCAGCACCTGCTCCTCGCGCGGTGTCAGGGTCTTCAGCATTGAGGCCGTCTGTTCCTTCAGATTGACAACAATCGCGGAATCGGACGGAGAAGGAGTGTGCTTGTCTTCCAGAAAGTCGCTCAGTTGCGATTCGCCGTCGTCCCCGATGGGTGTGTGCAGCGACAGCGGTTCCTGCGCAATCTTCATCGCCTGGCGTGCCTTGGCAACGGTGATCCCCGCCCGCCTGGCGGTTTCGGTCACCGTCGGAGCCCGGCCCAGTTCCCGCGTCAATTCACCTCTTGCGCGCGCCAGCTTATTCAGCGTGTCATTGGCGTGCACCGGAACACGAATGGTGCGGGCCTTGTCGGCGATGCCCCGCGTGATGGCCTGCCGGATCCACCATGTGGCATAGGTTGAAAACTTGTAGCCGCGGTGCCAATCGAACTTCTCAACCGCCTTCATCAGCCCGAGGTTGCCCTCCTGGATCAGGTCCAGCAGATGCATCCCCCGTTTGATATACTTCTTGGCGATCGAAACCACCAGCCGAAGGTTGGCCTCAATCAGTTCCTGCTTGGCCTGCTCGGCCTGGGCCTCTCCCAGCTGGATCTTCTCCCAGGTGCGTTTCATCTCGAGCGCGCTGACGCCGGCGTTCGACTCGAATTCCTTCAATTGCCGCTTACGGAATTTCAGCTCACTCCGGTGTTCGGCAGAGGTTCGACCTCTGGCCCCGGCACGCGCCTCGAGAGCCTCCACCTGGTGCCGCAGATCATGCAAGCGCCGGCTCTCGCGGCCGATTTCGCCAATCAGGCGGCTGGTCTCCTGTGCCGTGAGGTCAAGTGCCTGGACCACCCTCGACATCCGAACGCGCGTCCGGGCCAGGCGATACCGGGCATGCAGATGAGCGCGTTTTCGCGATTTCGGCATGCGCGCCAATGCAGCCACCTGTCGCGTGGCCAACCGGTAGAGTTTTTGAAGCTCATCGATCGTCTTCAAGGTCTTCCGAGTCTTTGCGGCGATCAGCTTTTCCTCGGCCAACTCCGTGACATCAAGATTCACAACTTCCTTGATCGAGCGCTTCCCTGCCCGCAGAGCTTTGCCCGTCGCCAGCACGTCCTTCAGAACCAGCGGCGAACGCGACATCGCCCGACGCGCCAGCATCTGGCCCCGCTCGATGCGCTGCGCCACCCGAACTTCGCCCTCACGCTTCAACAAAGGCACCTTCCCCATATCGCGCAGGTAGGTGCGAACCGGGTCAATAGCCCCCTCGACGGGTCCGGGGCTCAAGTCAATTTCCGGTTCTTCTTCGAACTCTTCCCAGTCGCCGCCTTCGTGCAGAGACAGTTCTTCCGAGCTCTCCTCCGAAACCAGGTCACGCTCGTCCTCGTCCAACTCATCCGCGTGCCTCGGATCACGGAAATTTACCTTAACATCCAACATAATCTTTTCCTCTCAGGGTAATGGTCCCTGACCATCACTAGAACTTCAATCCCGCCACCGGGCAGGACTTCAGCCCCAGGATGTCTATACAACGCTCTACTAGGGGTGGAATGCGGTGAAGCAGAAGATCAGTACCCTGTTCCGAAATTCGCCAAAGCCCCTACGGGCTTGTTGCTCAATATATATGATGCAAAAAGAGGGAAATTGGATTCGTGCAAATCAGCGCAAACGAAGAAAAAAGACCCAACTCCCGGCCCCCGACGACCCTCCAATCCACACTCGGCACAGCTTTTCCACTATGCCTCATAAGCACTTTAACATGAACGCGTTAAAAAAACAACCCGATTCTTAGCTCGGACGTTTTCGTCCGGGCCCTTCATCACAGGCAGTTTCTTCACAGCCCCCGCCTGCAATGACAAAACTACCCATTCCAATCGCTCCGCGACGTCCTTTGAGATCAATCAGATAAACAGGAGGCCACGCCAAACCCTTCATAGCCTGGGTTCGCAGGTTACAGACCGCAGAACGCCCACCAATAGGGTACCGAGCGTGCCCCCGCTCAGTTCGATCCACCTAATTGAACATGACCGGCGCTGGGCAGCAATCTGTCCATTACCGGTTCGGATTTGGAGCAGTTGCCGGGTTGACCTGCGCCGCTTGTCCCTCCATCTGCGGAACGAGAACGGTGATTTCTACTCGCCTGTTCAATCCGCGGCCTTGCCGCGTGTTATTCGGCGCGACCGGGGAGTCTTCCCCGTACCCCAAACCGTAAATGTGAGCCAGGGGGATATTGTGCTGTGTCGAGAGGTACCGGATGACCGCGTTCGCCCGGTGCTGGCTCAATACCAGGTTATACGTCACCGGGCCGCTGTGATCAGTATATCCCTGCACCTGGATCACATAAAGTTTCAATGAGCCGACGCTCTGGGCGACTTCGTCGAGAGTCTGCTTCTGGGCCGGTGTCAAGGCGAATTTGTTCAAACCAAACGTAATGACAGTGTGGTGAGCAACTCTAAAGTTTTGGAGATTCTTGACCATGCTTTGGGCCTCGTCACCGGCGGTAATGCCTCTCTCCCCGGTCTGATTGGCGGCTGCGGCGCTCTCGCTCGCTTGCTTGGCGGCTTGATTCGCCTGGTCGGCGCTGTTCTGCGCCTGGCTTATTCCCGCCTCCGTTTTATCGCTCAGTTCCTTGATGGCCTGGGCGTTCTGAGACGTTTTCTGATCGACCTTCTGGTCAACGGCTTGGATCCGCGTATCCTGTGGGGCCTGGCTGTTGCGCACGAATTTCCGGGTGGCAAGACAACTCGAAACGAGAAAAATCAGGGGCACTACCCCCAGAGCGGCTAAACTCTTATACTTTGTGGCTTTCATTTCCGTTCTCTCCCTTCGGTGCAGAATTGTCCCGGCATTGTCAGAGGCTTCCTCAATGCCGAATCCCCGGGAAAACACGAGTGCCTTGTTTCATTTCCTGTCCTGGCTTCCCACAGCGGTTTCCGATCTCGAAAAGCAGCCCAGCTCAGCACATTCGAAAGCATGAATCGCAGCAACTCCATCGCCCGGTTTTGGGTCGAGTACATCCACCACTGAACCCCGGGAGTAGCCGTTGATGGCACTCACCACGGGACCCCTCCCTACGATAATGCTACGGTTTGAGCCGTGCCTTGAAACCTGTCAAAACTACCAGCAGCCAGCTCCGGCTGGCGCAGATCCATTTTTTGTGTCCCCGGCTCTCCGCACTCGCATTAGGAGGGCGCCGGTTGACCGGGGCCGTTCGCATTCGGACGCGCGCCACGCCTCTTCCCGCTGAAGAACGCCGCCCACGCAAACACAGGGTCCAGGGTCTGCGATTGCTGCGGCCGGGAGACTGTCCGTGCTCCCTCCCTTCCCGCCATACCTCTATTAAGATCAAGACAACTGACTCTTGGGCCGGGCCCGAGGCCCCCGCGGCCGTCCCGGCTGCACCCTGTAACAACAGCCTGTGACCACAATCACTGCCTCCAGGAAGCGTTTTTCCCATCATTAGATTGGGGAATCAGCCTAAAGCATGGAGGGATGTACTATGAGAAAGCTAGACGTTCTCGCGGCCATCCTGGTGGTGGTCGGGGCTCTCAACTGGGGACTGGTAGCGATCGCGCGGTTCGACCTGGTTGCGGCCATCTTTGGCATGAGCTTCGGTGAAGTCTCGGTGCTCAGCGCCATTGTCTACGGCCTGGTTGCCATCGCCGGTATTTACCAGATCGCGAGCTGGAAGGGTATTCAGCGCCGCTGGCGCAGCCAGCCGGTCCAGCACGCTTAGCTATCGCCAGGCGTGACTTCCCGCACCCCCACAGAACATGGGGTAACAAAAAGCAACCGGGTTTCGACGGGAGTCGTCAT
>JARRJI010000060.1:0-12730 GCA_037379595.1 Acidobacteriota bacterium | reverse complement strand
GCCTGGTATGCAAAGCCCGAAAAGCCCTGGTACGGATAGGGAACTCCGGCCGCAGCCGCACCTGCCGCATCGCTGACCCAGTTCCATTCGGTGCCCTTATTCATCAGCGCAGTATAAGCGGAATTGGGCCCCTGATTCTCCTGGAGCGTCCCATCTTTCAGATGAATACCCCGGGTTGCCAGATAGTTCAACGTAACCCGAGTGTTTGGAGTGGCCTCGATTTGCACTCCCGCATTCACAACATTGTTGATGGCCGGCACCAGGGCGTGCGGGACCACGCTGACCATGCCCCAATTCAAGTAGTTCGGGTTGAGCGTTCCAAATACGTTTTGGCCAGGATAACCGTTGTCCCAGTTGAAAGCCGGCGTGAAGTCGGCGTTTTGCAGCACATTGTTCGACGGGAAATATCCTGGAGCAAAGCCGTAGGGTAGGCCTGACCAATAGTCGGTGCCAATCGGCAGATAGTACATGGTGTAACCCGCGCGCGCCACGATGCGCCTGGTAATCTTGTAAGCGAACCCGATTTGGGGAGCGAATTCCCACCCGTACTCCTTCGTTTCAAAGGTCTTCGAGCCGCCAGTGAGTTGTGTTGGGCTGGGGCTAAGATAATCGACGATGCCGGGTTCACCGGTTGTCGAATTGACGTATGACGTGTTGAAGTTTGCCCAGCGTCCATACTTTTCGTGATAGGGATGAGTGTAATTCCAGGTCACCCCGTAGTTAAGCGTCAGCCGATTGCTTACATGAAAGCTGTCGTGCGCGTAGATCGAGAGCGATTTGCGCCGGCCGTAAAGCGTGGCAGGGATACCCATGCTGGCGCTTTGGGCATCGCCCAACAGGAAGCTGGCGAAGCCAAAGCCTACATAAGGTGCGACTGCAGAGTCGGTGGGCATTCCAGTCTGGTCGCTACTGAAGTTGTATGTCATGCCTCCGCTGGGGCCCCCGCTGTTCATCTGGAAAGCGCGATACTCGCCGCCAAAAGCCATGCTGTGACGCCCTTTCATCCATGTCAGATTGTCATCCACCACGAAGCTCTCTGCCATGTTAGAGCTGGAGCTGCTGGCGCCAATTCCGGTTTCCCCGACTCCGTTCACGCTATTCCCGAAATTCACAAAGATGGATGGTTGACTCGAGGTCGGAAACAAGCTGGAGGGCCAGTAGCCAATCTCGTTTGCATTTGGCATGTCATTGTTTCCGAAACGCTCATAAGTCAAGGCGCTCACATTGAGAACGTTCGGGGAGAAGATGTGGGTTTCGTTCAGGCGCCAGGCGCGGGTGGTAACAAGCTGGTACCTGACCGCACCGAACGGGCCTCCATAACCGGTGGGATCCAGCATGGAGAAAGGACCGCGATGGGTATCGTTGAGTTCGCGCGGCCGGTCAACCTTAATGAAGGAGCCCGCCATCCGATCCTTCGCGGAAAAATTCTGGTCCATCTTCAGGCTCCAGTTCTTCTGCGTAAAAACAGGCGTATTGGTCGCCGTGGTCGAGTAGTTATTTGTTATGCTCGGCGACATCGGCGAGTAATACTTCTGGTAGAGCGGGAGCAACTTCTGCGCGACGCTACTGAAACGACCGGTAGGTATCTGATTGCCGGGAAAGACTTCGTGAATGCCATTGACCAGCGGAGACGCCGGATCGAAGATCATTCCTTTCAGCAGTTGCACAGTCTGCCCGTTGGTATTCTGGACGTAAATGGGATTGCCGCTGGAATCGAGAATCGGCGCGCCAAGCAGCGCACTGAAGTTGCCGTCCAGGAAATCGGGTGTGGGAACGGTATCTATAAGACCGGTGGGAGTGAAATCGCTCTGCTTCTCCCGCTCCCAGGCGAAGAAGAAGAAGGTCTTGTTCCTCCCGTTGTAAACCTTGGGGATCAAGACCGGCCCACCGCCGGAGAAGGCCATATCGTCGCGCCGGTTGCGCGCTCTTGGTGTGCCGTCAAAATTGTTCATCCACGAGTTGGCATCCAGGGCCTCGTTTTGGAGGAAACCCTCCGCGCTGCCATGAAATTGGTTGGTTCCGGATTTCAGGTGGAACTCGAATGTCGAGCCACCCGTGTACATGCCGGCCTGACCACCCTGCCCGCCCGTATCGACCCTGAATTCCTGAACGGCCGCCATGGGAGGGTTGCTCTCACTAAACGCCCCGGTTTCCTGCTCATGAGCGAGCGTCCCGTCAATCAGAACCTGACTGCTGAAAGCCTGCTCTCCGGCAACATACGTTGTCCAGGTGTTCCCTTCGACGGATGGGACTGTGGCGATCGCGAATGCCTGTATGTCCCGACCGCCACTGATGTTGAGCGGAAGGGCGCTGTAGGCCCGGTTGGACATCGAGCCTCCCGTCTTGCTCGTCTGACTTTGCAAGATGGGGGCGGCCGCTGTTACCTCGACGGATTGGGTGACCTGGCCGACTTTCAGTGTGATGTTAATTTCCGCCACCTGGCCGATGGTCAGCGTAATGCCTGTCCGGGCTACGTTTTGAAAACCACCCTTCTTGAATGAAATGCTGTAGTTTCCAACGGGCAAATCCATAACCCGATAGATGCCGACACTATTGGTGACGCCCGAGAACTTCACACCCGTGTCCTGGTTTACCGCTAAAACCGAAACACCGGGAATTACGGCCCCGCTTGGGTCCGTTACTGTGCCCGTAATCGAAGCCCTTCCCAGCTGCGACCACGCGGGGACCGCGAAGATCATCAGCATAATAAGGAATCCGAGCAACACTTTCAGCCTCATAGTCATCCTCCGCTTAACGATCCAAGCCTGACGCACCGTCAAGGCAAGTTCTCCCGGCTGGAACAGCTAGAAGATCCGACCGACGCAGTGATAATAAAGCAGCTGGCTCCATGAGAAGGTAGCAATCGCTAGCACGAAAACCAGGGCCATTAGTAAAATCTTCGGAGTATTGCTTCGTTTCATATCCTGCCACCTAATCCGAATCCGACACGCTTTTCGCTTAATCACTGGCTGAGGCCAGATCAAACTACCCGATAAATGCCATCTTGGGTATCACCCTGCGAGCCAGACTTCAGTGATAGTTATCACGGCCCCGCGTGATAGGCATCACTTGCGAACAAATATTTCCATTAGAATGTGGCATTTGCCAGCGGCTTGAAGAAAGGCGCGGTGCGCCGCTACACGGTCTCCACGTTAGAACCTCGCAGGTTGGCAATTCGACCCTGCGGGGACCTGCAAGCGACGGCAGGCATGGCTTTGAGAGCAGAAAATTGATTCGGGGTCCCGGGCTAGAGTTAGACTTACGCATGGAAGATTGCGAGGTCGAAAACGATGCGAAGCTCCCCGAGGCTAGGAACTCAGCAAATGCGGAGCGCTCTCGGTATTGAAGCAACTGCCTCTATGCCATTGCGTCTTTCGGTCACAAGGCTGGTCTTTTTCGCCATACTCCTCCTTCTAATCTTTTCCTGTACTGCCCACGCGCAAGGCGCCAAACAACGACAACTCATGCAGGAGGCCTTCGTAGCCCGGCAGCACGGGGACAACACGCTTGCTGTGCAGAAGTACCAGGAACTCATCCGGCTTTATCCCAGTATGGTTGCAGCCCACGCTAACCTGGGGTCAGTGCTTGCTTCTCTTGGCCGATTTGATGAAGCGATTGCCCAATTCCTTGTTGCTCTCAAAGAAGATCCAGGCAATCCGAAACTACGCTTTGGCTTGGCGCGCGTTTACTTCAAGAAGGGCGACTTCGCAAAGGCGACAAGCCATTTGACCTCGCTCCATAAGGACGATCCCAACGACGTTCGCGTCGCAACACTGCTGGGTGACTGCTATGTGCACCTTCGCCGTTATGCCCAAGCTGTGTCGCTTCTTACGCCGATCGAGAAGGCGCATCCCGACAATCTCGATCTCGAATGGGCGCTGGGTATGGCATTGGTTGGTGCAGGCCGGTCCCGCGAAGGCCTGGTACGAGTCGAGAAGGTCGCACATCAAGGGAACCGACCCGGGGCGTATCTGCTTGCCGCCGAAGTCTACCTGAAACTCACTTATTACAACAGAGCTCGTACGAATGCAGAGGAAGCCATACGCCTGGATCCGCATCTGCCCGGGGTGTACACGGTGAGCGGCATTATTGATACGTTCTTTGGAAACCAGAAGGCGGCTGTGGCCGCATTTGAGAAGGCGCTCCAGGTCAACCCCAATGATGCTCAAGCCCACCTACAGCTTGGAGTCGTCTTCTATACCGAACGCAAATTAGGCGCCGCCAGAAAGCAGCTTGATCGAGCGCTAGCCCTCCAGCCCGACTCATCCTTTGCACTCTACGAACTGGCGCGGGTCGAACGTGCCCAGGGTCACCTGCACGCGGCAGTGAAGGACCTTGAAAAGGTCGTGCGTGAGGAGCCCCAATGGCTCCCACCCCATATCGAACTGGCCGCACTCTATTACCTTCTGAAGAGGCCAGCCGACGGTGGGCGAGAAACAAAGATCGTCAATCAGCTTATGGCGGAAGAACAGCAGCGCGGGTTAAAGGCACACACCGTCAGCCCTCGGCTTCCTTCACCCTGAGCACGCGGTCGCCGGCCACATTGCGCACCCTCTGGACAATACCCGATGGCCAGCGGACCTCAACCAGTTCAGCTTTCGTCTCCGGGCCGAGGCCGAAGTGGACCGGCCCGTGACTCGACGACGCATAGCCCACGCTGGTAGTCATGTGATTGTACTGAGTGCCTGCCCTGGTAACCACTTTCACCAAGGCGCCAATTCCGTCGCGATTGCTCCGGGTTCCTTCGAGAGCGACGCTTAGCCAGTGCCCGGCTCCCTCCGTACGGTTCATCCAGATCTCGGGGGATCTCAGCAGGGCCGTCGCCACAACATCCATTCTGCCGTCGTTGTCAAAGTCCGCGAAGGCACAGCCACGGTGGCGCGCGGGCGCGGAAGCGGTCAAACCTGCCTTTGAGGTCAGGGCCTGCCACTGGCCACCGGCACCCAGGTTGCGAAACACGGTGTTATATTGCTCGATCTCCACGCCGGGTTTTGGCAGCGCCTCGACATGGCCGCGCGTTACAAAAAGATCCTTCCACCCGTCATTGTCAAAATCGAACAGTCCCGGGCCGTACCCACTCATGGACATGCTGAGATTCCGCATCCGGCTGGGATCGGTAATTTCCTCAAAACCATGCCCGCGCATATTTCGAAATATGGGGAACGTCTGATAGTTCAGCGCCACGGAAGCGATGTCCGGATAGCCGTCATTGTTGATGTCCCGGAAGTCCACACCCATCCCCGAGATGAAATCGCCGTCTTCGACCAGCCCCACACCTTCTTTGAGTGCAACCTCCTCAAACTTCCCCCCAGCGTTATGGAACAGGAAGTTGTAATACGTATCGTTGGTCACAAACAGATCGGGCCGCCCATCGAGATCGTAGTCGGCCATACCAACGCCCATGCCCTTGCCCACGTGAGCGCGAAGGCCCCACTCCTTCGACACGTCCTGGAACGTTCCATCGCCTTTGTTCAGGAACAACTGGTTCGGTTGGCCCTTGTATAGATTCGGGCGGCAGTAGTCGTAAGCGTTTCCGAAACTACACAGCGGCTCTTTCGCATAATCCCATTGGAGGTAGTTGAGCACGAACAGATCCAGCAATCCGTCGTTGTTGACATCCACCCATGCGCCTGTAATGGACCAAAGAGGACCAAACTCAGGGTCGTCCGAGCGGTCAAGACCCGCTTTGGAGGTGACGTCGGTAAAGGTCCCATTGCCATTGTTGTGGTAGAGCGTGTTGCGGTGAACGCCCGCCACAAAGAGGTCCGGATAGCCGTCATTGTCATAATCACCGACCGCGACCCCATTGTCGTAGCCGATGCCGGCCAGCCCGGCCTGCTTCGTCACGTCTGTGAACCTTCCGTGGCCGTCGTTGCAGAACAGCCGGTTCGAGTATTTCGGTGAGTCCTTTTTAAGGGTTGCGATATTCGCCCCGTTGGTGAAGAAAATGTCCGTACGCCCGTCCCTGTTGTAATCGAAAGCCGCAACCCCGCCTGCCATCGTCGCGGGAACGTGAGGAAATTTCAGAGTCTCATCCGTCTCCAGGCGAAAAGGCAAAGATTCGAGTGAGAACCGGATGCGGGGTGAAACCGCGTTCTTGCCGGACAGCAGAAAAGGTCTGATGGCCTGCGGCACAATTGATGCGCCAAGACAAGCCAGCAGTTCTCGTCTCGTGAAAGACCGCCTCTTTGTTCGGTTCTTTGAAATCGTAGTCATTCGACGAGAGAAATTATCACGAATTCTCTCTTTGGAAAACTGCTGCGATTATAGCTCCACCGAAGCAACGGCGGAGCGTATCCCACCCGGGCCTGCTCATGGACTCGCCGGTCAAATTCTATGGTGCGTCTTACGAAGGATGGGAGAGCAGCGTCGGGAACGCGTCCAAGCTTCCCACGTCGCTGGATTGTCCTGCGCGCAGGTTCCCTCGAATGTGATCTCCTCACGAAGAACTCAACAGGAAGCGGCGCTCAGTTCGCTGCGTTTTGAGGGCTTTGTCAAGGCCTGGGGTCAACCAAAGAACGGTCGGATAGCGGTCCGGAACAAGGAGCAACTCGACGGAAGAGAGCCTTTTCAGCAACTCGACTGCGCCCTCAAGGCCCACGACGAAGAATGCCGTGGACAGGGCATCGGCGGTGACGGCGTCAGGGCACAGAACGGTGATGCCGGCTGTGCCTGTGACCGGATACCCTGTGCGCGGATCAATAATGTGGGAAAATCGCTTGCCGAGGATGTCGACGAAGCGCTCATAGCTTCCCGATGTGGCGACGGCCAGCCCGCTGGGCAAGGTAATCTTGCCGATGATGCGCGAGCGGTCAAAGGGGTCCTGCACACCGATTTGCCAGCCCTCTCTCCGTGAGGGACGCCCGGCAGCGCGGACGTTGCCGCTGAAGTCGATGAGGAAGTCTCGAATCCCCGCGCGCAAGCAATAGTCGTACGCGCGATCGACGGCGTAGCCCTTGGCGATTCCGCCCACATCCGCCGCCATGCCCTCTACAGGAAGGAAGGCCGTTCCGTCCCAGAGAACCAGCCGGCGGTAATCGACCAGCCTCAGACACTCGCGGATAGACTGGTCCGAGGGCGGGGTCATCGGAACCTGCGCCCCGTTAAATCCCCACAAGCTCACCAGAGGCGAGGCGGTGTTGTCGAAGGCTCCCGCGCTCAAGCTTCCAAAATGCCGGCCGAGATGGAGCACCCGGTAGGTATCTTCCGAAACCGCAACAGGCGCCACGCCCGCCTTTCTGGAAAGCTCGCTGATCCGGCTGTCGGGCCGGTACGCGCTCATCTCGCTTTCCAGTCGGTCGAAGATTTCGCGGATATGATTCGTGGCCGATTCAATGCGGCCAGCGTAGCCAGCCCCGAGCGTAACAGTAGCCACTGTCCCCATGGACCGAAACGACCGGCTGGGGAGTTCAGGGGTGTGAAAGAATCGGGTCGGGAGGCCCGTCGATCCCCAGGCTCGCGCCCGATGAAGCGCGGTTTGAATCGGACCACTCGAACTCATCCGACTTTCCATCTGCAATTCCCGCCTGTCTTACCCATGCACTCGCATCACGGTCTCTTGGTCACAGGTCCCTGTACTCAAGAGTACCAGGAACGGGTTCGGCTCTTGAGGTTGGAGAGCACGTCGATGGCCACGTTGATATCTTCGACCACCTGGAAATCAAACATCCCCACATTGATAAAGTCGGCGCCGTTTTCAAAGGCAAATCGAAAACCGTCCTTGGGATGGAAAGCGCCGGCTGCCAGAACCTTGAAGGCGATCCATGGCTTCTTGATGGTTCCCATCACTTCGATGGTCTTTTCCGGGAAGAGGTCGAACATGTTGTTGTGCCACTGGTCGTGATCCGGCTGCGATGGACCGATCACCGAGAACTCGACGCGGTCCGCAAGAGGGGTGGCGGACCAGTATTGGTCGCTGTGAAAAGTTTTGACGTAGTAGTCGGGGTTCAGGCCGGCTTTTTCACATGCGATCGGCACCTCGATCGAGTGCGCGCCGATGCCCGCCGGAACGCCCTGACTCTTGATGTAGTCCAGCGCTTTACCCAGCACATCAATCTGCCCATTCTTGATGAAAGTGTCGCCTTCAACTCCCCGAATGTAGAGCGTGGTCCCTCCGTAATCGATTGCCTTGTCGATGGTAGCTTTCAGATCTGTTGGTTTGGGGCTCCCCCACACCTGGACGAGCGTCTGCATCTGAGAGGAGTTCACCTCGCGATACTTGCTGAAGAGAGGTAGTTCCCCAGGATCGGCACAAAACGTGTTGATGCCAGCGCGCTCAGCCAGTTCGAGGGTCTGGAAAACCTTGCGGTCCGTGTTATAGGCCTTGAAAAGCTGAGAGCCGTAGATCAGGTCCCGGGAATGCGCCCAGCCCCCGATCAGATTGCCGCCCAGAATAAGGCGGCTGATTTTCAGATTTCCCAGGGTCCCTTTGGGCAATTCTCCTTTCAAATCGTTCAAGCTCAGATCCTGCAGCTTGATGGTTGCGCCCGTTATGGCATGGACTTTCTCCCATTCGTATTTCCGATGCGTGGCATATCCAAGCACGCCGAGAACGGGAACGCCAATCAGATTCTCGAGCGTCTTTCGCCGGGTCAGCGAAACAGCGGCAGGCGCCGAGGTGGCAGGCTCCGCTGCTGTCTTCTTTCGCAACCGGCGGGCGCGCCGAAGCCGGTCAAGCCCCCACAGGCTGCCTCCGGGAAGGGCCAGGAATATGACCAGAACCAGCAGTTCCACCAGGGTCTTGTTCACAAGCAGGTAATGGCCTTCCACCGGGATGCGGTATTCCGTTCGGATCAGAGGCGGTTGCGCCAGGTAGTAGAGCGCCAGTAGGATGATGCCGAAGAAGCTGGCGAGACGGGTCATGCTGCCGAGGATAAGTGCTATTCCAATCAGGATGAGTCCCCAGGTGTTTAGAACGTCAACCATATGCAGCAGCACAGGGCTTGATCCCAGCGCGTGGAAAAAGCCCGGGAAGAATCCGCGCGACAACAGCAGATAGGGAGCTGCCGTCCAGTTCGGCGTTAGCAGCTTGGCAAGCCCCTCGTAAAGCAATTGCCACCCTATGGCAAGACGCAAGCACAAGAGGATGGCAGCCATTGGTTTCCACATGAGAGCTCTTTCGCCGCTCCCTCCCGCGTCCGTTTCAGTCATATGCATCAATCCTTTCTGTCTGGCGTTCGCCTAATTCGGCATAGGTACAGTTCATGACCGTGCGCCGGAAATGGCGCGCAATCGGCCTCATTATTGCAACCGGCTATGCTGCAAGCTATCCCTCGGCTTAAGGAGTCGCTGTGATGCCGGTCACGTAATCCTGTGATGTTTCGACCGGATGTGGTTCCGGCTTGGGCCGACTGGAAACGAGGGCTCGTTAGAAAAGAGACAGAGGAAAGAGAACCGGCTGAGAAAAATATGAAGTGTTACAACCCCTTACCTGAAGGAACTCATTTGTTGAAACGGAGCCGCGAATGAAGCGTCACAGCCTTTCTCGATTTTCGACACGAGCGGTGACTTCCCGTTCACACGGAACCGGCTTCATTTCCAGTCCGCCCGGGGTGCGGGTTCCGGGAGGCCCAACATTTTGTCAAGTTTGACGACGGCATGATCCACCATCTCCTCGTCGGCACCCACCTGGATCCAAGTTGTTGCAATGGTGGCGCCGTACCCGCCCTGTAAAAGAGAACCTTTGATTGCGAATTCTCATTTTGCTTTTCTCCATCCTCAATTCAGATTGTTTCTACGGCAGGACCGCTGCTTCAGCCGTCTCATTCATAACCCGCCACGAGACCGGATCCTCTTACCTCAAGCGTTCCTTTCAGGGCGATATTCGCCGAAGACTTTCCAATCATAATGTCGAAGGTCCCTGGGACAACGACCCAGTGCATATCGCGATCCAGCAACTGGAGGTCCTCGGGCCCCAATGTGAAGGTTACCGTTTTCTTCTGGCCGGGTTCGAGCGCAACCCGCTCAAAGCCGCGAAGTTGCTTGACCGGAGTGGACACTGGGGCATAGCGCTCGTGGAGATAAAGCTGAACGGTTTCGAAACCGGCTCGTTTCCCAATATTTTCGACGTCGACGCTGACCTTCGCATCTCCTCCCGTACCGATCCGTGCCGGATCAATGCGAAGGTTGCTGTACTGGAAGTGCGTGTAACTCAGCCCGTAGCCGAACGGATAAAGCGGTGTGCCGGGCATGTTGACGTACCCGCCGTTTCCGGTCCACCCCCGGTTGACCCAATAGGCTTTGGACGGCTTGAAGTCATAGTAGTCAGGCAGCTGTCCCACGCTGAGAGGAATGCTTATAGCCAGACGTCAGCTTGGATTGTAATCGCCGAACAGCACATCGGCCACTGCTTCGCCCCCACGCTCCCCCGGCTCCCAGGCTTCCACGATGGCAGGAACATGGGCAGCCGCCCAGCGGATGGAAAGAGGCCTGCCGTTAATGAGCACCACGATCGTTGGCGTCCCGGTGGCTTCGACTGCCTTCACAAGGGCTCCCTGCTCGCCGGTCAAATCCAGGCTGGCCACGTCCGAACCTTCTCCATCAGTGGACCGCTCGAGCTTTGACCCCCGGTTCCAGCTATACTGCTCCCCCACTACAACAATCGCGACGTCAGCATTCTTGGCTGCCTCAACGGCCCTGGGGAAACCGCTCTTGTCGTCGCCCAGCACACCGCAACCCTTGATGTACGTGACGCGTGTCGCGGTCGAGACGTGCGATTTGATCCCTTCAAGCACCGTCACGACATGCTGCGGAACAACCTCGGGTGTGTAATCCCCAAGCTGGTTCCACTTGCTGTCCGCGTCAGGGCCGATCACTGCAATCGACTTAATATCCTTTTCCAGCGGCAGGAGATCCTTTTCATTCTTGAGAAGCACAATGCCTTCGCGAGCGGCGCGCAAGGCCAGTTGCTGGTGCTCCTTTGAGTGCACAACCCGCTCGGCCCGCGCGAGTTTGGCATAGGGATGCTCGAAAAGCCCTAACCGGAATTTCTGCCGCAGCACCCTTCGAACAGCCCGGTTGACCAGCGTGATGGGAACTTTTCCCTCCTCGACATTTTCAATCAGCGGACCCATGTAAGCAGGCTCGTACGTAATATCCAGATCAACGCCCGCCCGCAAGGCAAGCGCACCCGCCTGCTTCTGGGTTGGAACAATACCCTCATAGATCAGGGATCCGAAACCCCCGCCCTCGCTCACCTCGATTCCCTTAAAGCCAAGTTCGTGCCGGAGGATGTCGCTATTCCACTTGATGGATGAGTGTTCCGGCACGTCATCAATCTCCGGGTATCCTGCCATCACGCCCAGGGCACCGGCGTTGAACGCCGCAATCCATGGAGGCAGGAAGGCTTCACGAAGCATACGCTCCGACAGTTCGATGGCGCCGCGTTCCAGGCCGCTGACAGGCTCGCTCTGCGTCGGAAAGTCCGTCATCAGTGCGATCACTTTGTCCGGAGCATCGATGTTGTGACCCTGTGCGCCCCGAACAATGCTTGCTGCAATGCGGGAGTAAAGGTAAGGGTCCTCCGTGTAGGCTTCGGCGTTGCGCCCCATCCTGGGATCGCGATCAAGCTCCAGCACCAGCGTGGACAGAATGTGGATTCCTACTGCCCTGGCTTCCCGCGCGGCAGTGGCATAAATGGATTGGACCAGGGGCATGTCAAACGTGCTGCCGATGGCCAGCCCTTCCGGAAAGACCGTCGCCCCGGGAAACATTGCGCCGTGCGTGCCTTCCTCGTCTTCAAGTAGCGGTATTTTCAGCCGGGTCCGGGTCAGTGCGATCCTTTGAAGCTCATTAAAGTAGTCGACCTGTTGCTTGACCCCTTGGTGCAGAATCGTATCGGCGAGTGTGAAGAAGCCGCATCCCGGCCCGATCTGGTCGGTATAAGTCCCGACCGCAAACCTTCTGCACGCCTCCGTCTTTTCAGGAATTGTCTTCCCAAGCTGGCTGACGTAAACGCACGGCAAATTGAGCTGGCCGACTTTCTCCTTGAGCGTCATGCGGCTCAGCAGATCGTCAACTCTTCGCTCGATGGGCTCTTTGGGATTCAGATAGATTGGGACAGCATTGCGCGATTGCGCTTGTAGCGATAAGCTACCCGGCAGGATCAGACCCAGAGCGAACAAGAAAATTGTCAGACTTCTTAAGAAGTGTTTCGGCCCGCTGTGTTGGCGTTTGCGGCCGTCCTGGGACCGTAAACTGAAGCATGGCAAGTTCATCATGAATTGTCCTCCCGAAACGTCTTCCAATTTTGAAGAGATGCTGCCGCATCGAGCGCAGACATGATTGCCGCCATCCATCCGGCGAGGACTTGCCTGGGCTCTCGGTCCCGCGTCGCAGACTTCGCCGGCGCTCCTGAACTTGGAGACGACATGGCCTCGTCCGGACACATCCCCCTCTGAACCACCGTGATTTCTGGGCATTATACACCCGGCGCAAGGCTTCCCTTAAAGACGGCGGGGCCCTGGAGACACGCTGTGGTGTCTCATGGGCCTGCGCCGGGTCAATTTGGTAGTATGAGGATTCCGGGGATGAAAGAAGGGACTAGTTTGCCGGGGCAGCGAGGGACTTGCTGCTCGCCTGGCTGATGAGGGTATGATGCGGGTAGCTGAGGACCTGGATTCGGACCGGGGTTAGCCCCGCTCCCAGAAAGCCCAGGCGTTTGGCCGCGGCCATGCTGACGTCGACCACCCGGCTGGCAACGGCCGGCCCGCGATCGGTCACTTTCAGAACC
>JARRJI010000059.1:0-15883 GCA_037379595.1 Acidobacteriota bacterium | reverse complement strand
GTGTCTTCAACCATCTTGATTTCTTCCTGGATGACGTGCGATTCCTTGGCGATGTCCTTTGTCCGGAGCATAGGATTCTTCACCAGGTCCGTCAGGATATCAACGGCCTGGGGCAAGTGCTCGTCAACGACCTTGATTGAAAAGCAGGTGAATTCCTTTGAGGTAAAAGCGTCCAGATGGCCGCCAATGGCGTCGGCTGCCCTTGCGATCTGCTCGCCGGAGCGGTTCCGCGTTCCTTTAAAGACCATGTGCTCAAGAAAATGGACAATTCCGTTCTGGTCTTCCCGCTCGTGCCGCGAACCGGTCCGAAGCCAGATTCCCAGGGAGACGGAACGAACTGCCGGCATCGCCTCGGTGGCAATCTGCAGGCCGTTCGACAGCGTATCCTTCTTGACGTTCACTTCCATGGCCTTTCTATTGTGAAACTCTTTTGCGATTGATTTAGGTCACCCTGAAGCCTGTCTGACCCTACCCTTAATTTAACCACAAGCTCCAGGAAAACGCGACTCGGCAGATCTTTTTCCCTACTAACAATTAGATGCACCGACTGGCCGATGCGCTGCCGGTAAATTGCCGTGAGCCTGCCTGCGCCATCTTCCACTTGCAAGAAACAGCACCTCTGCCTATACTATTTACACCACGTTGCAGAGGACGAGTTACGGTTCAGGGTGGCTCGTCGCCAGCGCAGCAAGGGCCTGTAGCTCAGGTGGCTAGAGCGCACCCCTGATAAGGGTGAGGTCGGTAGTTCAACTCTACCCAGGCCCACCAATCTGACAGCCCCATTTTTACTGCTCATCTGCGATAGTCAAAATCAGCGAGCCCACAAAGAGAAAGGAAAAAACCAGGCCCACCAGATCCTGGTGGTTTTTCCTTTTGTATCTTTGTCTTGCATACGTAGTTGGCGGGGTGGTCGTGTGTGGATTCACCGGCTGGCTGGACCGCCTCGACCGGGTTGGGAGGACGGGCCGTCCAACTCCATCAAGATCGGCTTATCAAATCAGTCGTTTAGCGTCGGGGCCGAGGCTTGATCCCCCGGTTCGATCGTGCTTAGGTACTTAAATGTTTGATTCTGTAGTGTTTAGCACCGTTGCGCGATGGCATCGAGACTGTCTCCCTCCGCCCTCATGAGAGTGTGCACATAATGGCGAGACAACGTCGCTCAGGCACCTGTAACCTCTTTTAGTAATCCGAAGAAGGCCTTCTTGCGCGGCGTGTTGATTCCCCAGTTGACGGGCGGGCACTGATATCCATCGCGGTAATCGCTCTTTCCGGGGTCAAAATACCCCCACGAGGCGTACGATCCCACCGCGCTCAGCATGTTGTTGACCGGCTTGTCGAAATCAAAGTGGTCGTCTTCGTTGAAGAGCACCGGCATGGGACGGTAGCTGGGCCGGCGCCGAACTTCGCGGACCATTTCCGCGATGCGTGCCGGATTACTCACGCCGTTGCCGTGCATCAGCACAAAGTCGGCCGCTGCCACCGCGTTGTCCGTGGGTATGCTGCCCCCACCAAAGCTGGCACTCACACGAAGCCGTTCGCCGCGCAAGCGGATGGATTTGGCCAGGTTGATCAGCTCGTGCACGCGGGAAGAAGTCAGAATCGCGTGATCATAGGCCTTCACGTCGCACTCGTTGTCGATTTCCACCAGGACGTTCCGGTAAGGCCTAGAGAGCAGCCAATGGGTGGCCTCCTCGACGCCGCGCTTGACCGCGCCTTCGTCGCGCAGGTGTTGGTCCTGGCCAAAGTAGAAGAAACTGACGATCGGCGCCATGCCGAGTTCGTTGGCACGGTCCAGGATGCGTTCCAGCCTGCGCAGGTAAGGGGGCTTCAGAGTTCCATCCGGCCTGAAGGTTGTATTGATCCACGGCTGTTGTTTGCAGTATCCCTCGGGACATCCGCCCTGCAAGTTGACGGTAAAGCTCAGCAGGCCGTGGCGGCGCCACTCGGGCATGGCGGCGACGAATTCGCGCGTGTTGCGCTCCGGGTCCCATTTGCCGGTATCCGGATAGCGCCAGCGGGGACGCGTGGCGGGATTGGAATCATCGAAGATGCCCTGGACCATGCGCGAGTTCATCAACAGGCCTTCGACCTTCATGCCTTTGTAAGTCCGCCCCTCATACGTCGGGTGGCCGTTGATCAGGAAGTGCTCACCTTCGATTGCGACGGCCGTGCGCCGGAGATCGGCTCTTGCATTCACTGCTGCCAGGGTTGCGGCCGGAATTGCGGCAAGGAAACTGCGTCGGTCCAGCTTCATGGATTCCTCTCTCGAGAGCAAGTATGGAAGTCTGATTTCTCTAAGCTGCTTTGAGTCCCGGACCTGCAATCGCTATCAGATCCGGGCTGCGGACCTGCGATCGTCTTTGACGGCCTGTTCGGTGACCCAGTCGGTCCACAGCGCGGTCCGGCCGCTTGAGAGCAGTGGGATGCCGTCCAGGATGGCCTCCGCAAAGTTTTCCACGCAAGGGAAGTGGATGTTCTTGTGGGTTGGCAGGTCTTCGCGCCCTTCGGGAGAAACCAGCCTGGGGCCGTTCAGCGGGGTCAATTCCAGCTCCCCGTTGGTGCCGATAATGCGGAATTCGTCCCGGTCCACGTGTGAATGCCAGCGCACGTCGACGATGGCGCGCACGTTGTTCTGGTATTCGATCAGCACGGTGGCCGAATCCTCCACGGGCGTCTGGTTCACGGCGTTCGACAATTGTGCCCGCACGCGCATCGGCTGGCCGAACATGAAATTGAGCAAGTCGATTCGATGCGACGCTATGTCGTAAAGCGGGCCACCGCCGGCCTTGTCCGGGTCCAGCAGCCAGGCGCGCCATCCGTCCTCCGCCGTGAACCATCCATGCGAAGAGGCATAGGCCAGAGTCGGCTGCCCGATCACTCCCTCCTGGATCAACTCCATGGCGCGGTGCACCTTGGGGTACGTTCGGCGGTAGTAGGCCACGCCCAGAATTCGCCCGCACGCCTCGGCGGTGTCAACCATCATCCTGGCTTCCTTATAGTTCATCGCCATGGGCTTTTCGCACAGCACGTGGCGCCCTTCGCGCAGAGACACCATTGTTTGCGGCGCGTGCATAAACACCGGCGAGGCCACATAAACAGCGTCAGCGCCGCTCTTGGCCAGCGCCGTTCGAAGGTCCGTGAACCCCGGCGTGTCGTAGGGCTCGGCCTTGGCCGGGTCTCGCGTCACGATTCCCACCAGCTTGCTGCGCTCCTCTTCCATAATCGCCGGAAGCACTCGCTTGGTCGTAATGTCGCCTACTCCAATCACAAGCCATTTGATCATTCGGCTATTCTACGCCAATTTTGTCCGATTCCCAGCTTGACGGCGCACTGATGCCGAGCGCGCGGCTTTATTCGTGCCAGCAACCTTCGTCTTTCCGGCAGTCCTCAGCCTCTGCCTTCCGGGCGAGGACGGGTGCGAAAGCGGCCGGGTGAGGGTCACTCCAGCCGCATCATGACGAGGTGATATTCCTGTTGACAATCTACAGAGCATGGAGTATGTTCCTCCCTGTTGATCCTCTAAAGGGGAGCTGCCGAATGGGCAGGGAAAAGACTGAAGTCCTGCAGGGAACGCTGGACCTGATGGTCCTGAAAACGCTCGACACCATGGGGCCCATGCACGGGTTCGGGATCGCCCGGCGCATCGAACAGGTATCTGAAAATCTGTTGCAACTGAACCAGGGCACGCTTTATCCAGCGCTGCTCCGCCTTGAACAGAAGGGCTGGATCGCGTCGAAACTTGGCGTTTCAGAGAACAACCGGCGCGCCCGCTTCTATTCGCTGACACGCACCGGCCGCAGGCAGTTGAAAAAGGAAGCGGAGAACTGGGAGCAAATGAGCGCCGTCATCGCCCGCCTGCTTGCCGGTAACGAAGGAGGATGAGATGACCTGGCTGCGGGTTCTCGCTTCAAAGTGCTCCGGGCTGTTCCGCAAGGGCCGGTTGGAACGGCAGTTGGACGAAGACGTGCGCGCCCACCTCGACATGCTCGTCGAGGAAAACCTGGGCAAAGGAATGGACCCCGAAGAAGCCCGCCACGCGGCGCTGAGGCAGTTCGGCAACGTCGGCCGGATGAAAGAAGAATGCCGCGACCGCTGGAGCATCCGCTTCATCGACGAACTCGTCCAGGACATCCGCTTCGGCCTGCGGCAGCTTCGCCGCAATCCTGGTTTCACAGCAGTTGCCGTTCTCACCCTCGCCCTTGGCATCGGCGCGAACACGGCGATTTTTAGCAGTGTGAACGCCATGCTAATCCACCCGTTTGCTTTCCAAGCCCTCGACCGCGCCGTAGACGTTTGGGAGACCGTGCCCAAACAAGGTTTGTGGCACATTGACGCCTCGCCAGCCTGTTTCGAGGCGTGGCGCGAACACAACAAAACACTGGTGTTGATGGCCGCGGGCCACAATTGGTCGGCCAATCTAACCGGCAGGGAACATGCCGAGCGCATGGGAGGCTACCGGGTGAGTGCCGATTTCTTTTCGCTTCTCGGCATCGCTCCTCGCCTTGGCCGGACGATTGCCGCTGGTGACTTTTCACCTGACCGGGACCACGTTGTCGTGCTGAGCTACGCGCTTTGGCAACGCCTCTTCGGCGCCGACCCGAGCGCAGTCGGCAAGAGCTTGCTGTTGAACGGCCAGAAGTACAGTGTGATCGGCGTTATGCCTTCAGATTTTGATTTTCCGGTGGGCGTCGAAGTTTGGGCCCCGATGAACCTTGATGCTGCCGCTCAAGCCGACCACACGGATCACTATCTCCAGGTCTTCGGGCGGCTGAAACCGGGTGTCTCGATGTCGCAGGCGCAGGCTGACCTAGCTACCGTTTCCGCTGGCCTCGCCCGCCAGTACCCCGCCACCAATGCCGGGCACAGCGTCCGCGTGCTCGGACTGGTGGATGACGTCGCGCAGGGTTCGCGGCAGTTTTTGACGGTTCTGATGGGCGCGGCGGCTTTTGTCCTGATCCTCGCCTGCGCCAATGTGGCCAACCTGCAATTGGCCCGGGCCACGGCTCGGCAGAAAGAAATCTCGATCCGCCGCGCCCTCGGCGCGGGCCGCGCTCGGATCGCGGGGCAGTTGCTTATAGAAAGTTTGCTGGTGTCGCTGGCCGCGGGAGGGGCGGGAACGCTGCTGGCCGGTTGGGGACTGAAGCTGTTGAAGCGTGGAATTCCGCCCTTCATCGTGCAGCACATCCCCGGATTGAAACACCTGCAGGTGGATCCCTATGTGTTGCTGTTCACGCTCGCTGTTTCACTCCTGACAGGCCTCCTGGTGGGGATGGCTCCAGCAATTCATTCAACAGGGTCGGATATGAATGCGGCCTTAAAAGAAAGCACGCGGAGCGCTACTTCGAGCCGCGGCTCGCAGCGCTTGCGCGCGCTATTCGTAGTGACGGAGGTTGCCTTGGCGCTGGTCCTGCTGGTGGGAGCGGGGCTGATGGTGGGCGGCTTTCGAACCATGCTGAACGCGAACCCCGGCTACGACCGGCGCGGCGTACTCACCTTCCGCTTGTCGTTGCCGTCTTATGAATACCGGGACGACGCCCGCCGCCGGGCTTTCTATCAGCAACTTCTGGCGCGCTTGGAAGTCTTGCCCGGTGTTGAGTCAGCATCGGTGGTTACCAGCTTGCCCTCCGGCTGGAGCTGGAACCAAACGTTCTATCGCGCCGAGGGCCAACCCCCCGCCGCGCCCGGGGAGATGCGCACTGCGGTGGAGCAATCCGTTTCGCCGGGATTCCTTCGCACGCTGTGTGTCCCGCTCATTGAGGGGCGCTTCTTTTCAGGTTTCGACGGCCCGAGCACCACACCGACGGTTGTGCTCAGTGAGAACCTGGCACGCCGCGTCTGGCCAAACCAGGACCCGGTCGGCAAACGCATCCGATTCGGCACAGGCGATGCGCAGGGTCCGTGGCGGACCGTGGTGGGGGTTATCGGCGGCATCAAAGAGTCACCCTTTGCTCAGCACGCGGAGCCCACCGCCTATTTCCCTTACGACCAGTTGCCCCAGGCTTCTGCCGGAGTCATGGTGCGCGTCGTGGGCGACCCCACGGCGCTGGCCCCGGCGGCTCGCATGCAAGCGCGAAGCATTAATCCCGACGTACCGATCTATGACGTGCGGACGCTCGAACAGCTTATCGGCGACAACTTGAGCGGTGTCAAGTCTTCCGCACGCATGATGATCGTGGATGGAATCATTGCGCTATTGTTGGCGGCGACGGGAATATTCGCCTTGATGGCTTACTCGGTCGCTCAACGCACTCACGACATTGGCGTGCGGATGGCTCTGGGGGCGCTTCCCCAGGATGTGGTCAAAATGCTGGTCGGCGGCTCGATGAAACTGGCGGCGCTAGGTATCGCCATTGGCATCCCGCTGGCCATCGCGCTCACGACTGCACTCGAGAGTTTCCTTTTCGGCGCGATCGCGATGAATATTCCGATTCTCGCGGGCGCCACCCTTGGACTTGCCGCGGTCGCCGCCCTCGCGGGATATATCCCGGCACGCCGCGCAGCGAAAGTTGATCCCATGGTGGCACTGAGATACGAATAGCGGCGAGTTCGTCTCGCCATTGGCGGGGCAAACGCCGAAATTGTGCAGCTCGGTCGGTAGTTGGCAGCGAACGGGCAAAGCTGCAAATTTGGTGCTGGGAGCCCTGCTGCTCGGCCGCGGTTCGATCAAGGGTCGCAAAATATCGTGACAGCCCTGGCCGGGGCGACAGGAACACCGCTCGGTGCCATTTCTCCGCAAATGCAACTACCCGAGGTAATGGACCGCCGGCACCCGCAGCATTTCTGTGCCCCAATGACTTCAGCCCTCGCCTCCAGGGAGTTTGTGTGAAAACTAACGATTCGTGTCATTCCGAGGAGCGAAGGCGACGAGGAATTTCGCAATTGACTTGCTTTCAAGGCTGGTTTCCTCACTTCGATCGGAATGACACGGCCGGGAACAGTTTTCGCGAGGGCTCCTCCAGGGACTCCTTACCGAGCTGCTGTTGCCTGTTCAGGCACGCTGGCCGGCCCGGGAATTTCTGAGACCGGTATGGCCATTGCGTAGCCAAAAATATTGGTGACGTAGAGTGTCCCTCCCACAATCACGGGTGATGAAGGGCCAAACGCTCCGCCGATATCCTTGTTGCCCATCAACGTGCCGTCTGCAACCCGAATGGCGGCAATATCGCCGGATTTGTAAGGCACGTAAACGACGCCGTTCGCCAGCGCCCCGCCAGCGCGGATTTGCGCGCCGAGGTGAACCTTCCAGAGTTCCCGACCGCTTTTCAGGTCGAAGGCATAGTAATTACCGGTCACCGGGCTGCCTTCGAAGACCTTGCCCCCGGCGATCATTGGCGTGGCAGTCTTCATCGCCGGTGGCACCGGGCCTTTTTCAAACCGGTGCTGCCATACGATCTTTCCGGTGGACGCGTCGAGGGCCATCAGAACGTTGGCAACGGGCTTCTGCGGGTCTCCGGTCTGGACGGTGGCTTCCTGGACTACGATGCCGCCGGCATAGGCGGGTGTGCAGTCGCCCATCCCTGTGGCCACCAGTTTTGGCAACGTCACCTTCCACGCGACCTTGCCGGTTTTCTTGTTGAGCGCGTAGAAGAAGTTCGGATGCGTCCCTCCGACAAACAGGTATCGGCCGTCCAGCACAGGCGAAGACATGCTGACAAATGACGCGATATCGGAAATCCAGGCGGGTTTGCCGGTGGCGGCGTTGAGCTTGTAGACATGCCCGTCGCCGGTTCCGATGTAGAGGAACCCGTCCTCGTACGCGGCGGTGGGCATAGCCTCGCCTGGAAAGTGGTAGACCCAGATCTCCTTGCCGGTCCGGGCGTCGAGCGCGTACATCGAGTTGAGCCCCGGGCCCCGCGTTGGCCGTTTGCCCTCAAGGTAGAGCATGGTGTTGGCATAGTTGAAGTAGGCGCTGCCGGTTGAAACGTAGACGCGGCCGTCCACCACCAGCGGATTGCTCATGGTCATGTTCCAGCCGTAGTGAGCCCAGATCAGCTTGCCCGTGACGGCGTTCAGCGCGTAGGTGTAGCCGTTGTCACTGCCCACGTAGGCGATCCCTTTCACCACCGACAGCCCCACCGGCATCCCCACTCCGTAAGCTGTGGTGATGATGCTGTTGTCAATGGGAGGCCCATCCAGCGGAATCGCGCCCGCACCGGCAAAACGCCAGTTCACACCCCCGCGCAGAATGCCGGGAGCGTCCGCCGGCAACGCATAGACGGCGTTCCGGCCCTGATTCGAAGCATAGGTTGTCCACGTTTGAGGGTAGTAGCGGGCAAGACTTTCGCCGGGAAGATTTTGTGGCAGGTACTGGGAAGGGAATTCCGCTGCGATGGCGTCCTTGCTTGAGACACTGCTCTGGGCCGCGCTGGTCCGCGGCTGCGCCAGCCACGCTGCGGCCAGCAGAAACAGAGCCGCAGTAATCACGAATAGGGTCCAGCCAAAGCGGATGGGTATCTTGCAGTTGCTTTCGTCGTACTTTCTGAACATAACATCTCCGATCTTTATGAATTTTCGTCAAACACTACGCCTGTAAGTTCCGGCGCGGATTACATGCCGTCGACGCGGCAGGCGCTTACTGCGGCGGCAAACCGGCGCGGATTTCAAGAGCAATAAAGCTGGGATCCAAATAAAGATCAGAGTCGCAGGACGATTGAACGGGGCGGGGAAGTATCCGAGGTGGAATTAGTATTCAGGTCTTGTTCAGCCGCAGCCGAAGGCGGCAGCAGACAAGTCGCAAGCCTTTGGGCCGAAACAGCTATACCGGTGCGTGGCTGCTGGGCTGCGTCAGGGACGCTGGCAACGAACCCACTGCAGCGCACGTGGCACAGCGGCGTATGCGCAGGGCCCGGCAGCCCTCCGGAATCAAGACCCGTCTGCTCCGCCGCCAATGACTGGGAACCTGTGGGAAATCCGCCGCAGACCTGAGCCCGAGCCCGCAAGCTGAACGCCATGGTGGCCAGCAGGGCCATCAGCAGATTCAAAGTGCGGTAACAGACATTGCGCATCGTTCATTGGATGCATCGGTGGCAACAACGGTTTCAACCACAACGGGCACAGATGCGAGGCCGGCAAAGATGTCGGTTGCGGGGCTATGTCGGGGCTGTGTGAATGCCTTCCAAGACCCGCGAAGCGGCGAAAGTAGTTGGCCCATGGCCTAAGACGCGGGAAAGGAAAGCAGAAGCGCTGGAGAGCCCCGGTGGTAGCGACACAAGCAAGCGGAGCTAACTCCCGCAAACGCAAACATCGGGGATTACAGGTCGCTACAACTATCCGGGACAGACTTGAAACCCGCCCTGCAAACCACCGCGGCGGGAATCATTAGGAGCCCTTCACGGGATTTGCGCCGTCAGGAACCGCGAACACTTTGGGGATCCGTTCTGCCGCCGGCGGCAGAGGCGGAAACTTGGCGTGCGGCTCGGTCTGGTACCAGTAAGCGACCGAGTAGAAATCGTCCGAGCGGTTGTTCCCCGTACCGTGTTCGATGGTGAAGCGGACGGACTTTTCGAAAGCCAGCGGAGCGTCCAGGTGCCAGCGGTAAAGGCACCACCGGCCTCCGATTGAAAACGGGTTCACCACGTAAGGCGCGCCGTTATAAGGGTAGTTGAACGCCTTGCCGTCAAAGCCCCACGCTCCGTTGTAATAATCTTCGGAGCCGGTACCTGTCGTCACGGGTTTCTGATTTCCGTCCACGAAGAGCATGTCGTCGCCCTCGCCCCACCAGCCGTTCTGGTTCAGGACGATTCCCTGCGTGACGCCCACCAGGTGTCCCCGTCCGGTCGCCTCCATAAAGACGTAATTGTTGGTTCCCAACGGGTTCTTTTCCTCCGCCGTCTTCCAGCCCGGGCAGGGAGCAGACTGCCGGTACTGGGCGTGGAAATAGGCGGCGTTTTCCGGCAGGCTCGGCAGAAGCTGGTAGTCGATGTTCCAGTAGTAGGCGTTCACGGGCTTTTCGCTCTCGCTTGTCACGGTGATCAGCGCCGATTTCCGGAAAGGCATGGGGAAGTACGCATTCAAAGCCTTGACGGCTGCGACCGTCAGAAGCGCGGAATCGTAGAGAAAATACTCGCCCAGGTTCAGGCCGAAGAAATCGCCCACCGGCGCCTCGACGCTGGGCTCCGTCTCGCCGTCCCAATACATGCGAAGGATCAGCCGTTTCAGATGCTCAGGGTCAGGGCTCGCAATCGTGAACCAGATGTGGCTGATCATGCCCGGGCCGTCCGCTTTCATCAAGGTGAGCGTCTGGCCGGGTTCCAGCCGGCGCGCATCGGCGTTGCCGCCCGTTCGGTCGTAGCTGGAAGCTTTTTCCGTCCGGTAGTTCCGCAGCAGTGCAAGATTCATCTCCTGGGGGTAGGGAAGTCCTCCGCCCGACTCCGCAGGTGCTGCCGATGTGGTCCTGCCGCCCAGCCCCAAAAGTCCCGCCGACGCCGCTCCCAGCATGAGCAGATCTCGCCGCGGTAAAGAGCCCGTCTTTTCATTTTTCAATTCAGCACTCCTCTCTTTGTGAATCTTCAGATTCTCCCAAAGCCACGATCGACATGGCGGCCTGTGCCGGTTTCGGCAGGACAATTGTCGTTCGTCTCTCCGCTCTCTCCAAAATCGCACCGTAGTTAATCACAATATGGGGGACCGGTCAAACGCCTGACCGAATCTCACGCTTCGACTCACCAAGGCGCAGCCGGACGCCATCAACTCGGTTTGCAGCCGTCCAACGTGCGTGGGATAATGCCCCTTCAAGGTCTTGCTGGGGCAACAGCAATTCATCAAGTCAGTCCCGCGGTTCAACTGCGAAGATGTTCGCGGGCTGATACCAACAGGGGGCAGAAATGATCGTAGAAGAGACTGAGATTCGCACGCACGATGGAACGTCGGACGCTGTTCTCTACCGTCCGGACGACGGGGCTCGCCGGCCGGGCGTGCTTCAATTGACGGACATTGGCGGGATTCGCGCAGCCAATCGCGGCATGGCGCAGCGGCTCGCCGCAGAAGGTTATGTGGTCCTGATGCCCAACGTTTTTTACCGCACCGGGCGTCCGCCGCTTTTCGACTTCGCGCGGCGCATGGGTGATGAACGTACGATGAAGCGCTTTGCCGAGCTGATGGGGCCGATGACTCCGGAAGCCATGGAGCGAGACGCCGCCGACTATGTGGACTTTCTCGGGAGCCTGGATTCAGTGAGCGAGGGGCCGATGGGTGTGGTCGGCTACTGCTTCACCGGCGCCATGGCTATGCGCGCCGCCGCCGTCAGGCCGGACCGGATTTCTGCAGGCGCATCGTTCCACGGAGGCGCTCTCTGGACCGATGCTCCCGCAAGCCCGCACCTCGTCCTGCCGCGCATCAAGGCAAGGCTCTATTTCGGCCACGCCGTGGAGGATCACAGCATGCCTGCCGAGGCCATCGAGAAGCTGAACCAGGCGCTCAAGGAGTGGGGCGGCCGGTACGAAAGCGAAGTGTACGACGGCGCCCATCACGGTTGGACGGTGCCCGATGGCCCGGCCTACAATCAGCCGCAGGCGGAACGCGCCTATGGGAAGCTGACGGAATTGATGGCAAGCCAGTTAAAGTAAGCGCAATTCAGGACAGTTCGAATGTCATTCGCGGGGACGTGTTTCTTCCAGAGGAGGCAGCGTGAAATACGGGCTTGTTGTGTGGCTTCTGTTTCTTTCCGCGCTGGTATTTGCTCAGCAGCCGCGCGTTCCTGAAATCTCTTTTCAATCCATCCCGAATTTTCTCAAGCTGCCGCAGGGAATGTACTTGGGCGAAGTCGCGGGCGTGGCCGTAAATTCCAAGGGCGACATCTTTGTCTATAACCGCGGCGAGAAGACTCGTCTGCTGGAGTTTGATCCGAATGGGAATTACATGCGTACCATTGGCAACGGCCTTTACGGATTTGTCTTCGCCCACAGCGTCAAGATCGACAGGAATGACAATATCTGGTGCGTGGATGAGGGTTCGAATATGGTGATCGAATTCGACCCCGAGGGCCGCCGCGTGAAGATGGTGCTGGGCCGGCGACCGGAGCCGGTGAGCCACCTGCTTCCCGGCCAGCCCGCGCCTGCTGTTCCTGACTGGCAGTTCAACCGGCCCACCGATGTGGCCTTCGATTCAAAAGGAGACATCTTTGTGACCGACGGTTACGTCAATTCGCGCGTGGTTAAATACGACGAGTACGGGAATCGCTTGAAGGAGTGGGGAACGCGAGGCACCGCCCCGGGACAGTTTCATACACCGCACACGATTGTGGCAGATGCGAAGGACCGCGTTTACGTCGGCGACCGTGAAAACAACCGGATCCAGGTTTTCGATACGGACGGGAACTTTATCACTCAGTGGACCAACGTCGGAGCGCCGTGGGCGCTGTGCATTACGCCGCCTCCTCATCAGGTGATCTACAGTTCGGATTCCAGGCTCGGCCACATTTACAAGCTCGATTTGAACGGCAGGATTCTAGCTCCGCGCAAGATCTTTGCGCGCCTCGATATGACTCGAGCGGCGGTTCAACCTCTTGACGGTTTTCGAATTACCGGGCAGTATCACTGGAGACCTTCGCAGCAAGGGCCTGTAGCTCAGTTGGGAGAGCACCTGGTTTGCAACCAGGGGGTCAGGGGTTCGAATCCCCTCAGGTCCACCAATTCTTTCAGTGACTTACTGCTTCGTGGTGGGTCCCAAATCGGTGTTTGTGACACGGTTTGTGACGTAACCCCCCCGTCAATTTGCCCTAAAATCTGGCCTGTCTGCTCAGTCCGGCGGGTACTGGAAAGTTCCTCTACTGCTCTCCGCTTGGCATCCATCCGCGTTTGGCTGTAATGCTCCAGCATTTTCTTTGACACATGGCCCGCGATGCTCATAATCGTCATATCGCTCGCCTGCTCCTCGGCAAGCTCAGTGATGCAGTGATGACGGAGATCATGGAATCTCAGTCCCGTCAACGGACTCTTGATACCACTCATGTCTGCTTTACATTCCGGGTTTCGGCAGGAATCTGTTGGAGGCTGGGGCTGTTCGCACTTCGGGCAATCAACGGTGCGTGTCATAGCGCGCCAAGCCGTCCGCCAGCCCGTCACGCCCATTGGCCTTGTGGGGTCCGGCTCAGATGTAAAGCCCTCGTGCCGAAAGAACACAAACCAGTCAGGCGAGATGTTGTTCCCAAGAAAAGCCTTGGCCCGCTCCCGCATTTCGAGAATCGCGTTTAGAGGGTCCTGGTTGAGAGGAATGACCCTTTGCCGCCGTCAGTCTTGGTTGTCTTCCGCCAGACACTCAGCGTCTTGTCGATGAGATTCACGCGCGGCCACCGTAGCCCCCGGATTTCGCATTTTCGCATGGTGGTATTCAATGCGATAATCGTCGCGCACTTGGCAACCTGCCAGTTGGGATTTGATGCCGCAACCTTGAGCAACCGGAGTTTCTCATCTTGTTCCAAAGGGCGGCCTGCCTCGTGGTTTGTGGGAAGCATCTGAATTTCGTCACTCACAGCATGCCTGCGCTTCGCCCGCTTCAGGATGCCGCGGACCAGTTCCAATTCAAGGTTTATTGTCTTGTTGGCGAGTCCTGCCTCTTTGCGCCGTGTGATCCACTGGCGTATCTGGTCCGAGCCAATCGCTCTCAGCTTGGCGTTGCCAAAGAAAGCGTTGAGCGGTTTTATCCGTTCCCGCGCAGTAGAGATCGTGCGAGGGGCAAGGTGGGGCTCACGGTCGGTCATGTAGCGGTCCGCGGCCTCGGAGGAGGTCAGACGCGCAACGGCGACGCTTGTAGCAGTGAGCTTGCCTTGTTTGGCCTCAGCAACCTTGTCCTTCTCAAGGTCCTTGGCTTTGCGTTTGTCCTTTGTGCCAAGGGGCAACCTATAACGCTTTCCGTCAAGCATGAAGTCGCAGTGAAACCAATCTCCTCGTTTCCAGAGTGACATTTTATTCCCCTCCCTTTTTGCGCCTGCTGGTAGCACGGGGCTTTTGCCCCTTGGCTCTTTCTCGTTTTCTCCATTTCAGATCGTGAGTCCGCTGGTCATCAACGACATTCTTCCGTTGTACCCGGGTTTCGAGCCATTTTCTTACTTCAGCCCTGGACAGTTAGTTCGCGCAGGTGGGGGTAGGGGGGTAGGCGCAGGATTCACTTTTCAGATGGAATTATTTTTTTCGACTTTTTAGCAAAACGATCCGCAGTAGTTTCGGCCAGGGTTAGCAAGATGAAGATGAAAGTGAAGGGAGATCGAACTTACTGTATGAATACATTGAGCGTTTTCGCTGTAGTGTTCTTACGTCCTCTTGCCGTCACTGGAAGATCGGACTTTCGTATGGCGAGGATTGGGTTGCAGATATCCAAGAGTCGATTCCCGCATTTTGAGTTGGGTCAGAAGCCGAATAGCAATTGGCGTATCAGAGTTTCCTTTAGACTCAGCTCGTTGGATCAGGAGTTCTGCCCCGGCGTAACCAATAGAGAATGCTGGCTGGGATACAGCCGTTAGATGAGGACGGAACACTTCGGTTAGTGGCAAGTCATCAAAAGGAGCAAGTGCAATTTCTTCCGGACACCGGAGCTCGAGTTCTTCAATGGCTCTTAAAACGTCAATGGCCATCAGGCTGTTTGAAAGAAACAATGCGGACGGTCGGTCAGGCCGAGCAAGGATCTTTCTTCCAAGCTGGTATCCCGTTTCTTCCCGAAAGTCTCCTTCACAGATCAGTTCCTGTCTGACGGGGATTCCTGCAGGTTCCAGGGCTTTCTTATACCCCTGAAGGCGTTGACGGACGGTTTCTAAGAACAAGGATCCAGTGATGATGCCGATTTCACTGTGACCTTGGCTGACGAGGTGCCGGACGCATTCCTGAGTGGCCGCAACATTGTCGACAGTGACCGAGTCTAATCTGATTTCAGGTGGCAACCGATCCAGCCAGGCGATGGGCAATCCGGAATCGATGGTGTCGGTGATGTGGGCTGGGCGTTCCTCGCTGGGTGCTACGACCAAAAGAACCCCGTCGACGCGGCGCGATCGCAGGACCCTAAGGACCTGTTTCTCCCGCTCCACGCGATCATCGGTGTTGAAAGTTAGAAGGAGATAGTTTCGCTTTGGAGCAGCGTCCTCTGCACCCCGTACCATCTGCGAAAAGAAGGGATTTGTGATGTCGGAAATGATCATCCCGAGCATCTTCGTGGTCTTGAGCTTAAGGCTCCTCGCAACGTGATTCGGCTGGTACTCGAGTTCCTCGATGGCAGCGTGAACTCTTTGTCGAATGAGGTCACTCACCCGGGCCGTGTCGTTCAGGACATTGGATAATGTACTGGACTTTGCCCAGGATCTTCCAAACTGGCAGTACGGGCCGTCAGTGACCGTAGCAAACAGTGCATTGGCGACCAACCTGTACCAGGTACTCCGATGGCTTTATTGGGGGGCATATGTACAGGATAACTGGAAGGTAACTCCCCGGTTCACGCTTAATCTGGGAGTTAGATTCAACTACTTTGGTCACTGGGGCAATTACCACAATTCGACGACACCATTCCCCTGGTTTACCCCGGGGTCCGGAAGCACCTTTGCACAGCAGGTGGCTGACGGGACGATGTCAGTCCGAGGCGGGCAAGCAGCCTACGTTACTAACAACAGAGTGACGGGAATCGGTCCGAGGATCGGTTTCGGATGGGACATGTTCGGCAATGGAAAGACCGCGTTGCGGGGAGGATACGGCATCTACTATAACAACGTTGCTGACGGTTCATATTCATTCAACGCGAGGACCAATCCTCCAACCTGGGCAACCCCTTCATTTGGTATTTTTGACAATCAACCGTTCAGCTATGGGCTGGGAGACAGTACGGGATCTATCTGGCCAGTGCCGCCCGGTCTTACCTATCAAGTCAACTCTGCAGGTGGACTAGTGTGTCTGCCGGTCTTTACCTC
>JARRJI010000058.1:0-26985 GCA_037379595.1 Acidobacteriota bacterium | reverse complement strand
ATCGTCAGTTCGTAAAGGTCGACCATCAGGGCCCGGCTGGATCGCAATTCGCGCATGTCACATCCTTGAGTTATGCCTGCAACATCATTATGAGGGAGAATAAATACCCCTAAAGGCCAGTATGGTTTTCATGTTTTGTGATGTCAAGACAACGCCGGAGCGCCGTGCTGCATCATCGACACGCGAGGGAAAGTACAAAAGGCCGGACATCTGATATGCTGTGAGGTCGCGCAAGCACAAACTGCAAGAAAGTTTCTTTGCGTCTTTGCGCCTTTGCGTGCGTGAGCTTGTTTCGCTCTTGGTGTTACTGCTCGGGCCAGAAAGTTTGCCTGACAAGAGCCTCTCGCAAAGGCGCAGAGCCGCAAAGGACGCAAAGATACTGGCGAGGGTTCGGCGCACGAACCCAATCGTACGCCGCATTTTTATAGGCGCTAAATCGTGACCAGGGAGACTTTGGAAAGCTGGCTGCGCGCGTATGGCGCGGCGTGGGAGGAGCGGAATGCACAGGCTGCCGTCGATCTGTTTGCCGAAGACGCCGTTTATTCCGTGCTGCCTTTCACGTCGCCTCTTCGTGGCCGCATTGAGTTGCTGAAATACTGGAAGCACGTCACCAGCAGCCAGCAGCAGATTCACTTTGATTTTGAAATTCTTGCTGCCGGCCCGGCCGAGGGCGTGGTCCACTGGTGGGCATCATTCCTGCGCCCAAGTGAAAGCAAGCGGCTCCAACTGGACGGAATCTTCGTCGTGTCGCTCGACTCCGAGGGGCGCTGCACGCGGTTTCAGGAATGGTGGCACAAGCGGGAGACGTTGCTCTCGTCAGGCAGGAACATCTCCGCCCGCAACCTTTGACCTGTATTCCGAAACCGCAGCGGCGGGCGCGCGGCAGAGACTAGAGAGTTCACGGCCCGGAAAATTCAGTTCACATCCAGGCCGTAGGTCACCCGGGGAATAGGAGCGCGATATTCCCAGTCGGAGATGGGAGCCACTTTGTAACGGTAGAGTTTGCAGAATTCGCACACCTGGGCCACATGAAAGGCGCTCTCCTGATCCTGCCACCGATGCCTGCAGCTTCCAGCCACCGGTTTGGAGACTTGGTATGAGTCCGATTTGATATTCATAATCCAGCCTTTGTCATGTTTGACGTTCCGCGACCCCCTCCAACCTCAGAAACAAGCTATATCGACCGAATCCTAACTGCCCGCTTTCACCCTGATCATGACCACGCCGTGGCGCGGGACCTGTGCCGTATAGCTTCCTTTGAAGGTTCCCAAATCCTTCCTGGCCCACAGATCGCGGATTGAAACTGGGCTGTTAAGCCCGATCTCTCTGAAATGAACCGTGACAGGCATGGTGGATTCGCCTTCATTGAAAAGTCCCACCGCTTTGCTGCCATCGGCAAGCGGCTTTACCCAAACCTGCAGCGGGCCTTCTTCGGTTACCCGATGTCCCTCAACACCGGCCGGGTCCTGGTCCACAGCGATCACCTCCGGATTGGTCAGAATGGCCAGCGTTTCCGGCGACATTTTCGTCAGGTCATTGCCCGTAATCAGCGGTGCGGCAAGGATGCACCACAGGCTCATGTGGGTCTTTTCTTCGTCCACGGTCATGTGGCCATTGCCGACCTCGAGCATGTCGGGATCGTTCCAATGGCCCGGCCCGGCGTATCGGCCAAGGCCCTCCTGCCCGAATCCGATGAAGGCCATGCGGGTGTAATTGTCCTGGATGTCGTCGGTGGTTCGCCAAAGGTTGCCACCCACTGACGCTCCCCATCTCCAGACGCGGTCCATGCCGTACTGGCACAGGCTGAAGACGATGGGACGTCCCGTCGCCACCAGCGCCTCGTGCATTTTCTTGTAGACGGCGGGCATCTGGGAAAGCTTGTAGACCTTGCGGGCGCTGCACCAGTCGTACTTCAAATAGTCCACGCCCCAGGAGGCGTAGGTTTCCGCGTCCTGCTTTTCATGCTCGTAGCTTCCGGCATACTTGGCGCAGGTTTTCGGTCCCGGCGAGGAATAGATTCCGAACTTCAGGCCCTGGCTGTGGATGTAGTCGCCCAGCGCCTTCATGTCAGGGAAACGGCTGTTCGGATGAATCACGCCGTTGGCGTCGCGCTTGCCGGCCCAGCAGTCATCCACGTTGACGTATTCGTAGCCGGCGGCTTTCATCCCGTTCGTCGCCATCGCGTGCGCCTGCTCGCGGACAATCGCCTCGCTGACTTTGCAGCCAAAATGGTTCCAACTGTTCCACCCCATCGGCGGAGTGGCGACAAGCTGCTGCGCCTGTCCCCGGGCCGCTGGAATTCCGCACACGAGAATGAAAACCAGAATTGCAAGTTGCAACCCTCCGCGCCAAAGGCCCTGCCTCCACTTCATCTGCTTGCTCCTCTCTCTAGGAAATCGACGCTCGCAAGGATAGGCAGTTTACTACTTCGACATTTGAAAGTCCATAAGCAATCCGACCACATGATTATGGCTGTATCCATCTGCGCGCACCGTTGTTCTAACCTTCACGGCCATTTGCGAAGGCCGTCAAACACGGCTTGCCAGATCGCGGGCGCGGGGTTGCGCCCCTGGAAAGCATCGATCGGCTGAACGCAGCCGGGGCCATGCATGCGTCCTGGCGGTGAGAATTTTCTTGACACTTGGACCGGTGTGATGTAGACTACAACAGTACTTTTCAGTCGGCGATTGTCACGCCGGGAAGGAACTGACGATGCACACCGCAATTACAGCTCGATCCGCCCTCGCCATGACGCGGAACAGGCTGAATACGCGCCGCTTGGCTGGCACCAGCCAAAAATTCTGAGCAAAAAAGAATTCTTTTTTAAAAAACAAAGCGGGGAAGTTGTTGAAAACAATAGAACATTGCCAAAAAACAAACCGAAAACAAAGCGAAAACAAAGCTAGCCAACTTGTTGAAAATAAAGAGCCGGTCGAAAAAACAGGCCAAAAACAAACCGGAAACAAAGCGGAAACAAACCGGAAAAACGAGCCTGAGGCCCAGGGGGGCTACATGCTGTGTCGGCTGGGGATACAACGGGCTTTCTCCAGGGCTAAAACCGTCCAGCCGGATTCAAATTCTTCTGACGCACTTATCAGCTTGACTTGTTTCGTTCCTGTGTTACGATAAGCTTGCTCGTACAGTTGAGAGCACTTCGCAAGAAGGAGGTAACAAGGTTCTGCCCGGGTTCTTCCTTTTGTGCTTTCGAGTCTCTTATGTCCCGCCGAATTCTCGCCAGGGAGAGCCTGGTCCTGCCAGAAGTTAAGGCGCCGTTTCCCGGTTTGCTTACTGCGCTCTTTTCCTCCAATGGCATCTGAACGTGACTTACGGCTCGAACGTTTAGCAGATAGATAAATAACTGAAGTACGATCCCTCATAGATGCTCTGCGGCGTTGCTTGTCTTGGCTTCCACAGAGTTTTGAGACCTGCGGAATAAGCAAGGAAAAGATAACTTATACCTCGATTCAGGTTTCAAAGAGTCGAGGGATTTGCGGAGGGTCTTATGCCACACCGTTTGGGCGTGCCAAAGCACGCAGAACCAACGAGGCTTGCGACGAGAGGTCATGTCCTTGTTGTCGACGAGGACCGCGGCGATCTCGTGTATTACCGGACAGTCCTCCAGCGGATGGGCTGCGCGGTGGTGACCTGTGGGTCGTACGACGAGGCGCTGGACTGCCTCAAGTCCCAGCCTTTTGACCTTGTCGTATTGAGCCAGGGGAGTCCGGCGTTCGAGGGGCGAAACGTGTTGGAAAGCGCGCTTGCGATTGACCGTGACAGGTCCGTTCTGGTGGTGGCCCGTTCCCTCGATATGGGTTGCTACCTGGAAGCCATGCAGTTGGGGGCAAGGGACTATCTGGAAGAACCCGTCCCGGAGAAGGATTTAGTGCGGGCCGCGGAAACGTGCCTGGGTTCCCGCGCCGTTGCTGCCTGAGGTTTACTGCATCATAGGTTCAAGTACCATCGGCTTTCTTACATCTTCAGAGTTCTACTTCGTTTGGGATTCCACCGCACAACGGGCTGACGGAAAAAGTTGCCGATGGGCACCAAAACCGTTACGGCTTCTTCAATGAGCGGAGGGCGGGGACTTTTTTGTCAGAGCCAACGGCTTGCGCAGTGCGGGTTGTGCCTGCGGCCGGGGTTTGCGGGGAAGACTGTGGACGACGCGCTCAAGAGCCCGGAATTGTAGACGGTGAAGCGTTTTGGACCGGAGGCGAGACTTCCGAGATTGGAGCGGTCTCGTGGTGCGTAAACGAGCGCAGGGAGAAGACCTCGCGCACGGAACGCCGGTTCTCCCAGATGAGTTTCAGCCAGGCTCGGGCGGTCATCTGGCGGAAATAGATTCCCCGGAAAGCCAGCGTCGCGAACACGTAGATCAATTTGGAAACAAACCGCATGTCTCTCATGCGGCTGACCCGGCGGAAGATTCCTTCGGAGCTGTAGGCCATTCCCCACGCGCTGCGGACCTCGCCTTCGAGTTGAGCCGGCGTCATGTGTTTGGGCGTGAAGGCTGCACCGTAGGGGCAGTAGTTCAACCAGTGCCGTTCCTCAAGGCGCCCCTGATCGCGGAGAGACTTGTAAAGCGGAGTTCCGGGTAAAGGTGTGAGCTGGCTGAACACGGGAAAGAAACCCGGAGGCCAGTTGCGAACCACGTCCCAGGTCCTTTGCGCCACGCCCGGACGGTCGCCGTCAATACCCATGATGAACGCAGTCACGCAGTAAATGCCGCGCCGCTGGAGTCCGCCAATGATCTGGCCATACTCCTGGGGCTTGTTGAAAGTCTTGCTCACTTCCTTCAGGCTTTCCGGCAGCACCGACTCCAGCCCGATAAACACGCAGATGCATTTGGATTCTTTTAGCAGATCAAGCAGTTCCTCGTCCCGCAACAGGTTCATGGAAATCTGGGCAACCCAGAAAATCTGGACATCCGCCTCGATCATGGCGCGCATTAAGGATTTGGCGCGGCGCGGATTGATGGCGAAGTTGTCGTCGACAAAGAAGACCAGCGTGCGGCCCAGACTCTTCAGAAGTTTAAGTTCTGCAATAACGCTTTCATTGGTGCGAAATCGGATCTTCTCGCCGAAAAACGGGCTGACCGTGCAGAAATCACAGCGGTAGGGGCAGCCTCGCCCGGTTTCGACCGGCGAGATGCTGACGTCGAAACGCTCCCATCCGAATGTCCGCAAAGCGTTGGAGGCCCACTTGGGGAGCACTCTGAACTGGCGGAAGTCGGTCTGCTCCCACGGGATGCGCGGGTAGTTTTCAAGGCTGGGCTTTTCGGAGGAGCGGTAGAGGGGTTGCAGATTGCCTGCTTCCAAATCGGAAAGCATTTTTGGCCAAAGATCGTCGGCCTCGCCGCAGGCAACGCTGTTGGCGTGCTCGAGCGCCTCTTCCGGAGCGCCTCATCCGGTTCCTCGGTCACGTGAGGACCTCCCATGACAACGGGAACGCCCATGGCGCGGATGCTGTCCGCCACCACGTAGGAACGGTGAATGGTTCGGGTCATGCCGCCAATGCCGACCACGTCGAATTTCTCGCGCCTGACGTAGTCAGCCAGTTGGCCGGGGTCCATGCGGACCACGTTGCCGTCAAGGGTTGTGACGGTATGCCCAGGAGGAGTCAGCGATTTGAGGACATACGGCCACAGCGTTGGCATGTAACTGTGAGTGATGCGATTGTCGGGGATATAGAAAAGTACACGCAACGACAGCCTCCACTGGGATTCCATTCGCGAAGAGTTGAGGATCTGGCCCCAGTAGCCAATGCTACGCCTCCGTCTTGGGCAAAGTCAAAGGAAGTATCCATCCATTTGGTGAGCGAACTTTTTCAAGGCGGCTCAGAATCCTGCAGAAGTTGCGGAATAGGGATTTTGGCAATGTCCCTCATCGGACGGCACGGAGGGGTGAAACACATGCGGAGCCCTCGTAAACAGCCATGGAAAAGCATGCGCCATCCGTTGCGTGATCAAACTTGCATGGTGGTTTCTCCGAGTTGCGCTACGGTCTTTCACGTGGAATTGCGGAGGCGTTTGCGGCTACTTCTTCAGGGAGCTTGATGTAGGAGGGGCGAACGAGCCACGATTTGGCGACGTTCAAGCCGTCAAGGTTGGCTGCCCGCGAGAGAAAACTTCGAGCATAGGAAGCCACCGCTTGCACTCCGGCTGCGTACTGGTAGTTCGGTGTCCGCAGGCTGCCATTATAAGCGCCGACGGCCTTGGCGATGTCGCCGTTGGTCTCGTCCAGCAGGTGACGGAGAAGCAAGCCTGCGTAAGTGGTCAGGACCTCGGAATTATCCAGATCAAAACTGAGTTTGCGAGCGGGCCTGAGGCGGGGCGGCAAAAGCGAATAATTCCTTTTATCTTTCAGATATAAGCTGTGAGCAAAGCGCAGGGTCTCGCGCGTAATCTGCCAGACGCCCATGGCATAATCGCTGACCAGGACGCGGCCACGCGCGTGCCTCAGGACGATATCACCCCGTTGCGGCCGTCTCTTCCATATTGCATGCTCAAGATCGCCCCGGACGTTCATGTAATCGTTCTCCATGGCCCCGATGCCCAGGAAAACATCAAGCGGCAGGTGGTAGAAACGGACGACGTCCAGGATGTCGGCTGAGAGCTCTCTGGCCTGTGCGAATGAAAGAGTCGTTGGCACAGGTTGGATGCGTTTTCGCACGCGGCGATCGGTCCTCGATTTGAAAACCATGAAGCGGGCCAGCGGAATCAGAAGTTGGGAGGTGGATAACGACGCCAGCCGGGGAGCCTTGAGGGGGTCGTAGCAGGCAAGAAAGACAGAAGTTTCGAGCCGCTTCCGGGCCAGGTTCTGGTACGAGACCGGGCAAAGCTTATAGTCGGGGATATAGCCTTCCGACTTCAGCCGCCCCAGGTAGGGAACCGCTGAAAGAAGGTCGTTATCAAGCACCAGGAAGATTCGATAGCGCGGACCCGCCTCCGTATCTTTCACGGTCAGCAGGACGCGCGACCCGCCAAGGCCGGCGTGGCTCTTCAGATATTCAAAATGAAGGAAGGCCTCCACTTCGGAGTCGTAATCCGGTGGCCGCCGTCCAGCTTGATGATCGGAAGGACGGCCGGAAAAGTGATATCAATTTTCTGAGGCCAGGTCCTGTAAGCGACCCACGACGAAAGACAAAGTACCCCGGCAACCGCCGCCACCACGAAGAAGCGCAAGGAACGGGAACTGGCTCGCATCTCGTCCACCTCTCTTGATTATAAGGCCGGAAAGGCGGTATCGAATCACTTTGGAACCGGGACCGGACCCGGCGTTTGATAGGTGTTGTGAGAGAGTGAAGAAACCACGGCAAAACAGGCCCCAACCCTTTTCTATGTCCACCGCAGCAGCTCTCACCTTAGGAAGAGTGGGCGCAATCTATCGGCGCTACGGCCGCACGCCCAGTTTGCGCAAGAACGCCATCATCGGGCACCAGTTTGTAAACGCCGACTGAAACAGGTTCAATCCCACAAAGGCCGTAAACGCGTACCACCACGCATTGACGAAGTGGCCCAGCAGGACGCTGGCCATGATAAACAACCCGGCGATCAGCCGGAGCCATCGATTTAAGTCCATGAAAAACTCCCTTCCTGAATCAATTGCCGCTATCTGTTTTCGTTGTTGGGACGACCAGCACGGAAGCAAGGCTGTGGCGCATTACCCTTTCCGTGGTGGTTCCCAAAGTTGTGAACTCGAGAAACGGCCGGTGCTGTGCGCCGATTACGACAAGATCGGCAGAGTGCTCGCGCGCCATCAGGACGATCTGCTCGGCAGGGTTCCCCTGACGAACGACTTCCGACACTTCGCAACGCCCCCGGACATCCTGCGGTACCCACTCGCAGATGCGCTTATGGACTTCGTCGAGGTTCATCTCTTCGCCGTCTGTCGCATGGACAACCCACAGCCGCGCGCCGAAGGCTTTTGCAAGTTCTGAAGAGATTTCAAGGCATTGCTGAGACAAGCTGGTGAAATTCACCGGGCATAAAATGTTTTCGATACCGGGTAAGCGTCCCGGGTCCTTTGCGGATTTCACAATCAGGACCGGGCAGACCGACCTGCGGACAACGTCCTCGGCTACCGAACCCAGGCGCAGCCTCGCCATTCCGGTGCGGCCGTGGCTTCCCATAACGATCAGTCCGGTCATCAATTTCCTTGCCCGCTCCAGGATCTGCTCGGTTGGATGTCCCTCGACAACAGCAACGTTGTAGGGTGCTACGTTCTCTAACGTTGCTCTGGCCAGCTCCGACAACTCTGACTGCAGGGCCTTCTCGCCTGCCTGTTCCTGGCGCGCGAGAGCCTGGATCTGAGCCTCGGTGAAATAGCGCGGAGGCTCCCACCAATCGGCATAAACGACTTCCACTCGAGTGTTGAAAGTGCGTGCGAAAAGCCCCGCCCATCGCAGCGTGCCATCCGAAACAGGGCTTAGATCAACCGGGCACAAGATATTGTTTGGTTTGAGAAGTGTCAATGGGTTCCTCCCGATGGTTCGTCTGCTTCCGGAAGTGTATGCTTTTTCCGGGCGGCCATGTAGTACAAAATGGGAACCGCTATCTGCGAGAGCAAAGTTGAGGCAATGGCCCCGGCGATCAGAGAGATGGCCAGCCCTTTGAAGATCGGGTCAGGGAGAATGACCAGCGCGCCGACCACCACGGCAGCGGCCGTGAGAAGGATGGGACGGAAACGCACGGCGCCCGCGTCCACCACCGATTCATCGAGCGGCATCCCCTGAGCGAGACGCAATTCGACAAAGTCCACGATCAGGATGGAATTCCGGACGATGATGCCCGCCAGCGCAATGACCCCGATGATGGAAGTGGCCGTAAAGAACGCGCCCATCAGGGCATGCAACGGCAGGATGCCAATCAGGGTCAGGGGAATAGGCGCCATAATCACCAGGGGCACAATAAAGGATTGGAACCACCCCACGACAATCCCGTAAATCAGGATCAGCGCCACCAGGAATGCAAAGCCCAGATCCCTGAACACCTCATACGTGATCTGCCACTCGCCATCCCACTTCATGGAATAGGTGTTGGTCAGGAAGGGCTGGTGGGTCAGGTAACGTTCCATGCTCGTCCCATTCGGCGTCTGGACTTTGTCCAGCTCTTTGGAGAGCTTCATCATGGCATAGATCGGGCTTTCTTCTTCTCCTGCCACATCGCCGGTGACGTAGACCACCGGCTTCAGGTTCTTGTGATAGATGGTCCGCTCAATCGTCTCATCTTTTACGTGTGTGAGCTCGCTCAAAGGAACCAGAGTTCCGTTTCGAGACATCACGCGAATTCCGCCGAGACTGTTGGCGCTGGACCGCTCGGCGCGCGGGACCCGCAGGAGGATGTTGACGTCCTCCCGTTCGTCGGGAAGATGCGCAATGCCGACGACATCTCCGCTCAAGGCGAGGCGCAGGGTCTGGGCGATCTGCTTGACGGAGACTTCATTCAGCGCGGCTTTTTGCTTGTCGACGATAAAGTGGAGCTTGCGCTGGGGAGCCTCGACGCTCCAGTCGACATCCACCACGCCGGGAGTCTTCTTGAAGTCGGCCAGGACCTGGCGCGCCACGTCAATCTGCCCCTTGTAGCTTGGACCATAGACTTCGGCAACCAGTGTCGCCATCACCGGCGGCCCGGGCGGAATTTCGGCAACTTTCAGCTTGGCGCCATATTTGAATCCGATGGGATCAATCGCGCGGCGCACGCGCTTGGCGATTTCGTGGCTCTGCGCTGAGCGTTCGGATTTCGGCAAAAGATCGACATAGATTTCTGCTTTGTTCGGTCCTTTGCGCAGGAAGTAGTGCCGGACCAGCCCGTTGAAATCGTAGGGGGCGGCGGTGCCGATGTAGTCCACGTAGTTGACGACTTCGGGTTCTTCTGCAATCCTGCGCGCGATTTTCTGCGTGACGAGAGCGGTCTGCTCCAGGGTGGTCCCCTCCGGCATGTCGACGATCACCTGAAACTCGCTCTTGTTGTCAAAGGGCAGCATCTTGACCAGAACAACTTTGGCCAGCGGAAGCACCATGACGAGGAGCAACAGGAAAACGACGCCGCCCAGGAAGAACAGGCGCTTCCTGCGATCCTTAATAAGCGGGGTCACGACTTTGCGATAGATCCGCTGCGTGATGTCGGGTCCGCCGCCCTCACCTTCAAGCCCGTGAGGTTTGGCATGTGCAAGCACCCGCAACGCGGCCCAGGGCGAAACAACGAATGCCACCATCAATGAGAAGAGCATTGCCATGGATGCGCCAATGGGGATCGGGCGCATGTACGGGCCCATCAGCCCACTGACGAAAGCCATGGGAAAGACCGCGGCAATCACCGTAAATGTGGCCAGAATCGTCGGGTTGCCGACTTCATCCACAGCTTCCGCGGCAACGTCTGCCAATGGGCGTCCCTTGTTCTGCGGCAGATGGAAATGTCGCGCTATGTTTTCAACCACGACAATTGCGTCGTCGACGAGAATGCCGATGGAGAAGATCAGCGCGAAGAGGGTTACACGATTCAGCGTGTAGCCGTAGATATAGAAGACGAAGAGCGCAAAGGCCAGGGTGACAGGGACAGCCGCCAGAACCACAATCGAAGGCCGCCAGCCCAGCGCGAGCGCAATGAGCAACGTGACGGAAAGAGTGGCGATCAGCAGGTGTTCGAGCAGTTCATTCGACTTTTGTTCTGCCGAACGGCCGTAATCGCGCGTGACGGTCAGGTGCACGCCTTCAGGGATCACATTGCCCTTGAGGTCGTTCACCATTTTCAGAACGCTGTCGGCTGTCGTGACCGCGTTGGTGCCTTTAAGTTTCGATACCGACAACGTAACGGCAGGGAACTCCCCGATGCGGCTTTTTTGCGTCACCTTCGCCGCTTTGCCATAACCGAACAGCACATAGTCCGAGGCCTCCGAGGGCCCGTCCTTGATGGTGGCGACGTCGCGGAGATAGACGGGGCGCCCGTGCGACACACCAATGACCACCCGGCCCACATCGTCGGCCGTGCGAAGGAAGTCGCCCGTTTCCACGCGGTACTCTTGATTGTCGGAGGCGAATTCTCCTGACTGAAGCTGCTGGTTGGTCATGTTCAGGATTGGAACGATGGAAGCGGGGGCGACTCCATAGGCTGCCATCTTTGCCGGGCTGAGCATAACCCGGATCTCGCGTTTCTCGCCACCAAGGATCTTGGTTACCGAGACATCCTGTACCGTCTGGACCTTGCGCTGGACTTCCGCAACAACCCGGCGCAGCTGATAACTGTCATATTGGTTGCTCCAGAACGTGAGCGCCAGAATCGGCACGTCGTAGATGGTTCGGGGCTTGATCAGAGGTTTCGAGGCGCCTGGAGGAATCAGATCGAAATTCGAGTAAAGCTTGTTGTAGAGCTTGACGATCGAGTTTTCCTCGTTCTCGCCTACCTTGAACCGGACAATCACCATGCTCTGGCCGGGGTACGACATCGAATAGACATACTTGACCCCGGGGATTTCCCAGATCAGCCTCTCCATCGGCGTGGTGACGCGCCGTTCCACCTCTTTGGCGCTTGCGCCCGGCATCTGCACGAAGACATCCATCATCGGGACAACGATTTGCGGATCTTCTTCGCGGGGCGTTTCGTAGATGGCGAAGGCGCCCATCAGGATGGCAAAGACCATCAGCAAAGGGGTTAATTTTGAGTTGATAAAGTAGTGGGCGACGCGGCCGGCGACGCCAAGTTCGCTGTTTTTCATGAGGTTTGGACCCGTACTCCGTCGCTAAGTTGATTGATCTTTGAAACAGCTACATGTTCGCCGTCATCAAGCCCGGAAAGAATTTCAACCCGGTCGCCAACAGTCTTTCCCGTCTTGACCAGCCGATAGTAAGCAAGGCCGTCCGAGTTGATTACGAACAGTCCCTCCAGTTCGCCACGCCTGACCAGGGCATCGTTTGGCACCAGAATCCGTTTCTCTGTCCCGATGGCAAAGCTTGCTGAGCCATATTGGCCGGACTGGCATTTGCATTTCCGTGGGAGCTCAACCTTGGCGACAAAGGTTCGTGTGGAAGGGTCCGTGGCAGGAACGATTTCAACCACCCGGCCCGCAACTTGTCCGGAACCGATCGTGACCGGAACAGATTCGCCGATGCGGACCATGCCAAGAAAGGCGACCGGGACGCTCGCATCCAGCCGGAAGTGTCCGGTGTCTTCAACCGTGATCAGGGGAGTGCCCGGCATGACCAGCGTGCCTTCGTCAACGGACTTTGCGGTAACCACACCGTCGATCGGAGAAACGATCCGCGAATAGCTGAACACCGTCGCCGCCGAGGAGTGCTGTGCCTTCGCCTGCCGCTGGCGTGCCTGCATCTGCTTCAGCTTCGCCTGGGTTGCCTTTTCGTTTGCGAGCGCAGCTTTGTAGTGGGTTTCGGCGTTGTCGTATTCCTGCTGGCTCACGGATTTCTTGGCCAGTAGCGCCTTGTAGCGCTTGAACGTGGCTTCTGCAAACTTTCGATCGGCCTCCGCAGCCTGGAGTGCCTGCTGGACTTCTATCAGTCCCTGGTCACTCTCTTCAATGCCGGCGGCGGCTGCCTCAAGCTGGGCCTGCTGAGTCCGGGAGTCAATCTCGGCGAGCAGTTGCCCGCGCCTTACGTGGTTGCCTTCTTTAACAAGTATTCTCTTGACGGTTCCGCTGATCTGGGCGCCGATGACACTGGTGATTTCGGACTTGACCGTTCCCACCGCCTCGTAATATTCAGGCGTTGTCTGAAGATGGACTGTTTCGATTGCGACACCGGAGACCGTAGTCGGAGCCGGCTTCTGTGCCTGCTTCGTTGAGCCGCAGGCCGCAAGGAACGTGGCGACCGTCAATGCCAGCATTACCTGCATGTAGTTTCGTGTTTTCATCTTGAGCAGTTCTCCTCGCACATCAAAGCGTGGCTATTGCGTTACGGCCGGCGAGTTGGGCCCGAGTTCTCCCGTGGCTAGTTCCAGGGCCGCGAACGCCAACCGGTAGTCATAAACCGCATTCAAATGGTTGTTTTCTGCTGAAGTCTGCATCGTCTCAGCACGCAGGACATCCATAATCGTTGCCAGACCCGAGTCGTACCGGTTCCGCAGGATTCGCAGGCTTTCTTTGGCCTGAGCGGCCGAATCCTGGGAGACCTCCACGCGCTGGCGTGCGGCATTGAGATTCAGATAGGCTTCCCGAACCTGGAGGCGCACAACCGATTCCATGTGGGAGCGCATGGCGTCCGCCCTCGTCTGGTAGGCCTTGGATTCGGCGATTCGGGCACGCCGGGCGCCTCCGTTGAAAATGTTGAAAGTCAAAGTCGCGCCGGCCACCCAATTGTTGCCACCCCGGGTGGCAAAAGTCTGATTGTCGACCTCCCAGGAACCCATCATGTCAATTCGGGGAAGGAATTCTTTTTTTGCCAGTCCCACAGAATTCTTCGCATTCTCCGCTTGAAGCTCGGCCGCCAGGTAGTCAGGACGCTCTTTGAGTGCTGTCCCCTGCAGGATTGTGAGATTGCCGACCGCGACCTTGATCTCCGAAAGCTTGCCCTCCGTCGTGGTCTGCGTATCTTCCGGGATGCCCATCGCCACATTGAGTGATGACTGCCCGATCGCCACACTGTTTTGAGCCTGGATCAGGTTCTCCTTTGCCTGCGCCAGTTGGGCCTGCGCACTGAGAACATCGGACTCAACGGCAAGTCCCTGCTGTACCCTCGCCTGCGCGCGGTCCAGATCAGCCTGTGTCATGTTCACAGCAGCCTGCGCAACTCGAACGCGCTCGTGGGCCAGAAGCTCATTGAGGTAAGCACTGACAACGTCGAAAATCACGCCTTGCCGGGTTCGGTTGGCAATGTCACCGGTGCCTTGAGCCTGGAGCCGGGCGCCCTTGACCCTTTTGGACGTTCGGCCGAAATCGTAGAGCGGCATGGACGCCGAAAACTGGGTTCGGAAGTTGTCAAGCGGAGGAGGAACGTTGAGGAATCCGAGGTCAAAATTGGCCGCCGTGAACTGCCGCTGCGTCAGCAGCGTACCGAAGACATAGACCGGATTATTCCCGCGCGTGAATCCCTCGGAGAAATTGACGTTCGGGAGGTACCCGGCCTTGGCTACATCGATGGCGTGTCGCGCCGCTTGAGCGTATGCCGAAGCTGCGTGGATGGTTGGGTTACTCTTGAGCGCAATGTTGACCGCCTGTTCCAGGGACACCGGACCACTGGGAGCAGGCGCTTTTGCCTGGGCTTTAACCGCCGCAAACTCGCCCGCGACAACTGGTGCACCGAATTTGAAAAAACTGTGGAAGCTGTTCCAGGATTTGACAGGTCTCATCTTCATATTCCATCAAGCGCTTTAGTTGAATACTGTGACGCTGATCACTTTGCTTTGCTTGACCGGTTGTAGTGTCACAGCTCAGGAAATATCAACGGTCACCTTTCCCGGCCGCTGTGAAGCCCCTGCCGGAAGGCGGGGGAGCGGTCCATTCGCCTAAAGAGGGCGTTGTCCTGCTGCATCTGTTCGAACAGGATTTCGCGGATCAGGCCGCAGGCCTTGGTCATCTTGGGATTGGCCAGCCGGTAAATGACCGTATTGCCTTCCTTGCGCGATTCCAGGACCCTCCGTTGCTTCATTAAATTCAGGTGTTGCGAGAGATTTCCGATGGCAACCTGCAGTTGTCCGGCAAGATCGGTCACCGTCATCTCGCGATCATGCAGAATGTCGATGATCTGCAATCGCGTGGGATGAGACAGGACCTTGCAGAAGTCGGCGTGCCGCCGGTACAGGCCTTTTTCGACTTCGGTTGAACGCTGTCGAGTCATCGTCCATCTCCTAAAGCATTATAGATGTTTCTATAATACTAAGGTTTCAAAGATTCAGTGATTTTTTTGATTTGGTTCCCAGGCGGGGTCGTTTCCCGCGAGACTTGTATTCAGACCAGCCGGGGCGAGACGTAGATGTTGCCTGAAACAGTACTTTACTAAAGAGTTTCTGGAGAATCCGTGGTATTATTTGGGACGTTGTAGCGTGAGCTGTAGGGGACAACAATCCCGGGCATCAGTGCTTCGGTAATTTCTCTGGTTTATCGATTTTGTGTCAATGAAAGCAAGGGGTGGTGTCCGAGAGTTTTTTCGATGCAGTTTAGACCGTATCGAAGTTAGAATCGCGGAGGGGCCTTGCGCCGAAAGCTTGGACGAAAGGGCGAAGCAGGTCAGTAAGTTGTATTTGAGATAGCTTTGCCTCTGATCGACGAGAGGGGTATCAATCTTTAAGGAGTGGAGAACTAAGATGGCAAATCGACTGCGACTTGTGTGTATCATTGCTGTTTCCGTCCTTACCTCAGCCGCCCTGGCTTTGGGCCAAAGCCAGAATCCGAGTTCCACTGACCTGGGCTACTCAGGCGGTTTGGTTCCGGGGGCCTACCAATCCATCGGGATGGCGCCCTCATTGATTCCCGGGAATTTTGCTTCCTCCTTCGAGCGCGCCTTCGCGGGCGCGTATGCCTATCCTGCTGGTCAAAGTGGCACCCAACAGTACAACAACGGAACCCAAAGTCAGAGCCAGAACGGCAACCAGAATCAGGGCACGAATGGAGGTCAGAATCAGAATCAAGGCAACCAAGGGCAGGGAAAGGAAACGGCGCCGCCTCCGAAGCCTGTATATTTGACGTATACTCCTAAGAAAAAATCGCTTGAGGAAGAAGCGAAATCTGGCAAGGCCACGGCTGTTGACTTCAAATCCGCTCCAGTTGGCGCGGAAGTTCGAGTGGATGGCTACTATGTAGGCCGCACTCCGACCTCGGCCCAGATTCCGTTCGGCAAGCATTTGGTTTCAGTCACGAAGTGGGGCTACAGGCCATGGATTCAGGAGATTGATGTGACGGGCAAAGGATCTGCTAGCGTCAACCCTATGTTGAAGGAAGACTGGTAGTCCTGAAAGCTTTCCTGGGCGTCAAGTTCAGTTCCGGGTGCACAGCTTTCCAAGCTCGTACGAATGACCGGGGGTTGCTGCTGCTTCCTCTCTTGCCAGAGGGAGACCATCGCGGCATCCCCCGTTGGATTCCCTGCGGGCCGCCTCGGGCTCGCGCCAATCCCAATGTTTCCTGCCCGTAAGTGACTCCAAAATGGCGGTTAGCCAATACTCCGAGTAGACATGAGTTGCCCGGGGCCCCTGCCTGCTGCCGGGCGCTGGTCTGCAATTTTTCCCCTCGTCCAGGTATTACTTTCGTACTCCGGAGCCTCCTGAAGCCCTGCAAATCTCCGCATCTAGCTCATTCTAAATCTCTTCATGTTGAGTTCCAGCATGGAACCTAACGTGCCTTACTACTACGCAGGGCAATCTGTGAGCTCAGCTTCAGGAAAACACCAAATTTGCAGTATTACCGGGCAGTGCCCGCGGAGGGGGGGCCATGGCTCGAACTAACGATAAACGGATTGTGGAGTACGAACCGATTTTCGAGGATACTGGGATCCATCTGTCCGATGAGGAATGGGACAGCAACGAGTCCAATGATATGCCCGTCCATCACAAACGACGGGCAGCCGGCTTATGGACGGCATTAGCGTCGCTGGCTGTGGCACTGGCGATTGTGGCAGGCTACGGATATTCAGTGATCAGTAAGCAGAACAGCGAGCTTGCCCGGCTTTCGGGTCGTCTGGATTCGTTTTCAGCAATTCCGGGGCGCACAAGCAAGCTCGAGGTCGGTCTCGAGGAATGGGAGACGCGTCAGACGAGCCTGGCGGCCCACGTCCAGAGTCTCGACGCCGGCTTGAAGCCTGGCTTGGACAAAGTTCGCCTCCACGCTGCCGCACTCGTGGCCAATGCCGATCAAAGAGAGCAAGAGGCATTGGGTCAGCACACCGCAATCCTCAACGCGCAGATTTCAGAGATGACGTCCCATCAACACGCGCAGCAGATCCACATTGCCCAGCTTGAAAGGGAACTGGCCTCTACACGGCAGGAACTCTCTTCGGCAAGGGAAGGCTATGAGCACGAACTTGCAGCCCTGCAGCAGCAGCGAATCGCGACCCAGCAGGAGATCGTCTCCCTGGATAATCGGTTTTCGATGGACCAGGTAGCTTTCAGCGTCGAGAAAAACAAAGACGAGGAGATTGTGCCGGGGGTCATACTGCATTTAACCCGCACGAATGCAGCCCATCAGCGTTTCCGGGGTTGGATCCGCCTCCTGACGAGCAATCGCAGAATATGGGTTCGTGATAATTCTATTGAGCGGCCTGTCATATTCCATCCCGGCCCAGGTGGCAAGGCTTATGAATTAATTGTCACCCGCGTTAACAGTGGAGGGGCCGCAGGCTACCTGCTGGTTCCTGGCAATTCAAAAGGCCAGCAGACGGACGTTGCTTCGGGTAGCAAACCCCCGACTGCAACAGGCGCAGGCAGCTTATAGAGCCGAATGCGGAGCGGAGCGCGGTCCCGGGCTAGTTTTCCGAGTGGATTTTGCTGGAAACACGCCCGGATTCTTGGTGGTCGGACCTGAACTTCCTGAGATTCACCTGAGCAGCACGAGCAAGCTGGAAAGTGTATTCCTCGATGATCTGTTCGTCATGGCCGAGCGGAATCTGCAGATGCGAAAGTTGCAGGCCGGCTTCTTCGTAATCGTTGTCAAACGCGATTTGCGAAGCATCTTCAACGTCGTCGAGCAGAGCTTCGGTTTGGTCTTGTAGAGTCAGAGCAAGGACCAGGTCGTCCGGGTGCATTTCAAGTTTCCGGATTGTCTTGTGTAACTTCCCCAGTCTCGACCGGCGGCGTTCGAGCGGAAGTTGCCCCACGATTTTTCCTTGAGGGCCCCGCAAAGGAAGATGTTGGTTGAGAATCTGATTGTACGCCGATGCGACCAGATCCAGATTCCTATCGTACTGAGACAGAAACTGACGAATCTTCGCGGGCGCAAAAGATTCGGCACGCATCGGCAAACTTACCCCGAGAAAAAAACACCCTAGAAGAAAACTAGAAGTCAGAAGCGTCTTGAGGGTTCTTGTTGCCATTGAAAGCACCCCTCGAAGTACCCTGACGAGGCACCTCTGTGCGAAAGTGCCTCCCTTTGCGCTGCCTCTCGGCCGCGATGATTTTGGTGAGAATCACTCAACCCTAAAGGTTGAGCAACTGATATTCCATAGCTGCTCCGGTGTTGCCATCGCTCTAAGTCTATGATTATGCGCATATTGCCAGGCCAGATGGCGGATTTCATATCCCATCCGGCCAAATCATGGCGGTAATTTTTACACAAGGGATTTTGCCCGGGATTTGCGCCTGAGCCAAGAATCCAACCTTTTTGCCGTTGGACCGGTGCCTAGGGAGGCTTTTTTGCTTGCTTAAGGGCTTCAACAGAACGGAACTATGGGCTATACTGTGCGGGCAGGGAAAGGCGCCAGAGGTAAGGACCGGCTTTGGGGTGCGAACGACATTTGGAAAGACTGAGTATTCAGCAAACTTTTTTGGTATGCTGGTATTCCTTTTATGGGAATTTTGAATCAAAATAAAGAAGGTGGCCTTGGATCCAGAAGCTGAATGCCGAACCGGCCCGCGGAAAGCAGTACAGACTGAGAAGTTTTCGGGGGGCTGAGGATCGAGATACGAACTAGGAACCAAATCTTTTCCATGTACGATCAAACAGTTAGGGACCTTGCCCGCGCCCGGACCATATGGGCTAGCGGAGTTGCTGTTCTGGTTCTCGCGCTTATGACATGCGTTGTCCCAGCCCACGGCGCGCAGACAACCGCCAGCATTCAAAAGACTTCCCACCTCAGCAAGATTGACAACGACCTTCTGGACGACATATCGCGTCGTTCTTTCCGCTATTTCTGGGAGAATACTGATCGTCGCACCGGGCTTGTCTTAGATCGGGCGAGACTTGATGGCCGGCCTGAGGACGTTCTCCGGCACAAGGACGTTTCGAGCATTGGTGCCACGGGCTTTGGATTGACAGCTTTTTGCATCGCAGCCAAGCACCGCTGGATCAGCCCGGCGCGGGCCCGCAAACGGATTCGCACGACTCTCCGTTTCTTTGCCTATCGTGCTCCGCAAGAGCATGGTTGGTTTTACCACTTTCTCGACGCCAGAACGGGAAAACGGCGATGGAAGAGTGAGGTCTCTTCCATTGACACGGCCTTGCTGCTGGCCGGTGTATTGACCGCTAAGGAGGCTTTCCCTGACGACCCGGAAATCGTTCGCTTGGCGAACCTGATATACGATCGGGTCGATTTTCCCTGGATGCTCGATGGGAGCCGGTTATCTCTTTCCCATGGCTGGACGCCGGAAAAAGGTTTTCTGCACTATCGATGGGACACCTACAGTGAAGCAGCCATTCTTTACTTGCTGGCGATCGGATCGCCAACGCATCCCATCAATCCGGATTCGTGGTACGCCTGGAAGCTCCCCGTCATTAATTCAGCGGGGTACACGTACATCGGGGGAGGGCCTCTCTTCATTCAACAGTATCCCCTGGCGTGGCTGGATCTGAGGAATCGTTCTTATGGACAGGTTCCGACAACGGATCGTCTTGTCCCACGAGTGAATTTCTTTGAGAATTCCATTTTGGCAACCCGTGCCCAGCAGGCGCTCGGGGTCGATCTTTCGGAGCGGTATCGTGGGTATTCGCAGAATGTCTGGGGGATTACATCTTCGGACAGCTCCAAAGGTTATGTTGCCTGGGGCAGTTCACCCAACGATTCTCGAATCGACGGAACCGTGGTTCCCAGTGCTGCAGCAGGTTCGGTCATGTTCGCTCCCGGCATCTGCATTCCCGCTCTTCGAGCCATGCTGTTACGATACGGCAAAAAAATTTACGGACGATATGGGTTCGCAGATGCTTTTAATCCGACAACGGGATGGGTCAGCCGCTACGTGATCGGCATCGATGTTGGCATCACGCTGCTCAGCGCGGAGAATCTTCGTACAGGAAATGTATGGCAATGGTTTATGAGCAATACTGACGTTGACCGCGCTTTGGATATGATAGGGCTGGTACCGAAGCCGGCAGCTAGCGAACCTGAAAAAGGCACTCACACGGCGAAAGCAGAGAAAGGGGCTTCAGGACTGAAAGCTCAGAAGCCTTCCTCAAATCAAGATATAGCGCAAGAAATCCCAATTGGCGCTAATCACCGAATCCCAGCTTCTGCATTTCAATTTAAAATTCCAATCACAAGGCGACAAGCGGAGTAAGCTCGCCTTTCAAGTCGCCACACGCAATACCTCTTTTTACGCCTGCGGGGGATGGGCCTCTTCGCCGGATAGGGGTTGACACAACTGTGACTCCAGTGATCCCTCGAAGACGAACGGCTTTTTCTGCGGAACTTCCCCGCAGCTGGAGGATTGTTCCAGAAGAGCTTTCCGAGCAGCAATTCTCTTCCTGTGTTGTTGTGGTGAAGGTTGCGGTTGGGCCGCCGGAGCAGTCTCTTCCGGGGCGGCCGAGGGCACCTTTTCGTGCAGTAGAAGCTCAGTTGCCATGACCCGGGGTTCCTGATGGAACCAACGCTGCAACGAGGACTGGGTAAGCAGATTGCAAACCGCGAGCAGACTCATACCCTGGTGGTGGGCCATCCAGCATCGGACCAGCTCACAATCTGTGTCTCCGGACATTTGGCCCGTTGAGTAATCTGCAGATTCATAGAAGCCGAACCGGCCGAACCAGCCTTTTCCCCACATTGTTTTGAGGTTGCGAACGGCCGCGGTGACGTCAGCCAGGAGTGCCAGAAAGCTCGCGTAGGGAGCGACAATAATTTCTTTTGCAGCATTCGGGTCCAGGGCGAGACCCGGCAATCCAAAGGCGCGGTACTGGTAGATCCCCTCGTGATCCTTTGCGCTATAGGCTGCTTCCGAAATGCCCCACGGGATATTTCTCTTTTTCACATATCTCTGCTGGCATACCACTACAGAGATCATGTTCCGGTCCAGCAGGGTACCCGAGTATGACTGCATCCAGAGCCTGGGCATCAGATACTCGAACATGGTCCCGCTCCAGGAAACAAGTACAGCTTCACCCTGCTCCAAGGCTTGTGATCTTCCAAGATGAAACCAGGCTTCCTGGTTGATGTCACCTTTCGCTATCGCAATAAAGTTCGCGATCCGCGCCTCGGAAGCGAGTACATCATAATAAGACTTTCCGATTTGCTGCGCGTCAATGTCATAACCGATCCAGAGAAGTTTTCTTTTCGGGTTATAAAGAAAACTGAAATCCATCTCTTCCAAAAGCTGATCGGCTTCCGCTGCCAGGTGCTTCAATCTCTCAGAAAGCTCAGTGGCTCTTTGCACACAACCTTTTAGACGCGAGCGTAACGACTGCACTGTCGCTGCTGTCCCACTATTCCCGTTGCAAGGCGGAGCGTTATGAAGCTTCTCCTCAAGGGAGCCGATAAACGAGGGCAGTGAGTCCGGGGCCATCTGCTTGGGCTGGCTGGTAATCTGGAGGTGTTCGTATTCTTGCAAGAGCCATGGGGAAAGATTTCTTAAGACCCTTTGGATACTCTCAATCCGTCCGAGAGTTTCTGACGCCCACCAGGTTAACTCATCCATCGGCGCTTGGAAATCGCTCCCGGTCTCCTCGAATGTTGCATGGAGCGTTGCAACAACCTTCTTCGCCGCATTTTGAATTTGAGGGAGAGAGCTGATCCAGCTTTCGGAGTCTTCTCCCATGTTCTCTACAGTTCGAGCCAACTCCTGAATAGATGACACGACGTCATCCGGGCGGGATTTCTCATTTACGAGCTGCAGCATAAATGAGACGTGGTCGCGGATTCCCTGCCACGATTGTGCCGCGACAAGCGGTTCTTTGAGCAGTCCAAGGCAGGCCTGTTTCAAAGTCCAGAGACAGGCTGCGAGGTTTCCGCTATCCACCGTGGAGACGAATTGGGGTGAAAGTGGCTTGAGGGTTCTTACGTCATACCAGTTTAAGAAGTGTCCCTTGAAGCGCGGAAGCCGCTTTGCCGAGTGGATCGTTGCTTCAGTCTGCTCGATGAATTCTGTCAGCGTTAGATAGCCAAGGTGGTACGCTGCAAGCCGGGCGTTCAGTAGAATCCCGAGATTTGTGGGTGACATGCTGTGCATGACGGCAGCCGGCGCCTCCTGGACACGGTCGGGCACAAGCCAGTTCACATCAGCATTACTGAACTCGCGGAAGTATCTCCAAGTTGCGAGGGCTGCAAGGCGCAGGAAGTCCTTGTCCTCGGAATTCAACTGATTTTTCCGCTTGCGGGGAGGCTGATTGATCCATTTGGTGAATACGCTGGCCAGCAGCCAAAGCGCCAGTACCGGCAAAGCGACGAGTAATGCACCCGGCCGAAACGCCGCCAGGGAAAGTGCTACTGCCAATGCGAACCACGGGGTCAGGACCAGGTAGGCTTCCACGGCACTCTTTTTCTTTGTTCCCGACTCTGCCTCTGCGGCCGTCTCCCATTCAAGCAGGTTTCGATGCGTTATGGTGAGGCGTGCCAGGGTCCGAACGATGGCATCGACCATCACAAACGCCTCATGGGCCAGGAACACAAGCATGAGAAATACTTGAAGGTGTCCTGTGAGGAAATTGTTTGCCCGGTCTTTGAGAAAGCCTTTCAAGTTATCCGCTCCCTTGATTCGCAGCAATGAGAAGAACAGTTGAACGTAGGTGGGCATCAAGAGGAGCGCCAGTGTAATGAGAGTCCAATATAAAGGACCACCCGGAAAGAAAAACCAGCCGGCCAGCAGCAACAGGAACAGATTCAATTCAATCAAGCTGCGCCGGAGGTTATCGAAGATTTTCCAGCGTGAAAGCAGTGTCAGCGGATTTGGAATGAGCCTGCCGAAGTAATCCGGCACGCGCGGAAAGAGCCACTGCAGGATTTGCCAGTCACCTCTCACCCAGCGGTGCATGCGCCGGCAATAAGCGCTGAAGTGTGAGGGATAGTCATCGATTACCTCAACGTCCGACACAAGACCGGCTCGTCCGTAAACGCCTTCGATCAGGTCGTGGCTGAGCAGGGCATTTGACGGGAATCGGTTGCCCAGTACTCGCTGAAAAGTGTCAACTTCATAGATACCTTTCCCCGTAAAGCTTCCTTCGCCAAACAGATCCTGATAGACGTCGGAGACAGCTCGCGTATAAATATCGAATCCCGTTTCACCGGAGTAGATACTCGCCAAACGGGACCTGCGGGCCGATTCAATACTGATGGCGACCCTGGGTTGCAATATGCCGTAACCCTCCACAACCGTGTTCGTCTTTCGATCAATCACGGCGCGGTTCAGAGGATGGGCCAGTGTGCCGACAAGCTTATGTGCGGTGTCCCGGGGTAGACGAGTGTCTGAGTCCAGCGTTATCACGTAACGGACTTGAGGGAGAATGGAAAGATCTCCAACCTTTATCGGGAAATTGTCCACGCCGTTGAGGAGGAGCTTGTTCAGGTCTAACAACTTACCCCGTTTTCGTTCCCACCCCATCCAGGTGTTCTCCTGCGCGTTGAAGACCCGATCCCGATGGAGATGGAGAAAACCGCCTTGCCGGTCGCCGGCGTACTTCGCGTTGAGTCTTTCAATGAGTGAGTTGCACAGTCCAACCAATTCATCGCTCTCTTCGAAAGGTTTCACCGCGTCAGGAAAATCGGTTAAAAGTGCAAAATGCAGATTGGGGTCGCGGTTTCCCAGATAGCGCACCTCGAGAGACTCGACAATGTGCCGGACTTCTTTTTCATTCAGGAGCAGCGAGGGGACGACAACAAGGGTCTGGAACTCCTCCGGAATACCGGCGGAGAAATCGAGCCGCGGGAGGCGACGCGGGGAAACAAGCCAGGCTGTCAAATGATTCATCAAACCTACTGCTGCCTGGCTTGCAGGGATTAACAAGAGCAGGCCTGGAATGAGGGGAATAATCGTTCCCAGTTGCCACAGGAGAAGGAAGACCATCGCCAGCGTCGTGAATTCGACTCCAACCACGTAATAGACTTCGGGCCACTCCAGGACGGCGTCTTTGATTTTCTTTCTGAATGAAGGACGATAGTCCACGCTTCGCCTCAGGGTCGGGAGTCCATCGTCCAAAAGGTAGTATCCGACGTTCGAGCGTCGTTCAACTGCCCGCCTGCTCAGTCCCCGCGGTCGAGCCTGCGCTCTGCGGGCATAGTAAATGGCACGCCTGGCGATTTCTGATTCGCTCAACTTCGTAAACGCGGCCAGATCGGAGATGGCGTTCCGGTAGAGCTGGCGGCTATCGAAATCCATCTTCGGATACGCTCCGGAGGGATCCAATCGCAGGATACGGTCGATGACACAGCTAGCTTCGAAGAAATCCTTCCAGTCCATCTGGGAGATTTCATGAAGACTCGTAATCGTCTTCGATAGAAGATGAGGAGACACATCCGGAGACTTGTCCTGCTCTTTATTCTCGCTTTCCGGAGCACTCACAACGGCCTCTGCTCCAACTCCTAACTGTTCCCACAAGGCGAGCTGGAGAAGCGGCTTCATCGCCCACAGCTCTCTCATCTCAAGGGCAACCACTTCCTGAACCCCATTCAGATACTCTCCGAAGCTCTCTTCTTTGAAAGCGAACCCAACCACTTGCAGGAAGGACTTTGTGATCTGGTATGCGCGGGGGAGGACCTCAGGCTGTTCAGGCGAAAGCCGGATGCCGGGCAGCCTTCGGAGCGATTTCAGGGCCTGCTGGATTTCCTTTGAGACTCCGCGAAGGAAGCGCGCATTGTCCAGGATCCAGCTTTGTTCTTCCGTGATGGGCTGTTTTTCTTGAGCGGCGGTTTGCAACTGCCGAAGGACTAGCGTTGTAGTCTCCGCGGCCTTCTTCCAGCGCCCTTTCAGCAGCTTCGCGTGCCTGCCATCTTTGACGGCCACCCATTTCCGTGCCTGATGGATGCCCAGGGCCCGCAGCCATTCGTTTTCGAACTCCGGCGGCCGGAACTCCTGCCGATCGTTCTCGCCGGGAAGCGCCATGTCGCCATTCCGGCCTGTGGCTTCCGCGGAGTTCAGGACGTTTTCGGGTCCCTCGCTGGAAATTCTGGCCATAAAAAATCGTGTACCCTTTCTTAGCGGTAACTGGCTGCCTGGAGTTCAAACATCTTGGAATATCGTTCGCCGCGCGCCATAAGCTGGCTATGGCATCCGTCCTCGACCACCTTGCCGCCTTCGAGCACCAGAATGCGGTCTGCCATGCGGACGGTGGAAAATCGGTGCGAAATCAGCAGCGCCGTCTTGCCAACGGTCAGCTCGGAAAACCGCTCAAAGACCTCACGTTCCGAGCGGGCGTCGAGCGCGGCGGTCGGTTCATCGAGAATCAGCAACTGCGCATCGCGCAGGTAGGCGCGGGCCAGTGCGATCTTCTGCCATTCGCCGCCGGAGAGATCGACCCCGCCTTCAAAGCGTCTTCCCAGCATCTGCTCGTAGCGTTTGGGAAGTCTGTGCAGGACGGCGTCGGCCAGGCTCTTGCGGGCGGCGGCCGAGAGGCGGCTGAAGTTGTCGATCTCTTCGATTCTCCCCATGGCGATATTTTCCCGCCCGGTCATTTCATATCGCATGAAGTCCTGGAAGATGACCGCGATTTCGCCGTGCAGATCCGTCAGGTCGTAGTCGCGAAGGTCGACCCCATCCAGCAGGATGCGCCCTTCCGTGGGATCGTAGAGCCTCGTGATCAGCTTGACAAGGGTTGTTTTCCCCTGTCCGTTTTCGCCCACGAGGGCGATCCGCTGGCCGGGCTCAACACGCAGGTCGAGCTTGTCAAGGACGGCCCGTGTGGTTCCCGGATAGGCAAAAGTCACCCGGTCGAACTGGAATCCCTGGCGGATGGGCCGAGGCGCCGGAATCGCGTCCGGTTTGGACTTCACTTTGGGCTCCAGGCGAAACAGGTTCAAGAAGTCGGTGAGGAAAAGCGCCTGGTCGGCAATGCCCGTAAAGCTCGAAAAGATCTGCTGGATGTTGCTGCTGGCGCCGGCGATGGCGGCGGCCAGATAGACCAGGTCCTTGAGGGTCAGCGCGCCGTGGACGGTGCGATAGATGACGAAGGCGTAAGCGCCGTAATAGGCACAGGCGCTGAGCACCGAGAACAGTCCGCCAGCCCACAACCTGCGCTTCAGCAGCGAGACGTCCTGGGTGTAGATTTCGTCCGAGATGCGCGCGTAGCGGTCCGTCAGATGCCCGCTCAATCCGAACAGCTTCAGTTCTTTGGCGCTTTCCTTGCTTGCTCCGAGCACCCGGAGGTAATCGAGCTGGCGTCGTGCCGGAGTCTGCCGGAACCGCAGCGAGTAGCCGAGGAAAGCAAAGTGGCTCTCGCCGATGAACGCCGGCAGAACGCCCGCGATCAGCAGCAGAAGGATCCAGGGCGAGTAGAAGCAGATGCTGGCGGAAAAGGTGACGGCCGTGACGAATTGCTGCAGAGCGCGGCCCACGGCCTGAATCATGCTGACGCGGTCGGTGGCCTGCACCCGCGCCCGTTCCAGGCTGTCGTAAAATTCCGGGTTTTCATAGGATTCCAAATCCAGCTTTGAGGCGTGGTCCATCACCTTGATGCTGACGTGGCGAATGAACCGGTCGGCCAGAACACTATCGCAGTAATTAATGGTGCGGGAGAGCACGGCGCCTCCCACGGCCAGGCCAAACTCGGCCCCCACCAGCCACCAGAAGTTGGCGGCCAGGGGCTGATGGCCCTTTGCGACCGCGGCCACCTCGCCGATGATCGCCGCCGACACCGCCGCAATGCCAATCGGGATCAGGGCCGAGAGGGTCTGCAGCACGAAGCCGCAGACCGCCACGGAAGGGCCGGCTTCCCACACAATGCGCAGCCCGGGTGGAACGTTTCGTAACGCCTTCAGGCGGTCGCGCCAGCTATTTTGAAAAGGTTCCTTCGCAGATTGCATTCGAGTCCTGTCCGAGGTCCCGGCGGGCTCGCAAGATCACGCTGGTAATGTTGAATTTGCTCTTTCGATGGCCGTTTACACCCGCGTCCCTCGGAAAGGTAATCGCAATCCTTATGCCTAACCGGAGCGGGCAAGCCGCCGGGAAATCGCCTCCTGTTTTCAAGCAGTTGGGGCAGGAAAGTTTGG
>JARRJI010000057.1:0-15505 GCA_037379595.1 Acidobacteriota bacterium | reverse complement strand
GGAAGAGTCCACGGAAAAATATTACCGCGTCGACAAGGTTATTCCCCACCTGAAGGCCAAAGACGACTACGAAATCGACGAGAAGCTGAGGACCGTCAGTCTGCTCGAGCCCGGCATCTCCAAGGCGGAAAAACTGCTGGGGCTCGAAAACATGTACGACCCCGCCAACATGGAATACATCCACCACGTTTACCAGGGGCTGAAAGCCCACGCGCTGTTCCTGCGCGACAAGGATTACGTGGTGAAAGACGGCGAAGTCATCATCGTGGATGAGTTTACCGGACGCCTGATGCCCGGCCGGCGATGGTCCGACGGCCTGCACCAGGCCATCGAGGCCAAAGAAGGCGTCAAAATCGAGAAAGAGAACCAGACGCTCGCCACCATCACCTTCCAGAATTACTTCCGCATGTATGACAAGCTGGCCGGCATGACCGGTACGGCGGAAACCGAAGCGGCCGAGTTTGAAAAGATTTACGAGTTGGAAGTGATCGTCGTCCCCACCAACCGCGAGCTGATCCGCTATGAGCACAGGGACGTGGTCTATCGCACGGAACGCGAAAAGTTCAACGCCGCCATCGAGGAAATCAAGGAGTATCACCTGCGCGGCCAGCCGGTGCTGGTGGGCACCATCGCCATTGAGAAATCCGAGCACCTGAGCGCCCAGCTGCGCAAGGCAGGCTACCTGCCGGTGGAATTCCAGCAGATTGTGAAGGCGGCGGGGCTGGAGGAGCGTAAACTAGTTGCATGGGCTAGTGACCTTCGGGACCAGCACGGACCCGCCATGAATTGGCTGGTCCGCGCCGGCGTCACGCTCACCAACCTCCGCAAAGTGCTGACCGAAGGGCGCCCCGGCACGGACGGGGACCAGACCAAGTTCGTCAACTCCCTGCTCAGGAAAAGAGTGCAAAGGTATTTCGCACCGACCATGCCGCCGCTGGACGGCAAGGGAGCCCTGCAACTTGTAGAGCTGGCCGCAAAGACCGAGCAGAAGTTCGTGCCGGTTCTCGACTACCTGATCGAAATCCAGTGCCGCCCGGAGCGGCTGCTCGAAGTGCTCGAACAAGGGGCCATCAAGCATAACATTCTTAACGCTAAGCAGCATGACCGCGAAGCCCAGATCGTGGCCCAGGCGGGCCGCGTGGGCGCCGTGACGGTCTCAACCAATATGGCCGGCCGCGGCACCGACATTCTGCTGGGAGGCAACCCGGAATTTCTGGCCCGGGAGGAGTTCCGCAAATCGCCGGAAAAACATCGCCAGCAGGGCGTCGATCCGGAACCGCCCGAGCGCCCGGCTGAAGGCTCCGCGGATGAGATTTACCAGGCGTACGTCAACGCTTACGCGGAGTGGCGGAAGAAGTGGACCGAGTTCGTCAATCGATTCAAGACCACCACCGACGTTGAGCACGAACGCGTCATCGATCTCGGCGGACTGCACATTCTCGGCACCGAGCGGCATGAGTCCCGCCGCATCGACAACCAGTTGCGCGGGCGCGCTGGCCGCCAGGGCGACCCTGGCTCATCGCGCTTCTACCTTTCGCTTCAAGACGACCTGCTCCGGATTTTTGCCGGTGACCGGATCTCCAAAATCATGCACAAGCTCGGCATGGAAGAGGGAGTGCCGATTGAGTCGAAGCTAATTACGAAGCGAATTGAAGCGGCCCAGAAAGCGGTCGAAGGCCAGAACTTTGAATCCCGGAAACACCTGCTTGAATACGACGATGTAATGAACCGGCAACGCGAAACCATCTATGGACTGCGTCGCCAACTGCTCCAGGGAGACGACCAGAAGGAGTACCTTCTCGACTCGGTTGATCGAGTTGTTGACTGGCTTGTAACAACCTACTGCCCTAAGGACCAGCACGCGGACGAGTGGAACATTCAGGGGCTGCAGAGCGAGTTCTGGGGGCGTTTTGGGGTTGATCTCCGCAAGCATGATTTGAAATATGACCCCAAGGCGCTCGACGCGCTGTCTGATGATTTGAAGGAGATCGTTCGCAAGAGGTACGAAGAACGCGAGCAAGTCTGGGGCTCCGAACGCATGCGGCTGCATGAGCGCATGATCATGCTGCAGGTGGTTGACGCCCAGTGGAAAGACCATCTGCTGGCGATGGACCACTTGAAAGAGGGTATCGGCCTGCGCGGATATGGGCAGCGTGATCCGCTGGTTGAGTACAAGCGCGAGTCTTTTGATATGTTCGAGGCCCTCATGGACCGCACAGAGGACGAAACCCTTCGATACCTGTTCCTGATGCGGACCCCCGAAGAGGAAGAAGAACTGATTCGCCAGTACCAGCGGCGCAAACGGCGCGAGCAGGCAGAGATGCGCATGGTCGGCGGCGGCGTTATTGAAAAGCCTCAGCAGGTCATCCGCAAGGAGAAGATCGGCCGGAACGATCCCTGTCCCTGCGGGAGCGGCAAGAAGTATAAGAAATGCCATGGCGCGCCGGTTGCTGTCGCCGCTGGATCAGGCAAGTCTGCCCATCCATCCGAACCTCCAAGCGCATCATAATCGGCCTGTCGGACTTCCCTTCCCGATCGAAGAGAGCCGCTGCTTCAGCCGTGCCGCATTTATTCCCGGAGCACGGCTATCCCGAAGCGCTTTTCAACCCGCTACAAATAGAAAAGCTCCTGCGATTTTGCCTAAGCCTCTTTCCAAACAGGCTTTCGGCAACATCACAGGAGCTTTATAGATTGATCGATCACTCCGCGCAGACGGCTATCAGATCATTCACCGCCGGGCGAGATCACAACAAACATGCCCTGCCCCTGCCGGTTAACCCGCAGCAGGACTTGTCCCTTGGTTTGACCAGCCAGACGGTTGAAGTCGTTAGCGTTATGGACAGGCTGACGGTTGATGCTTTCGATGACATCTCCCTGCGCGATACCGGCCTCAGCCGCCATGCTATTCGGGTCGACGCCGGAAACAACCACGCCCCTGACACTGCTTGGAACACCCAGTTGATCGCGGAGGTTGGGAGTCAGGTTTTGAACCGAGATACCCGCGAGGGCGGTTCCCGACGGTCCCTGACCGGTACCGGGTCTCTGGGTCGCGCTGATATTGGTAGGCCGTTCGCCCAACGTAACCTTGATGTTCATCGGCTTACCGTTGCGGAGGATGCCCAGCGTAATCGTAGCTCCCGGATTAGTTTCCGTCACAATCGAGGTGAGTGTTCCGGAATCGGGCACGCTCTTCCCGTTGAGCGTGCGGATCACGTCGCCGTTCTCAATTCCGGCCTTCGCCGCCGGTCCATCAGACTCGACGTTCTGGACCAGCGCTCCCGAAGTATCCGGGACATCAAATTGTTTGGCCAGTCCCGGCGTCAAATCACTGATCATGACTCCGAGGTAACCCCTGGAAACCTTTCCGGTCTTAATCAGGTCCTCCATAACGTGCTTCACGGTATTGGCGGGAATAGCAAAGCCAATGCCAATAAAACCGCCTTGGCCACCCGGGCCCGATTCACCGCTGAGGATTGCGGTGTTGATCCCCACAACCTGGCCTTTAACATTCACCAGTGGTCCGCCGGAGTTGCCCGGATTGATAGCTGCATCCGTTTGGATGAAGGTCTCTAAACTCTGACGCTCAATAGCATAGCGGCCAACTGCGCTGACCGTGCCACGCGTCACTGTAAAATTCAGGCCAAAAGGGTTGCCAAAAGCCATCACAATATCGCCAACGTGAAGCTCTTCTGAGTCCCCCCAGGCGGCCACAGGCAAATTATCCGCATCGATCTTGATGACCGCAATGTCGTCCAGCTTGTCCGCACCGATGACCTTTGCTTTGAATGTCCGTTTATCGGAAAGCATCACTTCGATATCCGTCGCATGAGCGATGACGTGGTTATTCGTCACAATATAGCCTTTGGGCGATACGATTACGCCAGTGCCCAACGCGTGTGCTCTTCGCTCCCGCGGCACCCCGCCAAAACCAGGCATGTTACCGAAAAAGCGGCGCCAAAAGGGATCGGAAAGGAAGGGCGACTGCTGCACCTTGATGACTTGCGTGGTGCTGATGTTAACCACCGCTGGACTCACAGCCTTGACAATCTTCTCGTAAGCTTGATTCATCTGCTCAAGCTGATTAACACCCGGCCCGTCCAACGCCTGGCCATCGGCCAACACGACGTTCGAATAACTTCGGTGGCCAAGATACATCACTGAAGCGAGAACCAGGCACGCGACACCGACCATCGTCAGGCTCAGCCCGAGAAAATTCTCGCGAAGAAACTTTTTTGAAAGACGCGGCATGAAAAACTTTCTCCTTTCGTTTACTCTTCTGCCGAGGACTCAGTTCGCATGGGGACCGACCGATTTAGCCATTAAATAGGATGCACACAGCATAGGGATCGGTTTCCCGCCAACGTAATCCTGATTGTGTAAAGAGTTCGTAAAAAGATGCTATTATAATTACCGTCAGTCGCGCCTAACTCCTGGCCAATAATGACTTGCCCCTTATTCAAGCCTGGAACGCCAATAAACACGCCGACCCTCATTAGCATAACACACATCCATTCGGCAGGAAAAATCGCACCGGCACCCAAAAGTCGATTTGAAATGCGCAGCAAACGGTGTTCACATGCCGGCCAATTCAGAAACTTTCGAATCAGGTACGGCACATAAGCATCACCTGGACTTTTGCCCGGCAGCGGCAATGAGTCCTCTTTGACTGATGCTATTCAGCGTGGTGAGGTTGGATTTCCGGATTTGCTGAAAAAGGAGTCCGGAGAGGGTTAGCGATCAGGCATCGCCCTCGGCGAGTTTGCTTGCGGCGGCGGCCGGCAGCGACGAGAGTTCCCGAAGGCCCCTCACAGTCTCAACAACCCGACCGATGACAAAATCCACTTCCTCAGGGGTGTTAAACCGTCCAAGGCCGAAGCGAACAGAAGCAAGTGCCAGTTCCTCCGGCAAGCCCAGCGCCTGGAGGACGTAGGAGGGCGAGTCTGTTGCAGAGGTACATGCCGAACCCGAAGACAAGGCAACATCGTCCAACGCCATCAGGAACGATTCCGCTTCCACGCCCGCGAAACTCAGGTTGAGATTGTTGGGCAGCCACTGTTCCATGGAGCCGTTGATGTGAACTCCATCGAGCTGCGACAAGGTGCCATCTTTCAGCCGTTCGCGCAGGAAGCGCAGGCGGTCGGGTTGGCGCGGCGCCCTTGATCGCCAGATTGTCGGATTCCGTGGCGCCGGAAGTAAAAACGATCTCTTCCGGCCTCGCCCCGATCAACTGCCCAACCTGTTTTCGGGCTTTTTCCACCGCCGCTTGCGCATCCCAGCCGTAGCGGTGAGTGCAACTGGCCGGATTGCCAAACTTCTCCGTCAGGTAGGGCATCATCGCCTCCAGCACCCGGGGATCAAGGGGCGTGGTGGCATGATTGTCCATGTAAACCGGAAGATTCGTTTGAAGTTAATTCCAATCCCTGTGGCACCGTTGAGGGAATAGAGGTCGGCCTGGCATCCCGCCTCAATCAAAAACGTTGGAGAACTGTGTCATTCCGAGCAACGGCGAGGAATTTCACTTTGAAATCAGAGAACTCATGAGATTCCTCGTCGCCCTTCGACTCCGTTTGGTGCACGCTCTTCAGCCCCTCGGAATGACATGCACGACAAGTTTTCAACAGACTCCTAACGTACCCTACCAGATCAGGCAACGTTCGCTTGGAGGACGCACCATGGGGTCGCCGGGCTTGCAGTTGAACGCCTTGGCAAACGCAGGCATATTCGAAAGCGGCCCATTGGTCCTGAAGCGCGGCAAGGGATGAGGATCGACATTCACCAGAAGCCGGGCGAACTTGGGCCGCGTATTGTTCGCCCAGTTCTGAGCCCAGGCAATGAAAAAGCGCTGATCGGGAGTAAAGCCGTCGATCGTTTTCGGCTTGGGCTTCCCTTCCAGGCTCTTTTGATAAGCACGATAGGCCAGGGTCAGCCCTCCCAGGTCGGCAATACTTTCTCCCAGCACCAGCTTGCCGTTTTCATGAACTTTGCCGATTGCCACATAGCTGTCGAATTGCTTTTCGATGCACATGGCGCGTTCGTTGAAGTTTTTGATGTCCTGTGGCGTCCACCAGTTTTTCAGATTGCCGTGCGCGTCAAACTTGCGGCCTTCGTCGTCAAAGCCGTGTGTCATCTCGTGCCCGATCACGGCGCCGATTCCGCCGTAATTGGACGCGGCGTCTCCTTTGGGATCAAAGAAGGGAGGCTGAAGAATGCCCGCCGGGAAGACAATCTCATTTTTCAAAGGATTGTAGTAGGCATTAACCGTCGGCGGCGTCATTCCCCATTCGTGCCGGTCCACCGGCTTGCCGATCTTGTTCAGGTCGCGGTGGAAATCAAACAAGTTGCCATGTAAGACGTTTTCAACATAGGAAGTGCGGGTCACGTGATAGGCGGAATAGTCTCTCCACTTGTCCGGATAACCGATTTTTGGCATAAAGGCATCCAGCTTGGCAAGCGCGGCCTTGCGAGTCTTCGGTCCCATCCAGGGCAGAGTTTTCAGGTCTTCCCGGAGAGCGGCAATCAGGTTTTGGACCATCTTCTGCGCGCGCGCTTTGGCTTCCGGAGGGAAATACTTTTTGACATACTCCTTGCCGAGCGCAAATCCCAGCTCGTTATCCGTCGCTCGCACACATCGCTGCCAGCGGGGCAGCATTTTCTTCGTGCCTTCAAGTGTGCGGCCGTAGAAATCGAAGTTGGCCTCGACGAAATTTGACGAGAGCGCCGGAGCAGCGGCATGGATCAGATGCCAGCGGAGATAAGTCTTCCAGTCGGCAAGCGGAACAGATTTAAGAAGCTGGCTGACTTCCTTAAAAAACTCGGGCTGCGCGACATCCACGGAAGGGATGGTAGGATGGCCGACTTCCTGAAAGTAAACGGGCCATTGAAAATTGGGTGTCAGGGTTTTTAACTGGCCCATACTCATCTTGTGGTAGGTCTTGTCCGGATTGCGGCGTTCAACACGCGTCATGGAAGCCTTGGCGAGCCGGGTCTCAATGCTCATGACGGTTTTGGCCTCAGCGGCTGACTCTTGAGGACTGTCGCCCAGAAGCTCGAACATCTTTTGAACGTGAGCAACATATTCTTTACGAAGCTTCTGCGATTTGGCATCTGTCTTGGTGTAGTAATCGCGGTCCGGCAAGCCAAGCCCGCCCTGGTCCGCGCCGGCAATCACCTGGGTGCTGTTTTTCTCATCCTGTGTTGAACCGAAACCGAACAGCACATTCACACCATCGCTTTGCAGGGCCGCCACTTCAGCTTGCAGTTCCTGCGGATTACTGATGGCGGCAATCCGCTTGAATTCCGTATCGAGCGGCTTGGCGCCGGCGGCGTCGATCGCCTTGGTGTCCATGCAGCTTGCGTAGAAGTCTCCAATCTTCTGCACGGTAGAGCCTTGCGCCGCTTTGCGATCCTGGGCGGCCCTTTCCAGAATCTCACGAAGGATTATCTGGTTGTGCACCCGCAGCTCATTGAAGGTGCCCCAGCTTGGATATTGGGCCGGGACGGGATTCTTGGCAATCCATGTGCCATCGGCGAACTGGTAGAAGTTCACGCAGGCTTTGACATTCCTGTCCATCATCGACAGGTCAAAGGCCTTGAGCGGTGGAATCGCAGGCAGGCCGGAAGCCTCCTCCTGCTGAGCGCTTGAGGTAGCCTTCTGCGCTACATGGTTTTGACAGGCATTAAGGGACAGCATTGCGATGCCGCCAAGGAACAGTCCTGCAAATCTGACGAACACTTTTCCTTGAAATTTCATGAAAGTCTCTCTCGATTTGAAATAAGTCCTGATTTTCGACTACCGCAAATCATTTGCCGGTGCCAGGCGTGGAACCCTGAAGTTAAAGGTGCCAACCGAAACTGCATTTGTCACCGGGCGATTGAGCGGAAGCTATTATAATGCAATCTGCCCGGCAACATGTGAGATGTTTCAGCATGTTTCAAGCGCGGGCCCGTTGCACAACTGCCGGTTTTTCTGTACTATCCTTGCTTCGGTTGTGCCGGGCGATTCACCTCTAAGGTCCAAGTTCCTTCCTGACAATGGCGACACTTCCTCCAGAGGTTTCACAAGTTTCACGCGGGCTAAACCTGCGTTTGCGCCGGGCGGGGTATTCGGTCCTGATCGCAATCGGCGTGCTGGTGGTGGCTTCAGGCGCGTGGGTTTACTGGCGGGTTCATGAGTGCCTGCCCCAACTTGACGGCACCCTCCGGCTTCAAGGCCTCCAAAGCAAGGTAGAAGTGCTGCGGGACGCGCGTGGAGTCCCGAACCTGCGGGCATCATCGCTCGAAGATCTGATGTTTGCCCAGGGATACGTCACCGCCCAGGACCGGCTCTGGCAAATGGACCTCAGCCGGAGAATCGCCCAGGGGCGATTGTCAGAGGTATTCGGTTCCCGCACGCTTCACTCTGACATTCAGAACCGCACCTTGGGATTGGAGCAGGCAGCCGAGCGCGGCGTAAAGGAGCTTACTCCCGATGAGCGAAAACTTCTGGGTGATTACGCCCGGGGCGTGAATGCTTTCATGGCGACTCACCGGAACCGCCTTCCCATCGAATTTCTTCTTTTGCACTATCGCCCCAAACCGTGGCGGGAAGCGGACTCCCTCTGCCTTGCCCTGAACATGGCCAAGCTGCTGAATACGACCTGGCCGGACGACCTGATGCGCGAGCGGATCCGGTTGAAGCTGGGCAGCGCTCAACTTTTCACCGACCTCTTCCCCGCCCACTCGCCGCTCGACCATCCGGTAGCGCAACTGGGCCCGGTTTCCTCTGCGCCTGCCGAGCCATCAGCAACTCCCCCTGACGGCCCTGAAGTGCCGCAGCTTCGCCTTCTGAAACCTCCCGGGCCGTCCAAGTCCCCTTTGGTGGACAACCTCGAAGGCCTCTACCCGCTGCTGGCCAGCCTGGAGTCGCCGAGCTCCTACACCGGCGTCGGCAGCAACAACTGGGTGGTCAGCGGAGACCACACGCGTTCCGGCAAGCCTCTGCTCGCGAACGATCCGCACCTTCCTTATGGCGTTCCGAGCGTCTGGTATATGGTCCATTTGCAGGCGCCTGGGATTGATGTGAGCGGCGTCAGCCTCCCGGGATTGCCGCTGGTCATTATTGGGCACAACCGCCACATCGCCTGGGGAGTAACCAACACGGGTCCGGACGTTCAGGACCTCTACGATGAAACCTTTAATCCCCGCAATCCTCGCGAGTATCTTTACGACGGGCAGTGGGTAATGGACAGCCAAAGGTCTGAGAGGATCAAGATTCGGGGAAAGCTCGACTACGTGTTCACGGTAAGGTCCACCCGGCATGGCCCCATTATTTCGGATAGCGACAATCGGAATCTCGCCCTTGCATGGACAGCGCTCTTGCCGAACGCCTTGCATTTCCCTTTCCTGAAGATTGATGAAGCCAGTAACTGGAAAGAATTCACGGACGCGCTGCGTGACTTCGCAGGGCCCATGCAAAACTTTGTCTACGGCGACACGCAAGGAAACATCGGGTTCTATGCGGCAGGATGGGTTCCAATCCGGAAGCTCGGCAATGGAAGCATTCCCGTCCCCGGATCGAGTGACGATTACGGCTGGCTCGGCATAGTTCCTTTCCAGCACCTTCCCCATGCCTACAATCCTGCGAGCGGCATAATCGCCACGGCCAACGGACGAATTGTTCCCCAGGATTACCCTTATTTCATTACGGCGATGTGGGGGGCGCCCTACAGGACGGCACGCATTTACCAGCTTTTGAGCGCCGGGAAGTCGCTCACAGTAGCAGATATGCAGAAGATCCAGATGGATATTCACCCGCTGGACGACGAGTGGCTCCAGAAGCGCCTGATTGCGGCGGCAAAAGAGTATCCGCCAAAGGGGCCAAACGTTCGATACGCCCTGGCTAAGTTACAGGCGTGGGACGGCCTGGCAAGGGCTGATTCGGCTGCCACGCTGGTATGCGAGGTCACTAAGAAGGCGCTCCTTCGCCGCATCCTCGAACCTGTTCTTGGAAAAGACCTCGACGGGTATCACTGGGGCATGAGTACAGTATTTCTACAGAATGTTATCGACGACAATTTGCAGCAATGGCTACCGCCCGGCGACCACAATTTTAACCAGACGCTGATGGAGAGCCTCAAGGATGCTGTCCAGCAGATTCCGAAACTCGTGGGAACACACGACCGCAGCGCCTGGAAGTGGGGTGACACGATGTCCGTGACTTTCCGCCACCCGCTCGGCGGCGCTTCCCGGCTGATGGGATGGCTGTTAAACGTAGGTCCATTCCCGCAATCGGGCACGTCATCCACCATCAAAAGAGCGACGCCCGCAGTGGGCCCGTCCATGCGCATGGTGGTCGATCTCAATGACTTGGACCATTCGGTCCAGAACATCACGCTTGGTGAATCGGGTCAGGTCTTCAGTCCGTACTACAAAGATCAGTTCGAAGCTTGGTATCATGGCCGGAGCTTTCCGATGTTGTTCAGTGATGGTGCTGTCCAGAAAGGGACGGTTCATCGCCTGGTGCTTGAGCCAGCAGACGCGAACCAAGCCGGGGCTCGCCAAAGCGGGCAGTAGGGAGCATGTCGAGCAATGAAAAAGATGACGCGCCGGGAATCGATCTTGACGCTGGCCACGGCAATGGCCACGGGAGGTACGGCGCTCAAAGCCGTGGCCCAAGGCACGTCTAATTCCACTCAAGCGCCAACAGCCGGCTCCGCTCCGGCTAAGGGCGCTGGGCAAACCAGCCAAACTGCTCAGCCTTCCGCAGCCGACCTGGCATTCCGGAAATTCGTGGACCAATATTTTGACGGCTTTTTTCAGTTTGATCCTTCCAGGGCAACAGGAGCGGGAATCCATCAATATGATGCCCAGCTTCCAGCCTGCACGCAGGGAGAGATTCAGCAGGAAGTCACACGCAATCAGCGGGCTTTGACATCTCTCGCAAAAATTCCGAACGACAACCTTTCCGCCGTCAACCAGTTTGATGCAACCCTGCTCGAAAGCCTTATCAACGGGCATTTGCTGGACCTTACCAGCATCCGCATGTGGGCGAAAGATCCAACCTTTTATAACAATCTGGCCGGCACGGCCCTGTTCGCCCTGATCGAACGCGATTTCGCCCCGATCGACGAGCGCCTGAAATCGCTGATTGCGCGCGAACGGCAGATCCCCAATCTTCTGAACAGCGCCCAGGCTAACGTCGTTAATCCGCCTCCCGCCTATACGCAGACTGCCATTGAAGAAGTCCAGGCACAAATCGGTTTCATCCAGAACGCCCTGCCGCAGGCTGTGGCCAGTGCTCAGAGTGGTGCTCTGAAGACGGAATTTCAAAAAGTCAACCAGACCGTCATTTCCTCCTATCGGATGTTTCTCAATTATCTGCAGACGGGTCTCAGCGCCCGGTCGCAGGGCAATTTCGCCATCGGCGCACAGGACTTCCAGAAGAAACTTCTGTATGACGAGATGGTCGATACGTCGCCCGCCGATTTGCTCAAGGTCGGCCATGACGAGATGGCCCGGGTGCAATCGCTCTTTACGCAAGCCGCCAACATCATTGACTCCACAAAACCTCCGCCACTGGTTCTTCAGAGTGTGAAGCAAAACCAGCCCGCCGCGGCACAAACACTTGGAGTCGCTCAATCGGACCTCGGCGGCCTCAGGCAGTTCGTGGTCACACATGGAATTGTGACGATACCGCCGGCCCCGATCCCGCAGGTAACGGCAATGCCGGCGTTCAGGCGTGCCCTGACTCTGGCCTTAATGGACGCGCCCGGGCCGTTTGAACAGCATTCAATCCAGTCCTTCCTTTATTTAACGCTTCCCGGCCCTACCTGGAACGACGAGCAAACCAAGCAATTGCTCCAATTGCTTAACGTCTACGCGTTGCGCATCATGTCGGTCCGCGAGGCGTATCCCGGCCATTACGCGCAGTTGCTGTGGCTGAAGCAGGCCCCGTCGCGGGCGCGAAAACTCGAGCCGTTCCTGAAAACGGTGCGAACAAACAGCGAGGGTTGGGGTCATTACTGCGAGGAGATGATGCTCGAGGTCGGCTACGGCGAAGGCGATCCGAGTCTTCTGCTGGTGCAGCTTCAGGCCTCTCTCGTGCGGCTTTGCCGTTTGATCGCCAGTATCCAGATGCATACCCAGGGCATGACGGTGGAGCAGGCGGCAAACTTGTTCCAGCAGCAGGCCTACATGGACCCCGTGAACGCGCAACGCGAGGCGGTCCGCGGCGCTTTCGATCCCACTGGCCTGGCGTACACGCTGGGGCGGCTCGAAATCATGAAGCTGCGCGAAGACTTCAAGCAAAAAATGGGTGACAACTTCACCTTGAAGGCGTTTCACGATCAGTTTTTAAGTTACGGTATTGCCCCCATTAAGATGATCCGTGAGCAGATGCTGCAGGATGAGACACCTGCCCTCTAGCACGATGCTGTTTGAACTCCAGGAAAAAATCAATGGTGCATAATAGCTTTTCATTCGTGGCCCGGCATAATTCGCTTCAAACGAAGCTTGATCGGCTGGCCCGATCCGTTCTCTTAGGTACGCTGCTCTGCCTGACGGCCTCCACTTTGGCCGGGCCGGACGCGGTTGCAGGCCAGCTTCCGGCGCCGCAGCCAGGAACCCATCAACTTCAACTTTCGTACAGCCTTGGCATGCAGCGGCCCAACATGCACCTTTTGCAGGTACAGATCACGGTGAAGCAGGTGACGGGGTCAGTCCTGAACTTTGCCATTCCGGCGTGGGCTCCCGGCCGTTATGCCATCTATGATTTTGCCAAGAACGTTCAACAACTTACGGCCAGCCCGACCCTCTCACGCTTACGATTCATCCTCCGCCGGGGTGGAAAATCATCAGTGGATTTTCGATGTCCCTCACGCAGTCCACATTCGAGGTTCCGGATTACGACATTCTTGTGGATACGCCTCTCGAGATCTCACCCAATTGCTGGGTGAATGATTTTGAAGAAGACGGAAAGACTTTCCGCGTGGCCGTGCACAGCTACGGTGAAGATGCAAATGAAGCCACAAATCGTATTGCTCTGGCCGACGGCCTGGAGAAGATTGTTCACTCCGAAATGGCGATGATGCCCGAACCGGACTTCAGGCACTACACCTTTATTTTCCATTTTGATCCGGACCTGAGAATGGGCGACGGAATGGAGCATCTGAACTCGACGGACATCATTGTTCGAGGAAGATTGTCGGGAAACGGGCTTCCACAAGCCCTCGAAACTGCCGCCCACGAGTTCTTCCACCTCTGGAATGTGAAGCGGCTGCGTCCTGTGGGTCTGGGTCCCTTTGACTACAGCAAGCAGGTTTATACCCGCTCTCTGTGGTTTGTCGAAGGTGTAACCACCTATTACTCCTATGTGAACCTGCTGCGCGCAGGCATCTGGACAAAGCAGCAATTCCTGAAACGCCTGGCGACCGAAATCCGCACACTGCAGGACGAACCCGGGCGCAAGTTGATGTCGGCGGAAAGCTCGAGCTTTCATGCCTGGTTCTACGATCGATCGCCGCAGATGCAGGAAACCAACTTTGCCAATTCCACGATCTCTTACTACAACAAAGGCGCCCTGCTGGGGATGCTCCTCGATCTCGAAATCCGCGCGCGAACGCATGGCCGGAAGTCGCTCGATAACCTAATGCGGCTGATGTATCAGAAATTCTACGAAAGCCCGCCCACAAGCTACTACCTTCGCGGCCGTGGTTACACGGAGAAGAATATTCTGGAAGCCGTCAACCAGGTGTCCGGCTCTGATTTCACTTCATTCTTTCAGCAATACGTCGCAGGGGTGGTTCCGCTTCCGTACAATCAGATTCTCGCGAAAGCAGGTTTGGTCCTCCGCATTTCGACTTCGAAAAATGCTCCACCCAGCCTCGGAGCAATCGTTGTCCCGGTGGACACGGGCGCCAAGGTCTTTTCTGTCCGGCCCGGCGGCGCCGCAGACCAGGCCGGCCTGGGCCGGGACGATATCCTGCTTTCGGTCGATGACCAGTCGCTTGCCACAGACAGCCTGAACGACCGGCTAAGCATCTACGCGCCGGGGGCAAAAGCGCTATTCGAAGTGGAGCGTCACGAAAAGCGGCATCTTATTTATGTCAAGCTCGGCCCGCCCCGGCCCGACGAGTATTCCATTCAGGATTTGCCCAGCGCTACGGAAGAAGAGGTGAACATTCGCCACGGATGGCTGGGCGGAAGCCAGGCCAGACCGGACAAGAGTTCCACCGCAAGTGGCGCCGGCGAAGCGTTCAGGAGTGCTGTCCCCTCTTCTTGAGAAAATAGGAAATCACCCCGATCAGAACAGCAAGCGCGACGGCGGCCGTGACAATTGCATCAACTTCCACCAGATGCTCCTGGACAAGCTCCCAACTGTTTCCAAACAGGAACCCCACGTATGTAATCGTAATAGCCCAGGCCGTGGCCCCACTGAAATTGAAGACCAGAAACCGGCGGTAGGGCATGCGGAAGAGCCCGGCAAGAATGCCCGCAAACATGCGCAGCCCGGTGATGAATCGGCCGGTAAAGACGGCCCACTGGCCGTATTTCAGAAACAGCGACTGCGAATGGTCAAAAGATTTTGCCATGAGGGGAAATCTTCTGATGTACTTGTCGACAAACCCTCTGCCACCCAGATACCCAACGGCGAAGCCCATGGAATCGCCGCAAGTGGCCCCGGCGATCGCGACGAGGATGCTCGCAAGAAGGTCAATCTTTTCGTGATAGGCCAGAAAGCCGGCAAACAGCAGAACGGTTTCGCCCGGGATGGGGATTCCGGCGTTTTCGAGCATGACCCCGAAGAAAACGACCCAGTAGCCGTACTTCGAAAAGAAATCTGTGAGCGTCTGGAAAATTGTGTGGGCCATATTTGAGAAAAGAGGTGAAAACCTCTCCGGGTGGATCGAAGGGCAATTCAGATCATAGCGTATCGGGCTCGGCTGGTCACTGTTTATTCATTTGTCGGATAACCCGGCATCCCCGTTTCATTCGTTGTGACGCATTCAAGCTTGATCCCACGCGTCTGTCTCTATTAGAATCTCGTAGCCTGCGGGACGGCATCCATCAGAACCGTGAATTTCCAGTTTTGCAGGGCGAGTAAGAGGAAAAAGTCCCTCAGACCATGCCTCAGCATGAAGTTCCTCGGCAAAAAACGGACTTTCCCACTGACCGCGAGCATTCTGCTCGGCGGCTTTGTTTTCTTGTACCTCAGTCTTTTTTCGCTGTCCGGAATTCCCTATCATTTTCTGCCCGGTGACGCAACAAACATCATGTTCAACGCGTGCCGGATGCTGCGTGGCAATGTAATTTATCGGGATTTTTTCGAATTCACGCCAGCAGGGACAGAAGTGTTTTACCTTCTCATGTTCAAGATCCTGGGTGTCCATGCGTGGCTCCCGAACGTGGTTCTGATCGGGCTCGGCCTCAGCATAGCATGGCAGAAAATGATAAGGAATTCCGGACAGCGAAAAAAGACTGAGGTACAAGAAAACAAAGCCGCCGAGCAGAATGCTCGCGGTCAGTGGGA
>JARRJI010000056.1:0-13237 GCA_037379595.1 Acidobacteriota bacterium | reverse complement strand
GCTTCTGCCTCGGTGAGCCCTTTCTCCGAGGTCCCCAATTCTTGAAATACTTCTCTTATACCAATCTGATACCAGTTCATTTCCAGCCTCCATGATGAAAGCTTATCAGACATGTCAGGCAAACGTAAGCCTTTCCCACAGCGGACGTCTGCCGATAAGAGCTTGCCCGGGATACCACCTTGTCTCCACCTCATATGCCAAGGCAGTCGTTGATAAAGCCGCATGATCAAACTGCCATCATGCTCGGACTTGATCCGGGCATCCAGGCCTTTCCGGATTCCCCGGTCAAGCCGGGAAGTGACGAACATTGGACTCTACTTGTGACTTCGCTAGCGCATAATTTCCGAAACGAAGAAAAGAAACCGGAAGAACGGTATTCAAGGGCTTTGATGGGTAGTATACTGAAATAGTTGAGTGGACCTGATATCTAAAGGAGAACTTATGAGCAAACAAGCGCCCGTCAGCAAGCCGGTCTACAGTCTTTTACCTACGGACATCGAGGGATTCGCTTCCCTGGCCGAGCTCGCCCTGGACATGCGCTGGTCGTGGAATCACGCTGCCGACGAAGTATGGCGACAGCTTGATCCCGCGCTGTGGGACCTCACCTACAACCCCTGGGCCGTCCTGCAGACGGTCTCCCGGGACCAGCTCCGGCTCGTGTCAGCCGATCCCGACTTCCGCAAAAGCGTCGATGAGCTCGTACAGGCCAGGCGTCAGGCGGCGAAAGCTCCCGCGTGGTTTCAGCAGGAGCATCCGCAGAGTCCCCTTACCAGTGTCGCTTATTTCAGCATGGAATTCATGTTGAGTGAAGCCCTGCCCATCTACTCGGGCGGGCTTGGCAATGTGGCCGGTGATCAGCTCAAGGCGGCCAGTGACCTGGGCGTTCCGGTCATCGGCGTGGGGCTGCTCTACCAGCAAGGCTATTTTCGGCAGGTGCTCGATAAGGACGGAGCGCAACAGGCCCTTTTCCCCTACAACGACCCCGGCCAACTGCCCATAACGCCGTTGCGCCAGGACAACGGAGAGTGGTTGCGGCTGAAACTCGACTTGCCCGGTTATCCGGTCTGGCTGCGCGCCTGGCAGGTCCAGGTCGGCCGTTTGCACCTTTACCTGCTCGACAGCAATGACATTGCGAACCTCCCGGCCCACCGGGGCATTACCAGCGAGCTTTACGGGGGCGGGCCGGACTTGCGGCTGAAACAGGAGATCATGCTTGGGATCGGCGGGTGGCGGTTGCTCAGCAGGCTCGGCATCCAGCCGGAAGTCTGCCACCTGAATGAAGGACATGCTGCCTTCGCCATTTTGGAACGGGCCCTGAGTTTCATGAAAGAGACAGGGCAGCCGTTCGAAGTCGCACTGGCCGTCACGCGGGCAGGTAACCTCTTCACCACCCACACTGCGGTGGCCGCGGGCTTTGATCGCTTCGCTCCGGCCCTCATCGAGCAATACCTCGGTGGTTATGCGGAGCAGAAGCTCGGTATCACACTCCATGATTTGCTGGCCCTGGGCCGACGGAACCCGGACGACTCGTCGGAAAGCTTCAATATGGCCTATCTCGCGATCCGCGGGAGCGGGGCGGTGAATGGCGTGAGTCGTTTGCATGGGAAGGTGAGCCGGCAGCTCTTTGAGCCTCTCTTTCCGCACTGGCCGCAGGACGAAGTCCCGGTCGGACACGTGACCAACGGAGTTTACATGCCAAGCTGGGACTCGGTGCCGGCCGACGACCTCTGGACGGAGACCTGTGGAAAAGACCGCTGGATAGGGACAACGGAAACCCTGGAGCATGACATTCGACGCATCTCCGACGCCAGACTCTGGAAATTCCGCACGGATGCCGGCAAGTCTCTCATTGAATACGCCCGCGAACGATTGTCCCGGCAGCTGGCCGCCTCCGGCGCGTCACCCGAGGCGGTTAACGAGGCGAAGCACCTGCTCGATCCCAATGCGTTGACGCTGGGCTTTGCGCGCCGCTTCGCAACCTACAAGAGACCAAATCTATTATTGCACGATCAGGAGCGGCTGCTCCGCCTGTTGACAAATCCGGAGCGCCCGGTGCAACTCATCCTTGCCGGCAAGGCCCATCCGGCGGACCAGGCAGGGCAGGCCCTGATTCAGGAATGGTCCCGTTTTATCCGGCAAACCGAGGCGCGCCCCCATGTGATCTTCCTCAGTGACTACGACATGCTTCTGACCGAGCACCTGGTGCAGGGGGTGGATGTCTGGATCAACACGCCGCGACGGCCCTGGGAGGCCTGCGGAACGAGCGGCATGAAGGTGCTCGTCAACGGCGGCATCAATCTTTCGGAGCTGGACGGCTGGTGGGCGGAAGCCTACACCCCTGAAGTGGGGTGGGCTTTGGGCGACGGTCAGGAACATGATAACGACCCCGCCTGGGACGCCGTCGAAGCCTCGGCCCTCTACGACCTGCTCGAACGCGAGGTAGTTCCCGAGTTTTACACCCGCAACGGGGAAGGCATTCCCACCGCCTGGGTGGCGCGCATGCGGGAAAGCATGGCACGATTGACACCGCGTTTTTCCGCGAACCGCGCGGTGTGCGAATACACCGAGCAACTCTACCTCCCGGCTGCCATAACCTATCTCAAAAGAGCTGAAAATAAAGGGGCCGTGGGCCGACAGGTGGTCGATTGGCGGCACGCGGTGGAACAAAAATGGGCCGCACTCCGCTTCGGCGAAGTGAAGAGAGAGACCGCCGGGGAGCAGCATGTATTCGAGGTTCAGGTCTATCTCAATGACTTCGACCCGAAGGCGGTGCGTGTAGAGCTTTATGCCGGCGGCGTTAACGGCAGCGGTCCCGTGCGGCAGGAGATGAACCCCGCACGGCAACCGGCGGCAGCAGACGGCGGTTATGTTTATCGTGCGCAGGTGCCTGCAAGCCGCCCGGCGACGGACTATACGGCGCGGGTTATACCCCACTGCGACGGCGTTGCTATCCCACTGGAAGACGCACGAATCCTGTGGCAGCGATGAATTAACCTCGAACGGAAGGACGACAGAAGAGAACCCATGACAGAGTCAAAGAAACTGAAAAGAAAGCGACAGCCGACAGGCCGGATTCCGTCCATGTCAGGCCAGGCCTCAGAAAGAGCGGATGCGACCACAGATCTGACGACGTCCGAACGCCCTTTGCATGATTATGTTGCAGAGGTATCGGAGCGGACTGATGTTCGGGTTGGTGTGCCATTGCCTATGGGAACCTATGCACGTGGCGAAGGAGTGAACTTTGCGTTCTTCAGCAGACACGCCAGCCGCATTCGGCTGGAGTTGTTTGATCATCCGGAAGATGACACGGCTGTCAGGACGATTGATCTGGATCCCGTGCGCAACCGTACCGGTGACGTGTGGCACGTCTGGGTTGAGGGGATTCGGCCTGGCCAGCTCTATGCCTATCGCGTGGACGGTCCGTATCAACCCAGGGACGGCCATCGCTTCAATTTCAACAAGCTTATCATAGATCCCTTCGCCACGGCCATCTCGCGATCGCCCGCCTGGAAGTTCGGTCCGGCTCGGGGATACGATCCTTCTGGGCCCGACGGAGACTCTGTGTGTTCGATGGTCGATGACGCCGGAGCCATGCCTAAATGCGTATTCACGCAGGAGCATTTTCACTGGCATGACGACCTTCCACCCAGGCATCCCTGGTCGAAGACGGTCATTTATGAAACACACGTGCGTGGTTTCACTATCCATTCCGGCTCCGGCGTGGAGCATCCCGGCACTTACCGGGGGCTGATGGAAAAGATCCCCTATTTCAAAGAACTGGGGGTGACGGCCGTAGAACTGATGCCCGTGCAGGAATTCAATGAACACCAGATGACAGGCATCAATCCGCAAACAGGCCAGCCACTCGGGAATTACTGGGGCTATGATCCCGTGGCCTTCTTTGCGCCGAAAGCATCTTACAGCAGTGCGGGAGGCCTGGGTCAGCAGAAGCTGGAGTTCAAGGAAATGGTGCAGGCCTTCCATGGGGCGGGCATCGAGGTGATCCTGGACGTAGTCTTCAATCACACAGCCGAGGGAAACGAAAAGGGGCCTACACTCTGTTTCCGCGGGATTGATAATAAGATCTTTTACATGCTGGCGGACGATAAACGTTCTTACAGGGACTATACGGGCACCGGCAACACCATCAACGCCAACCATCCCGTGGTGCGGGATCACATCTTAACCGCATTGCGCTACTGGGTGGTGGAGATGCATGTCGATGGATTTCGTTTTGATCTGGCCGCGGTGCTCGGTCGGGGCCTTTCCGGCAACTTGCTGCCCAATCCCCCGCTTCTCGATCAGATAGCCGAGGACCCGATCTTAAGGGATGTGAGGATCATCGCCGAGGCGTGGGATGCCGCCGGAGCCTACGAGGTGGGTAGTTTTTCAGACCGGCGCTGGGCGGAGTGGAACGGTCAGTACCGTGATGACGTCCGGCGGTTCTGGCGCGGCGACGACGGGATGCTCGGTTTGTTCGCCAGCAGCATCTGCGGCAGTGCCGACATCTACGCCAAGTCGGGCAAAGGCCCCGAAGGCAGCATCAATTTCATCACCTGCCACGACGGCTTCACTCTGAACGACCTGGTGAGCTATAGCTGCAAACACAATGAAGCAAACGGAGAAAACAACCATGACGGGACAGACTACAACTTCAGCGAGCACTACGGCGCTGAAGGCGAAACAGCGGATGCCGGGATCGAGTCTGTCAGGAGGCGCCAGATCAAGAACTTCCTGCTGACTCTGTTAATCTCGCGAGGGGTACCGATGCTGCTTGGCGGGGACGAATTCCGCCGCACTCAAGGCGGCAACAACAACGCCTACTGCCAGGACAACGAAACGAGCTGGTATGACTGGAACTGTCTGGAACAGAACAGGGACATTTTCCGCTTCACCCGTGGCATGATCGCCTTTCGTTGCGCCCATCCGATTCTGAGTAAGGAGCAATTTTACACTGACGCCGAGATCCATTGGTTTGGCCCGCAGGGAGGATTGCCCAAGTGGGCCGATCCGAAAGAAAAACAGTTTGCCTGCCTGATCCATGAAGACGGGCAGCGCGCACTTTACCTGATGTTCAATGCCGGCACCGATGCGGTCGATTTCTTTTTGCCCCCGATACCGCCGGGGGCTGGATGGCATCTGGCCGCTGACACCTCTCGCGAAGCGCTGCAGGATCTGTTTGCTGCGGGCGAGGAACCGCCTTGGGAAAATCCACAAACTTATTACCTGAACCCACGATCCAGCGCCATACTTCTCGCTCGGGGAACGGACCGTCAAGGGCGGCAGGCGTCGCTGAGGGAGGCCAAATGAAAAGAGCGATCCCGATCACGACGTTGTTTCTCGATATCGGCGGCGTCCTGCTCGCCGACGGGTGGGGTCACGGATCCCGCGGACTGGCGGACAAGGCGTTCGGCCTGAATCCGGAAGAGAATGACGAAGGAGTCATCCATGAAACCGGATAGCCCGCGCATCCTGACGATCAATGGCGGCCTGGAGCCTTGTTGTGGAAGATACGGAGGAACACCATGAACATTAGACTCGACCAAAAACGAGCCCTCGTCACGGGCGGCAATTCCGGCATCGGTGAGGCGATTGCGCTTGGCCTTGCCGACGCGGGTGCAAAAGTGGCCATCAACTATGTCACCCATCCTGAAGCTGCACAGTCGCTCGTGCATCGGATCAAGGATCAGCATGGCGAAGCGATCGCCCTCCAGGCGGACGTTTCGAATCCCGAGGCCATCGCGCAAATGTTCGGGCGCATAGACGAGGCATGGGGTGGGATCGATATACTGATCAACAATGCCGGCACTGACGGTGTCCGCGCCTTCGGCTGGGAAGCCGATATTGCGGCGTGGCGAAAAGTTATTGGGGTGAATCTCTTCGGTGCATTCTACTGCGCCCGCGAGGCCCTGAAGCGCATGGTGCCGAAGAAAAGCGGCGTCGTGCTCAGCATCAGTTCGGTGCATGAACAAATCGCCTGGTCGGGTTACAGCGCTTACACCACCAGCAAGGCTGGAGTCAGCATGCTGACCAAGACTCTCGCTCAGGAAGCAGCGCCGCACGGAGTGCGCGTGCTGGCGGTTGCACCGGGGGCAGTCAAAACGTCGATCAACCGCTCCGTCTGGAGCGATCCCCAGAGCCTGCAAGACTTGCTTGAGAAAATCCCGCTGAAACGGATCGGCGAGCCTGAAGAAATCGCCCGCATGGTGGTGGTGCTCGTTTCCGACGTTGCCTCCTATGTGACCGGACGCACGATCTTCGCGGACGGAGGCATGACCGATTATCCCGACTTCGCTCATGGCGGCTGATTCCAGGACCGACAAATGGAGAATGATAATGACATCAAATCATTTTGCACCGGGTGTGCCCGGAATTCCTGCACGCTGGACTTCCAGCGCTAAAACGGGTGTTGGCACGGCCCTCAGCAACAAGAGCCGCGTCTGGTTCACGCTGAGCCACGGAATTTTCAACGAGATATATTACCCCCGCATTGATCTGGCCTGCGTCCGCGACATGGTGGAAACGGCAGGCGGTTTGCTGGCTGCCGGCGCGCACGAGGACGCACGCCGCGTGCTTTCCTATTTGCAGGCAACTCAGCAGCCGGATGGGCACTGGTCGCAAAACATGTGGCTGGATGGCTCGCCATATTGGAACGGAATCCAAATGGACGAGACGTCTTTGCCTATTCTTCTGGTAGATTTGGCCCATCGCGAAAAGGCATTGGCCGAGGCAGATATTGCCCGCTTTTGGCCGATGGTGATGCAGGCCGCGGGCTATTTGGTCCGCAACGGCCCGGTGAGCCCTCAGGATCGTTGGGAGGAGGATCCCGGCTATTCGCCGTTTACGGTCGCGGCAGAAATCGCCGCACTCCTGGCGGCAGCGGATCTGGCCGATTTGAACCACGAGGCATCCATTGCAACCTACCTTCGCGAGATCGCCGATGTTTGGAACACATCCGTCGAACGCTGGATGTACGTGTCCGGCACGGACTGGTGCCGGAAGTTCAACGTCGAAGGGTATTACGTACGGATCGCCCCGATTGAGACGGAGGAAGGCGTGTCGCGTTTTCAGGAGAATGTGCATGTAAAGAACGTTTCGGCCGCCGAGGACACCCGCCTTGCCAAATATCTGGTGAGTCCCGACGCCCTGGCCCTTGTGCGTTTTGGCTTGCGTGCTGCCGACGACCTGCGCATTCGCGACACGGCAAAAGTCATCGACGCCTTACTCAAAGTGGAGACACCGTCCGGCCCCACCTGGCATCGCTACAACGACGATGGCTATGGCGAGCATGAGGATGGCGCGCCTTTTGACGGCACGGGACTTGGCCGTGGGTGGCCGCTGCTCACTGGCGATCGGGCACACTATGAACTGGCGGCGGGACGGGTCGAAAACGCAAAAAGACTCCTGGCTGCATTGGAATCCTTTGCCAACGAAGGCGGCCTGATCTCGGAGCAAGTCTGGGACGCGCCTGACATACCGGAACGCGAACTATATTTTGGACGGCCTTCCGGCTCGGCCATGCCGCTGGTGTGGGCGCACGCCGAGTACCTCAAGCTGCGACGCTCACTGCGCGACGGGCGGCTCTTTGACATGCCGCCGCAAACCGTACAGCGCTACCTGACCGAAAAAATCATATCCCCACGCATGGTGTGGCGATTCAACCACAAAATTCGCTCGATGCCTGCCGGTAAATTGCTGCGCATCGAGACGATGGCGCCTGCCGTAATTCACTGGAGTGCCGATAATTGGAATACTATCCAGGACGTAACGGCACGCGATGTGGGACTGGGAATCCACATCGCCGATCTATCGACCAGGGCGCTTCCCGAAGGAAAGCAGGTCAGATTCACTTTCTACTGGCCGGACGCTGGTCATTGGGAAGGTGCGGACTTCATCGTTCGCGTCGGCCCTTTGCGACAAGACGGGCCTGCCTCTTCTGAGAGGAGTGAGGCTTATGAAGGATAAGACTGAGGCGGACGGGAAACACTTTGTCTATCTCGCCACTGCCATCTCGGCGCTGGGAGGCATGCTCTTCGGCTATGACATCGGTGTTATCTCCGGGGCCATCCTGTTCATCAAGAAGGATTTCTCTCTTTCTCCGGGCATGGAGGAAATCGTCGTCAGCTCGGTCTTGCTGGGATCGCTCGTCGGCGCGGCAGTCGGAGGAATCCTGGCTGACCGCCTTGGACGCCGGAGATTATTGATTATCACCGCGGTTGTTTTCGGTTTGGGTGCAATCGGGGCGGCACTGGCGCCGGCCACGGCATGGCTGGTTGCCGCCCGGATTGTTGCCGGCACCGCCATCGGCATAGCCTCATTTGTAGCGCCGCTTTACATTTCCGAGATTGCCCCGGTTGATATCCGCGGGAAGCTCGTTTCGATTAATCAAGTCGCCCTTACCAGCGGCATTGTCATCTCCTATTTAATCGACTACGCCTTTGCCGGGTCCCAGGCGTGGCGTTGGATGTTTGCGATGGCGGTGATTCCTGCGGCCGCATTTGGAATCGGGCTGATATTCATTCCCAAAAGCCCGCGATGGTTGGCCGCTCGCGGATACGCAGACCAGGCACGATCGGTGCTGGAACGGATTCGAGCCCCGGAAAGAGTAGAGGGCGAGCTTGGCGAGATCCGGCACAGCGTGGCGCAGCAGAAAGGGCACTGGTCAGAACTGCTCAGCCCGCTCCTGCGACCGGCGATGGTCGTGGGAGTTGGACTTGCCATCGCGCAGCAAATCACCGGCATCAACACGGTTATCTATTACGCCCCGACTATTTTCAAGTTCGCCGGCCTGTCTTCCGCGTCGGTGGCGATTCTGGCCAGCGTCGGAGTCGGAGTCGTCAACGTCGTATTGACCTTGGTGGCCATGCAACTGATAGACCGGGTCGGACGGCGGCCGCTTTTGTTGGTCAGCCTGGCTGGCATGGCGGTGAGTCTGTTCGTGCTGGGGCTGGCGTTTTCGCTGCCGCAATTGCTCGGCAGCCTGGGATGGATCGCCGTGGCGAGCCTCATGGTATACGTCGGTTCATTCGCGGTAGGACTGGGGCCGGTTTTCTGGCTGATGCTTTCGGAGATTTACCCGTTGCGCATCAGGGGTCGGGCCATGAGCGTCGGGACGGTCACCAACTGGAGCGCCAACTTGATCGTGGCATTGTCTTTTTTGACGCTCACACAAGTCCTTGGTAAACCCGTCACGTTCTGGTTGTACGGGATGGTCAGCATCGGAGCATGGCTCTTCGCTTTCTCCCTGGTGCCGGAAACCAAGGGGCGAAGCCTCGAAGAAATTGAAGCGCACTGGCGGGCGGGAAAGCATCCACGGGCATTATGAAAGCAGCTAACCCACGCATTCTGACCACCAACGGCGGCTCGTCGAGCATCAAGTTCTCGCTGTTCGAGGCCGGTGATCCGCTCCGGCGGATTCCGGGGCGGGATGGAGCGGATCGGGCTGGTCTTGCACATGAAAGGGGATATGATCATGAAAACAAAAAAAGTGTCTGAAAAGAAGATTGTCAGCGAGGTAAAAAAGGGGTTTGAGGAGAACTTCGCCGTGAAAACGGAAAAAATGAAGCTAACGGATAAACCACTGCCGCCTGAACTGCTCCGGAAGATGAACGCCTATTGGCGCGCCGCCAACTACCTTTCGGTCGGTCAGATCTACCTCTATGACAATCCTATGCTGAAAAAACCTTTGAAACTGGAACATGTGAAGCCGCGACTGCTCGGCCATTTCGGCACGACGACCGGGCTGAACCTTATTTATGTCCATCTCAACCGGATCATCAAACAGTATGACCTGAACATGATCTATATCACGGGCCCCGGACACGGCGGGCCGGGACTGGTGGCCAACACGTATCTGGAAGGCACATACAGCGAGTTGTACCCGAACATATCGCAGGACGAACAGGGCATGAAAAAGCTCTTCACCCAATTCTCTTGTCCCGGCGGCATCCCAAGTCACGTGGCGCCGGAAACACCCGGCTCCATTCATGAAGGCGGCGAACTCGGCTATTCTTTGTCGCATGCTTACGGCGCCGCATTCGATAATCCCGACTTGCTGGTTGCCTGTGTGGTAGGCGACGGCGAAGCGGAAACCGGGCCGCTGGCCACCAGTTGGCACTCAAACAAATTTCTAAATCCCGTCACCGACGGAGCCGTGCTGCCTATCCTGCACCTGAATGGTTACAAGATAGCCGGTCCCACCGTGCTGGGGCGCATCTATCACGAAGAATTGGACCAGCTCTTCCGTGGTTACGGTTATAAGCCATATTTCGTTGAGGGAGACGATCCCATGAAGGTCCATCAACTCCTGGCTGCGACACTCGATACGATCGTCGCAGAGATTAAAGAGATTCAGAGTGCGGTACGTACCAGAGGATTCAGAAAGCGTCCGCAGTGGCCCATGATAATTTTACGCACGCCGAAAGGCTGGACCTGCCCGAAGGTGGTTGACGGACTGCCCATCGAAGGCACGTTTCGCTCTCACCAGGTGCCCATTACAGATTTTGTTGCGAAACCCAAACACCTGAAAATCCTTGAACAATGGATGAAAAGTTATAAAGCTGAGGAGTTATTTGACAAAAAAGGCAGGCTCATTCCTGAACTGGCTGAGCTGGCCCCCAAAGGAGAGCGGCGTATGGGAGCTAACCCCCACGCCAATGGAGGCCTTCTCCTTAAAGAATTGAAGTTGCCGGATTTCCGCGCCTACGCGGTCAAGGTGCCGAAGCCCGGCGCCGTGGAGGCGGAAAGCACGCGCGTTCAGGGAGAGTTCATCCGTGATGTGCTCAGGCTCAACTTAGAGGCCCGCAACTTCCGCATCTTCAGCCCGGATGAAACCGCATCGAACCGCTGGACCAACCTCTTCGAGATTACTGACCGCTGCTCGACAGCAGAAATCATCGACATCGACGACCATGTCGCACCTGACGGCCGGGTGATGGAGATGTTGAGCGAGCACCAGTGCGAAGGCTGGCTCGAAGGCTACCTGCTGACAGGGAGGCATGGTTTTTTCTCATGCTATGAAGCGTTCATCCACATCATCGATTCGATGTTCAACCAGCATGCAAAGTGGATCAAGGTGGCGAGCCACATCCCTTGGCGGCGTCCGATTGCTTCCCTGAACTACCTGCTGTCGTCTCACGTTTGGCGGCAGGACCATAATGGTTTCAGTCACCAGGACCCGGGATTCATCGACCACGTGGTGAACAAGAAGGCGGAAATTATCCGCGTGTATCTGCCTCCGGACGCCAACACCCTGCTGTCGGTCACCGACCATTGCCTGCGCAGCCGCAATTACGTCAACGTTATCGTCGCGGGCAAACAGCCGGAACTCCAATGGCTTTCGATGGATGCGGCCATCAAGCACTGCACGGCCGGGCTTGGTATCTGGGAATGGGCCAGCAACGACAAGGGCGGCGACCCCGATGTGGTGATGGCCTGCTGCGGCGATGTACCGACACTGGAGACACTTGCCGCCGTCGAGATTCTGCGACAGCACTTCCCGGAACTGAAGATCCGCGTCATCAACGTGGTGGACCTGATGACGCTTCAGCCGCAGAGCGAGCACCCCCACGGGTTGACCGATAAAGACTTTGATGTCCTCTTCACCAAAGACAAGCCCATCATCTTCGCCTTCCACGGCTATCCGTGGCTGATTCACCGCCTGGCATATCGTCGGACCAATCACAAGAATCTCCACGTGCGCGGTTACAAGGAAAACGGAACGACCACCACGCCCTTCGACATGGTGGTCCTGAATGATCTCGACCGCTTCCACCTGGTAGGCGACGTGATCGACCGTGTGCCGGGCCTGGGTTCAAAGGCCGCGTACGCCAAACAGTTTCTTCGCGACAAGCTGCTGGACCACAAGGCATACATAGACAGGCACGGACAGGACATGCCGGAAATCCGGAACTGGAAATGGAAAGGATAACACCGCGATGGCTCTGCGCTTGATTGAGATGGTGCTGCAGGAAAAGGACGGTGTCGAAGTCCGAGAGCTTCTAAAGGAGCAGACGGTGCTCGAACACCGGCAGGTCCGCTTACCGGACGGAGAAATGCTGGTGCGGATCCTGCTGGACGCGGAACAGAGCGAGGCGGTGCTCGATTTGCTGGAGAAACGGTTCGCCGGTGAAGATGGTACCCGGGTGGTGATTCTGCCCGTCGAGGCAACATTGCCGCGAGCCGAGCCGGAGCCGGCCGCCACGCCCGACCAACCGCCGCCCGGGGAAAATCCGCCCCCCGAGGAAAAAACGCCGGAGCGGATCAGCCGGGAGGAATTGTACGAAGACATCAAAGATGCCGCGCGCTCTTCTCGGGTCTATCTGGCGATGGTGGTGCTGGCAACCGTGGTGGCGGCCATGGGTCTGTATTACAACAGCGTGGCAATCATCATCGGGGCGATGGTGATTGCGCCGTTGCTGGGGCCGAATGTGGCGCTGGCGCTGGCGACAACGTTAGGTGACTTGCCGCTGCTTCGGCGCGCGCTTCTGACGGCCCTTACCGGGATTGTGACGGCGATGGTGTTGTCGGTGATCATCGGCGTGCTGCTGCACGTGAACCCGGAATCGTCCGAAATGGCGTCGAGAAATGCGGTGGGGGTGGGCGACGTCGTGGTTGCTCTGGCGTCGGGCTGCGCCGGAGCGCTGGCGTTCACCACGGGCGTGTCGGCGACGCTGATCGGGGTGATGGTGGCGGTGGCGTTATTGCCGCCGCTGGTGACGTTCGGGCTGCTCCTGGGCAGCGGGCATCCAACGCCGGCAATGGGCGCGTTGTCGCTGTTTATGATGAACCTGATCTGCGTGAACCTGGCAGGCGTGATGACGTTTCTGGTGCAGGGTATTCACCCAACCAGTTGGTGGGAAAAAGACCGGGCCGTAAAAGCCACGCGCATCGCCATCGGGCTGTGGGTGGCGCTGTTGGCGGCATTGGGCGGCATGATCCTGCTGCTGCGAAAGGGGTGAATATGGTCAGAAATAAAACGAAGGACGCTCTAAACTCTATTCCCATGCCGGAACTGCAGGCGAAGTTGGGGTCGTCGCCGGAGGGCCTCAGTCAGGCCGAGGCGCAGAAACGGCTGACCCAATATGGGCCCAACGAGATTGAAGAATTGAGCCCAACAGACATCAAGATCAGTCGCCTTATACGGGAAGAACTGGAGAGTGGAAGGAAAGACGACTTATATCCGGTCAAGCCTCAGCGAATCGTCTCAGATGTCAGAACGGCAATGGGCGATGACGAT
>JARRJI010000055.1:0-15578 GCA_037379595.1 Acidobacteriota bacterium | reverse complement strand
GGCGTGGGTCCCCAGGGCGTGGCGCGGGCAGCGCATCTTCCTCTATTTCGGCTCGGTGAACTACGCCACGCAGGTCTGGATCAACGGCGAGCCTGTAGGCAGCCACCTGGGCGGGCACTTGCCCTTCGCCTTCGAAGTCGCTTCCCACCTTGCCTGGGACCGCCCCAACCTGATCGCGGTTCGCGTGGAAAACATTCAGACGCCCACGCGAGTGCCGCCGGGGGGCGACACGCGAGGATTTTTCACAGGCTATCCCGCCACGCATTACGATTACTTTCCTTACGCCGGCATTCACCGCCAGGTGCAGCTTGCCGCTCTGCCCCAGACCTATATCGAGGACGTCACCGTGGTGACGACCATCGAGGGTTCGACCGGAATTGTCAACGTGAAGGCCCGGGCCAGCGGCTCGTGGAGCGGCTCGGGCAAGGTCCAGCTTGGAACGGATGCGGCTGCTGTTGAAGCGCCGCTCGATTTTCAACAGGGCGCGGCGGAAGCCACTTTGCGCGTACCGAATGCAATTTTCTGGAGCCCGGAAACGCCGCATCTCTATCCGCTCCATCTCTCGATCGCCGCGCAGGGCAAGCCGCTCGACAGCTATCGTCTTGACATCGGAATTCGAACCGTCGAGGTGCGTGGCCAGCAGTTGCTCCTGAACGGAAAGCCGATCTTCCTCAAGGGATTCGGGCGCCACGAAGATTTTGCCATCAGCGGCCGCGGGCTGAACGTGCCGGTAGTGGTGCGTGACGCCGAACTTCTGAAGTGGGTGGGCGCAAATTCCTTCCGCACCTCGCACTATCCCTACTCGCCCGAATGCATGGAACTGGCTGACCGTTACGGCTTCCTGGTGATTGACGAGATTCCCGCCGTCGGCATGACTTTTTCGGACGGCGAGGCCAACATTCAGAAGCGCCTCACGCAGTGCCTGCTGGATATCGATGACCTGATCGCCCGAGACAAGAACCATCCCAGCGTCATTGCCTGGTCAGTAGCGAACGAGCCCGGGACCGGCGGGAACATGGGCGGCCGCGGTTCGAAAGCCGGTGCCGTCGCCGCCGGAACGGCATTCTTCAAGAAGCTTCTCGGCCGCGCGCGAGAGCAGGACGGCACGCGTCCCGCAACGTTCACCACGGTTGAGGGCGGTCCCTTCGAATGGACGGCCCTCTGCGACATTGCCTGCCTGAACACTTATTTCGGCTGGTATTCGCTGGGCGGGCGGCTTGACGAGGCGGCCCGGGCCTTCGCCCGCTATATCGACCACGCGCACGACGTTCTGCACAAGCCCGTCGTCATTACCGAATGTGGCGCCGGAACCCTTGCCGGCGTGCACGACGAACCGCCCCAGATGTGGACCGAGGAATACCAGGTGGATTTCATCCGCCATTATCTCGACGTCGTCTCCAAGCGTTCGTTTATGGTGGGACTCCACGTCTGGAACTTCCAGGACCTGAAAACGCCGCAGAGCATCATTCGCGCCGGGGGTATGAACAATAAAGGCGTCTTCACGCGCGACCGGCGTCCCAAGATGGCCGCCCACTTTCTCCGCTCGCGCTGGAACCCGGAGGCGCCGCGCTGAGCTGCGCCTGTAATTCATAATTCAGAATTCACAGCCGTCCATGCCCGGGCGTAATGGAATCTGATCAGGCGGGAGCCTGTTTTGCTTTGGCCGGTTCGGCATCCATCCGGTTTTCTTAAACGTGTGCGGCCGCTGCTATCCTCGAAGCAAAAGCCAGAGACGAATGCGAAAATCACTCAATCGCAAATCGCAAATGATTAGCGCGAGGGCAGCGGAGTCTGAACCCCACAGGCTGCGCGTTCACGGGGTTGGCTTGGGCGAGTGCGGCGCCGCAGGGACCCGGTACATCCGGAGGATTCCGTGCTGGTCAACCAGGCTGAACCGCACGCTATGGCGAGATCACAGCATAGGAGACGATTTTCCATTGGCCGTCTACTTTGCTCCAGACCGTCCACAGGACACCCGAATCCGCTTCTTCGCCGGCCAATTTGAAACCCGTCGCGTAGTAATTGCCTTTATAGGTTGCTTCCGGAGACGCGGTCAGATTTAATTCCCCTCCCGCCTTCCGGTTTGTGCAGACCGCGGCGGCGGCCATGTAATCCGGAATGGAGGCGATAACGAACGCCTTGCGGTCCGAATGCTTCACCAGCTTGATATCCGGGTGTGAAGGTTCCGGCGCCTGAATGGCCTGGGCCAATTTCTTCACGCTTCCCACGGCCGTGCTGATTCTTTCCATGCCCGTCCGGATAAGCTTCGATTCCTCTGCCGCCGTTGTTGGCGCCGGTACATCTTCCGTCCTGTATAGATTGATGCACGGGTAGCATTGGGGCGAGACGTACTGGAGCGCTTCATCAATCCGGTCCCTAACGAACCAGTCTTTGTAGAAATTCTGCGCGGCCCGAATCATGTCTTTGTCGCCCTGCGTATAAGCCGGCGTGGGCGCCTTTGCAGGCGGGGCCGCGGCTGCCGCGCGGAGTTGTACGAAATCGGGATCCACATCGTAGGAAATGAGTCTCCAGTACTTATTCCTTTTCTGCCACAATGTGGCGATGGTTGCACCGGATTCGCCGTGCGCTTGAAGCCGGAAAACCGCTCCGACGTACTTGCCAAAGGCGTGGGACCGGGCGGCCTTCAGTGAAATATCCTTGGCGTTCAGTTTGTTCGCGCACTTGAAGTGTTCGGCAAGATCTTCCCGAACGTCATAAAGCACAAATTCTGCCTGGTAAGGCTGCTGGATCACCCTCGCTCGCTCTCCAGTGAGGTGGACTCCCTTGCTCACTGCGGAGAGGTCCTTGATTTTTCCCACACGCCGATTGACATCCTGAAGCGCCATGAGCATCTTGAACTTGGCCATCCCAGGGTCCAGGGGCTGGCCTGTTTCCAGTTGCATGCAAGGGAAAGCGCTGTCGGCGAAATAGGCCATCGTTTCCTGGGGTTCCTGCTCGACCAGCCAGGACTGGAGGAAGTCGTGAACGGCTGTTGCGGGCTTGGCGTTGGGCTTAATCCGCGGGGTTGTGGGAATGATTTCGCCTTTTGCTTCCCGCTCGGGGGACGCCCCTTCACTCACAGGCAGACCCAGCAGAGTCCGCCACCAATTTGCCAGTCCGGCCCACTGTTGACTGTGCCGCTGATAGTTGTTGCCTGCTCTCACGTCTGAGTTCGAAGCGGAGAGATGGCCGTTGATCAGGAACACGGGGAATGTGGCGGACCGGTAGTCCACATCGATGTCGCCGAGCTTCCCACTCCGGGTCATGGAAACCTGAATAGAAGGTGCTCCCCCCTTGCTTCGGAAACAGACCGGATAGCCCTTGTGATAGACGGTATTGTCCCTCGCCCGCTTGAACTCCGTGCTCCTGGCCAGCAGGGACATGGCATCCGGCACGAGCTGGACATAAATTCGAAACTGCTTGTCCCCCCCTTCGCCGCTCTTCCTGCCGGCAACATTGTCAACCTTCGATACAATGCCGAGGCTTGATTTCTCCAACGGTTTTCCCGACGCATCGGTCAGCGGGGTCCGGAGCAGGGCATGGGTGACAGCTTCGAAGGTGGTCCGAACAGAAAGGGCCAAATTGTCGTACCCTTCCTCCGGCGAGACCGGCTTTTTGACCACCTGGCTGAAACGTGCAAACCAGTCATCAACCAGCTTTTCCTGCGCTGGTCTCAGGCCGCTATACTGGCCCCCGAATACGGCTGCTTCTTCCGTTTTTTCTTGAGCCCTGCCGGAAAAATTTGCGCCGAGGAGGAGGATCGCGAGGGAGATGGTCAAATATGGTGTGTGTCGCATGGTGAAGCCTCACACTTCAGATTGACCAGCATGCGAAAGACCTGTGCTCGGATTGATCTCTTAGGAAAATTATACTGCAATCCACTTTGACTTGGCCCGGATTCTGAACCGAAAACGCGTAGCCGCACCATGTCTTTCATGCCGTGGTTTCGCAATGCCCTGGTTTGTAAAAAGCCCGCGGAACAGGTTGAGTGGCGCAGCCATCCTGCTTGCGTGGGTTGCCAATGCGCGGGACCGCGCGCAATAATGAGAGCCATGACATCTACAACTGCGTTTGCTGAAGGTTTTGCTCACACTCCTGAGTTTGAACAGAAACTCGACCGTCTTGCTGAAGTTGCGGTCCATGTTGGACTGGGTCTTGCGCCCGGACAGCAACTGGTGATGACCGCCACGCTGGATGCGGTCCCGCTTGCGCGGCGCATCACGGAGCACGCTTATAAAGCAGGCGCCTCGCTTGTCACCACGCTGTTTGGAGACGAGGAGTCAGCGCTGCTCCGCTATCACCATGCTCCGGATGCCAGCTTCGATGTTGCGCCCTCGTGGCTTTATGATGGGATGGCCCAGGCGTTCCGCGGCGGGTCAGCCCGGCTGGCGATCGCCGGCAACAATCCTTCGCTGCTCTCCGGCGAGGATCCGCAAAAGGTAAGCCGGGCGAATCGTGCGGTGTCGAAGGCCTACCGTCCGGCAATGGAACTGATCACTCGGCATGAGATCAACTGGACCATCGTCGCCTGCGCCACTCCGGCGTGGGCCGCGGCCGTGTTCCCGGAACTGCCGCCTGAACAGGCGATGGCCAGGCTGTGGGACGCCATCTTTGCCGCCTCGCGCGCCGACCGGCCGGACGCGGTGGCCGCGTGGAAAGAGCATGACGCGAACCTGCACGCCCGTGCCGACCGGCTGAACGAGAAGCGCTACGCGGCGCTCGACTTCCGAGGGCCCGGGACGGATCTCAAGGTCGGCCTTGCCGACGACCATCTCTGGCTCGGCGGAGGCACGATGTCGGGCAACGGCCGGTACTGCATTCCCAACATGCCCACCGAGGAGGTCTTTACCACGCCGCACAAGGATCGCGTGGAAGGCCACGTGACCAGCACCAAGCCGCTGTCGCACCAGGGAACCATGATCGAAGAAATTTCTGTGCGGTTTGAGGCCGGGCGCATTGTCGAAGCCCATGCCGCGCGGGGCGAGCAGGTTTTGCAGCGCATGATTGAAACCGACGATGGCGCGCGGCGGCTCGGAGAAGTCTCGCTGGTGCCGCATTCTTCGCCGATCGCATCAAGCGGATTGCTCTTCAGGAACACTCTTTTCGATGAAAACGCCGCCTGCCACATTGCCCTGGGGCAGGCCTACAGCAACTGCGTGAAGGATGGCGACCGTCTCACTCCCGAAGAACTGGCGTCGCGCGGAGCCAACGACAGCCTGATCCACGTCGACTGGATGATCGGATCGAACAAGATCGATGTGGACGGCATCACCGCCGCCGGCGGTTCCGAACCGCTGATGCGCGCGGGGGAGTGGGTTTAGGGTTTCCTGGCAGATGCCTCGCGTGCTGCCGCCTTTCAACCAACTGACCCGAATCTGAAGAAAAACCGCGGACCCCACAGCCGGAGATCCGCGCTTGTATGTCCCCCATCGATGGGACAGAACATACTCCGATGGGCCGAGGATGTTTCGGGCAGGCCGTTCCGCGCTGAGGCCCGGCGCAGAGCCGGAAGCCTGTCGAGTAGATCGGCCCCTGCCCCATTCTCCGAGGGGTGGTCAGGGGGTTGGATAAATTTTCCGCCAAAGCGCAGTATGCCGTGCCGGACCCTTGACTGTGCAGATCGCAAACCCCCACCGATCAAAACACCACCCACGAATGGCCGGGCGTTCGGACAGAATTCGTTCCCGAAACGTGTCTTTCGCAGACAGGCTGAGAGCGTCATGGAACGGGAATCGCAATTTTGGCAGGCTTTCGGAGGATCTGGCAAGAACTCAAGAGAACCAGGCAAAAGTCTGAAATGTAAGCAGACTATACTTCATTCTTCAGGCTGGGCTTGTAAATGGGGTGAGCCTGAGAGAATACCTCGAAGGAGAAACGATGCAAAAACGCAAACTTGGAAAGAGCAATCTTGAAGTTTCGGCTCTCGGGCTGGGCTGCATGGGAATGAGCTTTTCTTACGGTCCGCCCAAGGACAAGCAGGAAATGATTTCGCTTTTGCACGCAGCCGTTGATCGCGGCATCACGTTTTTCGATACTGCCGAAGCCTATGGCCCGTACATCAACGAAGAACTCGTGGGCGAGGGCCTCGCTCCGTTTCGCGGGCAGGTCGCAATTGCCACCAAGTTCGGTTGGAAAATTGATCCCAAGGTGGAGCGAGGTCTGGCCGGGCTGGACAGCCGCCCTGAGCAGATCAAGCGGGTCGCCGACGCCTCGCTCAAGCGGCTCAGAGTCGATGCCATCGATCTGTTCTATCAACACCGTGTTGACCCCGAGGTCCCGATTGAAGACGTGGCGGGAGCGGTGAAGGACCTGATTCAGGAAGGCAAGGTAAGGCACTTCGGCCTTTCGGAAGCCGGAGCGCAGACCATCCGTCGCGCACACGCCGTCCAGCCGGTCACTGCCGTCCAGAGTGAATACTCGCTGTGGTGGAGACGGCCTGAAGAGGAAATCATACCGACCCTCGAGGAACTCGGCATCGGCTTTGTCCCCTACAGCCCGCTGGGCAAGGGCTTTCTCACCGGCAAAATCGGCAAAGACGCAAAGTTCGACAGCACGGATTTCCGCAGCATCCTGCCTCGCTTCACCCCGGAGGCTCTCAAGGCGAACCAGGCGATGATTGATCTGCTTGGCAAGATTGCAGATCAGAAGAAAGCGACGCCCGCCCAGATCGCGCTGGCCTGGCTGCTTGCCCAGAAGCCGTGGATGGTTCCAATCCCCGGCACTACGAAGCTGCATCGCCTCGAGGAAAACATTGGGGCATTGTCAGTCGAACTCACACCCGATGACCTGCGGAACATCGATGAGGCCGCCTCAAAGATCACGGTGCAAGGGGCCCGCTACCCGGAAGAGATTGAAAAGATGACCGGACGATAAGGAGATATATCATGCGAGGAACTGTTCTGTACGGGCCGCGCGACGTGCGCTTCGAGGAACGCGAGGTTCCGAAAATCATACAGCCGACGGATGCCATCATCCGCCTCTCGGCCACGTGCGTCTGCGGATCGGACCTTTGGCCCTATCGCGGCATCGCTGAGGTGGCGCAACCGACCCCGATGGGGCACGAGTACTGCGGCATTGTTGAAGAGGTCGGAAGTTCCGTGAAATCCGTTAAGCCCGGTCAGTTCGTGGTTGGTTCGTTCTTCGCCTCCGACAACACCTGTCCCACCTGTCAGATCGGCTACCAATCGTCCTGCCAGAACCGCGAGTTCGTCAGCACGGCACAGGCGCCCGTGCTGCGAGTCCCGCTCGCGGACGGCACCCTGGTTGCCACACCTGATGTTCCTTCGGAGAACTTGGTCCCGAGCCTGCTGACGCTCTCTGACGTCATGGGCACGGGCTGGTTTGCCGCTGACGCAGCCAACGTGAAGCCGGGTAGGACGGTCGTGGTTGTGGGTGATGGCGCGGTCGGTTTGCTGGGCGTGCTCTCCGCAAGGCAGATGGGCGCTGAGCGGATCATCGCGATGAGCCGCCACCCCTCGCGGCAGAAGCTCGCCCGAGAGTTTGGCGCAACCGACATTGTGACCGAGCGCGGTGGCGAGGGAGTGGCCCGCATCAAGGAGCTGACTAACGGAATCGGGGCGGATTCGGTGCTGGAGTGTGTGGGCACCCAGGAGGCCATGATGCAGGCGGTCAATTCCACACGCCCGGGCGGATACATAGGTTATGTCGGCGTGCCGTACGGTGTAGAACTGGACGGTCAGCAGCTCTTCTTCTCACACGTCCATCTGCACGGTGGCCCTGCGCCCGTGCGCCGCTACCTGCCTGACCTGATCGCTCTCGTGTTGAACGGGAAGATCAACCCCGGCAAGGTCTTCGACCTGACTCTGCCTCTCGATCAGGTGGCGGAGGGCTATCGCGCCATGGACGAGCGCCGCGCCATCAAGACGCTGCTGCGCCCGTAAGGCCATATGGCAAGAGGACGGTTTTTCAAGGAGGTCCCACAATGACCGCATGGCCAAAAGACGAACTGCGAAAGATCGCCGAGGCTGACGACCTTCACATCTCGCCGTTCCGTGAGGACGGAAAGACTTACGGCACTCCGACGTGGATCTGGTCTGTTGTGGTCGGCGATGCCCTCTATGTGCGGGCGTACAATGGGCGCAAATCTCGCTGGCACCAGGCCGCGGTGCGGCAGAAGGCGGGGCGGATCACTGTGGCCGGCATGACGAAGGAAGTCACCTTCGAGCCGATCGACGGGCCCATCAACGACCTCGTCGACGATGCCTACCGGGCGAAGTACCGAGGCAGCCCATATCTCAGCCCGATGATCAGCGCACAGGCCCGCTCCGCGACCGTCAGGGTCATGCCGCGCGAGACCGAATCGTGACTACGAGGAGAGAATCATGCCTCACGTGATCGTAAAGTTGTGGCCAGGAAAATCCGAACAGCAGAAGGCTCGCCTCGCTGAAGCCATCACCAGAGAGGTCATGGACATTCTGCATTACGGAGACGAGTCAGTTTCCGTAGCAGTGGAAGAGGTAAAATCTGAGGATTGGCTGGAGAGAGTTTGCAAGCCGGACATCAAGAACAGGTGGGACAAGCTCTACAAGAAACCGGGATACGATGAGAATGACTTGTGAGTTTTCTGCCAAATAGCATTTGAGGGGGGAACAGATGGAAATCAAAAGAGTGGGCTCACAACCTTCCAGCAAAGGGCCGGACGAGTGGTTCACCGGCACGGTACGAATCGATCCCCTGTTTCAGGCGCCCGATCCGGCGCTTGTTCAAGGCGTCAGCGTAACGTTTGAGCCCGGCGCGCGGACAGCCTGGCATACGCATCCGCTCGGTCAGACCTTGATCGTCACGGCCGGGTGCGGCTGGGTCCAGCGCTGGGAAGGCCCGATTGAAGAAATTCGGCCGGGCGACGTGGTCTCAATCGCGCCGGGTGAGAAGCACTGGCACGGTGCCACACCGACCACGGCCATGACGCACATCGCCATTCACGAAAGGAAGGACGGCAAGGCAGTCGACTGGTTGGAAAAGGTCAGCGACGAGCAATACCGGAAGTAATTCCGGCGGCAATCACCTGAAGAATCGAAGGGTGGAACGATGCCTCGCGTTATCGTGAAGCTCCGGCCTCGAATTGGCTTACCGGTTTGAGCGGTTCGGAAAATAGAATGACCGCATAAGAGGTCAGCCGGGTCAATGGATTGAGAAAATGGGCATCAAAAAGATATGCCGTTCTGTCCGAATCAACCGACGCCACTTTCTGAAAGACCTTTCTGACAAGGCGCTGACACTCGCGCCTTTGTACTATTCGCTTCACTGGGTAAAACAAAAACCGATAACAGGAGCAGGAACCATGAATAAAGAACCTTCAGGAGCACAGAAGCTGATGGGTGACGTCGACCCCAAGCTGGCTGAACTGACCGACAACGTGCTTTTCGGCGACGTCTGGGAACGCAAGGAGCTGTCAAAGCGTGACCGGAGTCTCGTAACCGTTTCGGCTCTGATTGCTATGAACCGTCCTGAGCAGTTGCGGTTTCACCTTCAGAGGGCCGTGGAGAACGGCGTTAAGAAGGAAGAGCTGATCGAGACGATGACTCATCTGGCCTTTTATTCAGGCTGGCCGAACGCCGTGACCGCAATCACCACCTTCAAGGAAGTGTTTCCGGAATACAAGGCTTCCTGATGACTGGAACCGTGTGGCAGTTTCTGGGAGAATCATCGGAGGAGAGCAAAATGAAATCCGTCAACAGCCCGGCTCGACTGCACGCACAAGCCGTCGCGGCGTCAAACGAGCCAGACATGGAAGAGCTGGCGCACTTGATTCGCGCCTATGCCCCGCACGACGGAACCTTTGATCTGCGCGTCCCTGGTTTGTACGCCAGCCGTTTTTCGCGAATTAACAGGGAATGTGCGCATATCCTCCGCCTGCCCGCCTTGTGCATCATTGCTCAAGGAGCGAAGACCGTCATCGTGGGGCACCAGGTCTACGAGTACGATGCGTCGCGGATGCTCGTGTTCTCCGTCGCCCTGCCGATTGCCGCCCAGATCAAGCAAGCGAGCCTCGCCGAACCTTACCTGGCCCTGAGGCTGGACCTCGACCCCCAGAAGATTGCCGAACTGGTCTTGAAGGTGTATCCGCACGGCCTGCCTCCGGTCCAGGAGAGGCGTGCCGTTTACGTCGCTCCGATTGACGCGAGCATCGTCAACGCCGCGACCAGGTTAATGGAGTGCCTGGCGCAACCGGAAGACGCGGAATTGCTCGCCCCGCTTGCGGCGGATGAGATTCTGATCCGGCTGCTCCGCAGCCCGATTGGCGTTCGCGTGGCCCAAATGGGCTTCGCAGAATCCAGCGTGCACCGGCTTGCGAAGGCCATTTCCTGGCTGCGCGATAACTTTTCCCAGCCCATGAAGGTCGAAGAGCTGGCGGACCTGGTGCACATGAGCGTCTCCTCTTTCCACGAGCACTTCAAGTCCGTCACTTCGATGAGCCCGCTGCAGTACCAAAAGGCGCTGCGCCTGCAGGAGGCGAGGCGCCTCATGCTGTCGGCAATGATGGACGCTGGCAGTGCGAGTCTGCGCGTAGGTTATCTCAGCCCTTCGCAGTTCTCGAGAGAATACAGCCGCTTCTTCGGAAATGCCCCAACGAAGGACATCGCCAGGCTGCGACAAGATGCTCGGCCCTCGGTCTGACCTGCTCCCCGAATAGTATACCGGCGCGAAGCGCGGCGGCTGCCCGCAACTTAGCTGGCACGCCCGCTGTTCAGGGCGTCTTTGCCGGCACAGCCCGGGCACCCGTGGCGGGCTCGGATGCGGACCTCGCACCGTGTTCGCGCCGCATCTGGGCGGCCAGTGCTTTGATCTCCGTCAGGTCGCGTTCCATCGCTCCCCAGCCATACCACAATGCATAATCAGGACTGGAGTGAAAAGTGCCTTGGAACGTGTGCATCCGGTCCCGCTGCATCATGACGAAGAGCTTCTGCTCGATTTCGGTGGGGGCGTTGTAGAAAGCGGGTAGCGAGGACCGCCGGTTTTGCGGTCCGCGGTACTTTCCTGGCCGTCGTCCTCACGGTGTCGTATTGTATCGCTGTGTCCAGGTTGCGTCGCCCATTTCTTCCCGACCGTTATTTCTTCATCACCGTGCGCCTGCTTCGGCGACGCGTCAAGATGACGGACGGCGATTTCGCGGTGCTGGCGCAAGCCTTCAATCGGGCGCGTGCCCGGCATCCTTTGCTGCTGACCGCCTGGGTGTTTCTTCCTGATCACCGGCACGCCATCTGCGCGCCGCGATACCCGGAAACGATTTCCCGGGTTGTGAAATCCCTCAAGCAGAGCTCCACGATGGCCATCAACCGTCGCCGGGCTACATCGGGCGAAGTCTGGCAGCCGCGCTTCTTCGACCGCGCCCTGCGCAGGGTGAAGGAGTACAACGAGACCGTTGAGTATCTTCACCTGAATCCCGTCCGCAGCGGCTTGGCGCACCGCCCGCAGGACTGGCGCTGGTCGAGCTTCAACGAGTGCGCGGGCGTGACTTCCGAAGAACAAAATCGGCACTGCGGATTGGTCATTGATCGGGTGTTGCCACCATCGGATGAACGGACGCGAATTTGAAAGGAAAAACCCGCTTACAAAGAGAAAAGTTTCCTGCACCTTCAAAAGAGAAATCCCTCCTGGTTTTCAAGAGAGAATCTACCCGTTTTTCGTGCAGCCCGGCACTAAGCCGGACCGAAGCGCAAGACCACCAGGGTCAGGTCATCCGACGGAGGCGCGGGTCCGGCAAACATTCGAACAGCTTTCAGGATCGTTTCGGAGACTAAGGCGGCGGGCATCCGGGCGCATTCCTGGGCGACTTTGTCCAGGCGCGATTCTCCAAAGAGACCGCCCGCGAAGTCCTGAGCCTCCGTCAGCCCATCGGAAAAGAGCAGAACCAGGTCTCCGGGGTCAAGGCGGGTCCTTCCTGCCGCAAAGGTCATTCCGGAAAAGAGTCCCAGAGGGAAGTTCGATCCTTCCAGACACTCCACACTTCCTCTGGCGCGGACGACCCGCGGATGGGTATGCCCTGCATTGACAAAACGGAAGTCCCCGTCCGGGCTGACGATGCCATAAAACATGGTTGCATACATCTCCTCAGACGACCGCGTGTAGAGGAAGTCGTTGACCCGGCTGAAAATCTCCGGCAATCCCAGATCGTTTGCGGCGAAAGCGTCGAAAGCTCCCTGCAGGCTGGCCGCGAGAATGGCGGCCGGCAAGCCCTTGCCGGAAACATCGGCCACCGTAAAGCCGAACCGGCCCCCCGGCAGGGCAATCGCGTCGTAGTAGTCTCCGCCGACGCTGAAACTCGGCACCGTCAGGGCATGAACCTCAAAGTAAGGGCTGGCGGGTAGCTGGTGGGGGAGCAGTCCATGCTGAATGTCCCACGCCAGCGCCAGTTCATCCTGTACGGGTTCCGGCCGGCCCGGGTAATAATCACGCACGAATTGTAAATCGTTCTGTGTCGTGCTCATGGTCGCCTCCAGCCAATCAAGGCCTTAAGCGTTCTTCATTTTTGCCCCCACTTTTTGTCCTGCTCACGGCGGCTCCAGTCCTTATCCCGCCCTCAACCTTTTCAGCGGAAAATGGCCGCCAAAATCGTCATGGCGGGTAAGAGATTTTTGCGCCCATTCGGCTGGTAATGGTACATTTCGCTGCGGCGTCGCCTTGACGCTGCCATGCGGCGAGACGAACCCGCTGCCACAGATTTCAGACTGTATGACCACCAAGCGGCCTGCTGGATTGGCGCTTACGATCGTGCTAATATTGCCGCAGGTAGGACTTCTTCTCGCGGAGACAACCCATGTCGCGGGCCGCTTCAGCCGACGACGTCACCACGTTGCTCCGGGCCTGGAGCGCGGGGGACGGGCAAGCCTTGGAGCGCCTCGTACCGCTCGTCTATCGTGAACTGCACCGCATCGCACGGGGCTGCATGGCGCGTGAGCGCCCGGACCACACCCTGCAGGCTACAGCTCTTGTCAACGAAGCCTACATGCGGCTGGTAGACGTCCAGCATGTCAACTGGCAGGATCGTGCCCACTTCTTCGCGCTTTGCGCCCGCGCCATGCGGAGGATTCTAGTGGATCATGCCCGCTCCCGAGCCAGTGCGAAGCGCGGCGCAGGAAATGTCGAAGGAGGAGCCGAGACATGATCATTATAGGCTGTGATTTTCATTCGCGCTGGCAGTTGATTGCGATGCTGGACACGGAGACGGGAGAAGTGGTGGAAATGCGCTTTTTTGGCGGCCTCAGCGAAGAGGAAACGGCGGCAGCCCTGAAGGTCTCTCCGGAAACAGTGCACCGTGACTGGAGGGCAGCCAGGGCATGGCTCCATCGCGAACTGAGCGGGACTGAATAAGATGGATGAACGCCCGGGGAGATCGAGCGGCTCTTCGTTGCGCGCTGTCAAATTTCCAGAAAAAAATGATATGGCCTGGCCCTCGAATATTCTCAGAGGGCCACTAACCTGGCCGGACACCACCAACCAGTGTGGTTCTTGGCGGACGGCGCCCCGATCAATCGGGGCGATCTCGCGAAGCGAGGGGGTTGTGACTCCCGTTCATGCGCACCGCTCGATTGCGATCATCGAGGCACCCTGCATGGAACAAGTGAAGGTGATTCCCGCCGCACCAGCTCTGCGGTAGTGGCACCAAGCCATTCTTGCCCCACTCAGCTTCGCTGATCGCAGACATCAAGAATCCAATGTCTGCGCCACCCGCGATGGCCGTCAACCGTTGCCGTGCGGCACAGGGCGTGAGTGCCAGCTTATGCCCATAAATCGCACACATCGCAAACACCGCGATGTATGCGGCACCCGCCCTGCTCCCCAAACCGCAGACCTTTAGGTCTGCGCCAGCCGGGGATGAACGAACGCGAATTTGAAAGGAAAAGCCGCGGACCGCAAACCCGGCGGTCCTCGCTACCCGCTTCTGGCCATTGTCCGTCTTCCGTGAGTGCCGGTTCGTGCCTATGGACCGCGCACATCGCAAACACCGCAATTTATCCGCCACCGGCGACAGACCATGACCTCTGAAATCATGCGCTCTGCAGTGGGTAGTAGCGCCGGTCACCGCCGGCACGCAGCTAAGGAGCTGCCTGCACCGGGAAGGCCTCAGTTCCGCTATTCTTATAATCAAATTGCAGGAGGCGTTCATTCGAGACGTGCCGACCACCAACTTCCGCAGGCCAGAATTTCCACTTCTGAGCGGCTTGCAAAGACAGTCTGGCAAAATACCGGCTCGGTCCGGGAGAAACGAGCGTCGCTTCCACCACGCTACCGGATGGATCAACCACAACTTTCACGATGACTCTTATCGTGCCTCGTATGGTGTCGCTCGCGCTCTGGGGCACGTTGGGCAAGACTTTCTGGCGGACTCCACCCTGAACAACACCGCCGGGAGGTGTCTTCGCCTCTGCCCCGGATTGAAGGGAGGAAGGTGGCGGGCGGGTGCCACTGGAACCTTGCTGTTCCTTGCTGGCCTTCTGTGTGGGAGGCCTTGTTGAACGCGTCACAGGGTTTTGGTCTGGTATTGGGTGGCCGCGGTGACGGTTCAGCAGTCTTGGGACTGCCAGAATCACCGCCAGCGCAAGCCCCACTGCGACAGCCGGAATAATGTATCGCCACCTCGCGGAAACCGTTTGCGGTCTGGTCCTGATCCGCGGTTTTGATACGGGTGCGGTCGGCTCCAGCCGCGCCTGTATCTCGGCAACGGTCCAACGGCGCTGAGGGTCCCAACGCAAACAGTTACGCGCGATATCAAAGAATGGCGCCGGCAGCGTCCGGGGGAGTGCCGGATCCCCTTCTTCCGTCGTCACCCAGACGGGCGCACGCTCCGGCAGGGCCTCAACAAGTATGACGCCAAGCGACCAAATGTCCCCAGCCGGGGAGTACATTCCGCTTTCTGCCTCGGGAGGGTCGTAGCCCCCCGGCGTCCCCCGAACGCCAATCGACTTGCCCCTCCGGCAGATCCCGTCGCTGGAAAGTTTGAGTTGACCGTCGACACTCATGATGTTGGCGGGCTTCAGATGGCCATGAATGAAACCTTTGCCGTGAAGGTAGGCGAGGGCGTCCAGAGTCCGCTTGAGCGTTTCTCGTGTTTCCTCCAGCGCGAATGGCCCGTGTGGAAGAATTTGCGACAGGTCAACTTCAGCGTAGTCCATCACGAGGTAGAGCAGGTCCATGTCTCCAAGCTGGCAGCGCCCCTTCTGAAAGAGCCGGATCAAGTGAGGATGAGACAGTTTCGCGGCTTCTTTCCACTGAGAGAATTGGAGTTCCGCATTCTCAGGATCCGCCGGGATGAGCTTGATCGCGGCTTTTTGAAGTCCTCGCTCCCGGTCTTCCGTAAGAAACACACCGCTGTGTTCCGAGCCACCGAGGTACTGGCGCAGATGAAATTCCCCGTTGACGACTTGGCCTTCCCATTGTTTCCAGGTCTGGGTCATATGGCTCCCCGCATGTCGATTCACATGAGTTAGCGTAATCGCATCCGAGCTCCCATGCCGGACATCAGCCGTGAAAGCGGGTAGCGAGGACCGCCGGTTGTGCGGTTCGCGGTACTTTCCTGGCAATCGTCCTCACGGTGTCGTATTGTATCGCTGTGTCCA
>JARRJI010000054.1:0-13379 GCA_037379595.1 Acidobacteriota bacterium | reverse complement strand
AACTGCGCGAAATGGGCATCCCGATGATCCTCTGCCTGAACATGATGGATGAGGCCGAGCGCCGGGGCACCAAGATTTCTTCGCAGCAACTCGCGGCCCTGCTCGGGCTGCCTGTAGTGGAAACTATTGGCTACCGGGGCGTCGGCATCCGCGAGCTCTTCCGGCAGGGGAAGCAGCAGCTCAACCAGCCGCCCGCATCGGCTGAATTCATCCGCTGGCATCATGACGTCGAGACCTCCGTCCAGCAAATGCAGGGCGTGCTCGAGTCCAACTCGCACCAGCACCGGCTTCCCAGCCGGTTTCTCGCCATCAAGCTGCTCGAATGCGACGACGACGTGTCCCGCGATGCCAAACCGGAGGCCGTCGTTGCTGCCAGCCACTTGCGCGCCCAAATCGAGAGCACGCGCGGCCGCCCGGCGGAATCCGTTATCATGTCGGAACGCCACGACCGTGCCATGCGGCTGTTCGAGCAGTCGGCCACCGTCACGCGGCCGCATTCCGACCCGCGCGCAGCCCTCGACAGCCTGCTGACGCATCCCTTCTGGGGCTACGTCTTCCTGGCCGTCATCCTGGTGGGATTTTTCTGGGCGGTCTTCGGCTTCGGCTCACTGATTGAGAATGCCGTGACCGGAAAGCTTGACCAGCTCACCGCCTACTTTCTTGCGGAGGTTCCCAAAGGCGGCCTGGAGCATACCCTCATCGCCAGCCTCATGGACGGCGTCCAGGGCGGAGCCGGCATCGTCCTTCCCTACCTGATCCCGTTCCTCCTCGGCCTGGCTTTTCTGGAAGACGTCGGCTATCTGCCGCGAGTCGCTTACCTGATGGACGGCCTGCTTCACCGGGTCGGCCTGCACGGCACCTCCATGCTCCCCATCGTTCTGGGCTACGGTTGCAGCGTTCCGGCGTGCATGGCCACGCGCATTCTCCCATCCAGGCGCGACCGTTTTCTCGCTTCCGTGCTGGCCACGCTCGTGCCCTGCTCGGCGCGTTCAACCGTCATCTTTGCCCTGGTTGCTTTCTACCTGGGGCCCATGTGGGCGCTGGGGATCTTTTGCTTCAACGCCCTGGTCGTGATTTTTTCGGGCTGGCTGCTGGCGCGGGTCTGGCCGGAGATCAGCGCTGGCATGGTTCTCGAAGTGCCTCGCTACCAGTGGCCGGTGTTTCGCACCCTGGCACGCAAGGTCTGGCTGCGCCTGCGGGAGTTCGTTGTCCTGAGCTGGCCGCTGCTGATGGCCGGCAGTCTGGCAATGGGCCTGGGAGCTTATTTCAACCTGGATCACTATGCCAACGTCGCGCTCAGTCCGTTGACCCTGGTCCTGGGCCTGCCGGTGGTGCTCGGCACAACTCTGGTGTTTGGCGTGCTGAGGAAAGAGCTTGCGCTCATCATGCTGGCGCAGGCGCTCGGTACAACTTCCGTGGCAACGGTGCTTTCCGCCACCCAGATCGTGGTCTTCACCATCTTCATCACCTTCTACATTCCCTGCCTTGCCACGCTGGTCGCGCTGGTGAAAGAGATCGGCAAGAAAATGACCGCCCTGGCAGCGACGTATACGTTCATCCTCGCGACGCTCATGGGCATTGCCGCCCGCCTGGTTCTTCCCCTTATTTTCGGACGTTAATTACCGGCGCACTTCGGCGCAGAGCATAGCGCCACTGCAACATGCAGGAACGGGCAATCCGTTCTGCTCTCTCAACAGGAAAAGGTGATAGAGTAGACGAGATCGCAGCCGTTCGAATGGTGCGTCGCTTTCATCGGGAGACTAAACGTTGCGACGTGCGGCATCATACGCGTCAGGTCCTGCCACTGCCCTGTGAATCGCTTTCCCGGCAATCCTGGGAGAAGCAGAAACTCCGCATTCTCGTACTGCCCCGGCGAAATCTGAAAGTTCAGATGGAGGGAAACATGGCAGGAATCGCCATCATCTACTGCAAACGAATCAAGGATCACTCCTGCATTGCCTGCGCAAAGTGTCACAAGGCCATGCACGAAAAGGACGCGGAGTTCGCGCGCCACGACGAAATCGACCTGGTGGCAATGACGGACTGTGGAGATTGCCCCGGCCTGGTCGTGCCTCGCGTCAAGCTCCTGCGTGAAGTCGCCAGGGGACTGGACCGCAAAATCGACACCTTGCACCTGGGAACCTGCGTCAAGCTGGCCATGGAGACCGCGCAGTGCCCAATCAATTACGACAAGTTGAAGGCCACAATCGAAAAACAGTTCGGATACCAGGTTGTCCTGGGTACGCATTCGTATTGAGAACACCTTCCGGCGAGAGGGCGCAGTTTCGGCCGCGACGGAAGCTTGCCGTGCAATTCTTACTACAGGGAAGAGCATTAACCGAAGGAGGAAGCAAATGGGGAGAATCTGGATCGGATTCGTTCTTTTAAGTCTGCTATCAATTCCCGCCTATTCACAAAGCGTATTCGTGAAGGGCAACAACCAGGCGGCGAAGCTGGCAAAAGCCGACCTGAGGAAAGATACCGGTTATAAGCTTGGCAACAACAAAGACCGGACCATCCTTGAAGTGCGGCAGGAGACCTGGAGCCAGACGCTTCAGAGTCAGCCGACCACCGCTATCAGCATGACGCTGCTCACGTCCAAAGGAAGGCTTCTCTGGAGCAAGACCGAGCCGGTCGGCTCACGCTCGGCGGAGGCCGTTATCCAGGATCTTCTCAAACAGCTCGCCAAAGCCAAGCCCAAAATCCACTGACGGCAAACTGAAGTTGTTGAATGCTGCCTGTAGGTGGACTGTCCCCTGAGCGACGTGAAAATAGCGCCAAAACGCGACGGTAGAAACACCGGCGCTACAGCTTCCTAGGGCTCGACAATCCCGGTGCGGATGGCATAGTGAACCAGTTCGGCGAAGGAGGGCATATTCAATTTATGCATGATGTTGGCGCGATGCGCCTCAACCGTCTTGACGCTGATGTTCAGCGTGGAAGCCACCTCTTTATTGCTCTTTCCTTTGGCCAGAAGCTGAACGATTTCCCGCTCTCGCGGTGTCAGCCGGTCGCCGCCCTCGCCCTCGGCAGTGGGATGCAGGAAGCCCTCCATCGCCACGCCTGACGCCCCGGGCGAAAGATACCGCTTGTGTTCGAGAAGCGCGTTGACCGCGGCTACCATGTCGCCCATGGCGTCCGACTTCAGCACGTAGCCGTGCACGCCGGCCTCCAACACCTCGCGCAGTAGTTGTTCCGAGTCGTGCATGGTCAGAATCACGATCTCCGTTTTCGGCATAGCCTTCAGGATTTGCCGCGCGGCTTCAGAGCCGGTCAGTTCCGGCATGCTGTGATCTAGAATCACGATATCCGGCTTCAATTGCCGGGTCTTTTCGACCGCCTCGCGGCCGGAACTTGCTTCCGCGCAGATTTTCCAGCCCGGCTGGGTTTCAAGCAGCCGGCGAAGCCCGTGGCGAACGATCTCGTGGTCATCCGCCAGCAGGATTCGAACATTCTTCGTCATGCAACCTCCTTGACTTCGAGCGGAAGGCTCACTCGCACCACCGTCCCGCGCGCGCCCGAATCGATTTCCAGCCGTCCGCCCAGTTCCCGCACGCGTTCCCTGATACCGGCGATTCCCACGCCGATCCTTTCGCCGTCTGCCGCCTGATGGCCGTCGCCTCCGGCCGAAATCCCGTGCCCTTTGTCGGAGACCTCCAGCAAAAGGCTTCCGGCTTTCTGGTACAGGAGGATCTTCGCCCGCGTACTCCCGGAGTGCCGGTGAACGTTCGTCAGGCATTCCTGCACAACCCGGAACAGCGCCGTTTCCACCTGCCGGGGGAGCCTCGGCAGATCAAGCGGAACATCCAGTTCAACGTTGATTCCGCTTCTTTGTGAGAAGCCGTGCACGTACCACCGCAGGGCCGCGCAGAGTCCATATTCGTCCAGCACCGGAGGATGGAGGAGGTAGGAAAAGTTTCGAATTTCCGACAACGCCCGCTTCACCAGGTCGATGCTCTCTCTCACCACCGCCCGCACCTGGGCGTCCAGCGCGAGTGTCGGCTGGGCCATCCAGGAGAGATTCATGGACAGAGCCGAGAGGTACTGGCCCGTGCTGTCGTGAAGCTCGCGCGCGATGCGGCGCCGCTCATCATCCTGCGCATGAAGCAACTGCGAGGAAAGCCGCCGGAGCACCTCTTCCGCCTTTTTATGTTCCGTGACATCCCTCAAAGTCCCTTCGTAGTACAACACCTTTCCGTTGTCGTCACGGACACCGTAGGCGCTTCCCATCACCCAGATCAGCGTCCCGTCCTTTCGGCGCATCTGCGCCTCAAACTCTGAAATCGCCCCCTGTTGCCGGAGCAGCGGAATGAATCCGCTCGGATGCCGGGGCTCGATGTAAAGGCGCTGTTCGAGGTTGCGGACTTCTTCCATGAATTGGCGCGTTGTGCCGTAGCCCAGAATGCGAGCCATGGCGGGATTGGCCGTCAGCAGGCTGCCATCCTCCCGCACCTGGAAGATGCCTTCCATGGCGTTTTCAAAAATGCTGTGATATTTGCGCTCGGCCTCCTCAAGGCGCTGCTCAGCCTCTTTGCGCTCCGTGATGTCGGCAAACACAATGGCAAAATGCCGGGGGCGCGGCCGGAAGGCGGTCACGTCAAAGTACTTCTTGAAGACATCGGAATAACCTTCGAAGTGAATCGACTCGCCCGTCAGCGCAACCTGTCCCAGCCGTTCCACCCAGTAAGCATGAATCTGAGGAAAGACCGCCAGCACCCTTTCCTCGGTCACCGATTCCTTCGGATATCCCGTGATGCTTTCAAAGCTCGGGTTCACGTCCACAAACCGGGCGTCGCGCGGGGTGCCTTCCTTGTCGCAGATCACTTCCAGCAGAGCGCAGCCGACGTTCATCTGGTTGAACAACTGCCGGTAGCGTTCTTCACTCTCGAGCAGCGCTTCGGAAGTCAGCCTGCGCTCCGTGATGTCCTCTGAAATTCCGACGATCCGTTCCATCTCGCCGTTCTGGTTCCGAACCGGGAAGGAGCGGTCGCGAACCCAGTGCACCGAGCTGTCCGGCCACACAACCCGGAATTCGGTTTCGAATTCGCGCTGCGGCAGATCGCCGCCAAGAGCCGTCCGTACCCTGCTCCGGTCCTCGGGATGGACGGCATCCAGCCACCCATGCCCTTGCCCGAAGACGGCTTCTGCGGGGCGACCCCAGACGCTTTCATAACTTGGGCTGACGTAAAGAACCTTGGTCCGGGTCGGGTCCACCATCCACAGGACTTCGCGGATGTTCTCCGCCATCTCCCGGAACTTTTCTTCGCTCTGGCGCAACGCCTCCGCCGCCTGTGCCCGCTCGATGCGGGTGCGCAGGGCCTGGACGCCGTAGGCAAGATCGCCCGCCAGTTCCGTGAGCAGTTCCATTTCCTCGGGGTCAAAAGCATCAGGGGCTTCGGCATAGACCCTCAGCACGCCCAGAGGCTGCCCGTCAACAATCAAAGGGAGCGCAGCAGTGGAAGCGTATCCATGCTTGGCGGCGTCTTCCCGCCACGGAACAAAATGTTCATCATTCAGGATGTCCCGCACCACGTAAGGTATGCCCGTGCGGATGGCCGTACCCGTGGGTCCGCGGCCGAACTCTTCGTCGGCCCAGGAGATCCTCACCGATGCAAGGTAGCCCTCATCGGCCCCCGCCACGGCCACCGGGCGAACCGTCCTGGCCTCATCCCGTTCCGCGTATCCGGCCCAAGCCATCCGGTAGCCGCCGTGGTCCACCATGATGTTGCAAACGTTATGCAGCAGCTCCTGCTCCGTGGTCGCCCGGACCATCACCAGGTTGCATTCGCTCAAAGTTCGGAGCGCCCGGTTGAACCGTTGCAGGTCTTTCTCGACCCGCTTCCGTTCGATGGCCGCCGCCAGAACGTTTGCGGCAGATTCCAGGAAGTTGACATCGTCGTTGGTGAAACTCCGGGCCCGGCGGGTGTGAGCGCCCAGAACGCCAAACGGCCGGTCCTTCCCCGGAATGAGCACGCTCAATCCGCTGACGACGCCATGATCGACCAGCAAGGGTGATGGAATGAACCGTTTTTCTTCTCTGAGATCCCGGACAATCACCGGGTGCTCACTCACCAGCGTGTATCCTGCCTGCGATTCGGAGCTTGCCTCCACCGTCAGGTGGCCCACAAGCCCCTCTTTCCAACCCACTCCCGCCCGCAGGATCAGCGCCTTGCAGTCCGGCAGCAGTTCCTGCACCTTGCTGTACTCAACGTTGAGGGTTCGGGCGACAAGCGCCACCACCTTGTCAAACAACTCCGGAAGGTCAATTCCACGCAGGGCGCGGTGTCCCAGGTCCGCAACCGCTGCCTGCTGACGCGCCCGGATGTCCAGTTCAGCGATTGCCGCCTGGCGTGCCTGGTCCGCTTCGTCCAGTGACCCGGTCGTCCACATCACAACCAGGACGAAGGCCGTCATAGTCATGACAACCAGCAACGTCAGCCCGACATACCCTGCAAAGATTCCAACCGCTTCTGCCCGGCCGACCAGGGCGGCCAGCACAATGGGAATGACAACGGCCGCAGGAAACAGCCGCCGGAAAACCGCGCCGCCGCTGTGCTCGCTTTCCAGCAATTTTCTGAACAGGTGGTCGGCGCGCGCCGTCAGCAATCCGCCTCCGAGGACGCAGAGAACCAGGGAGCTGCCTGGCGCAATTCCCGTCAAGGTAAACCCTGGGTGCAGGATGAAGTCAAACAGCCCGAACATCCCGTCGAGAACGACGGCAAGGCCCAGGAACTCCGCAGGCTGAAAACCGGGCCTCTTCTTCCACCCCAGCATCAGAAAGCCGCAGCCCAGAAACACCAGGCTCAGCGCGCCCGTAGGAGTCATGCGGCCGGGAAATAAACCCACGACAGGCACTTCCAGATCGTGAAAGAGCAGTTGATCAATGCCCAGATTGATGCCAAACACATACTCGCTGAGGGTCAGTGCGCCCACCGCAACAACCAACAGGGCGCAAGCCTGTCCAACACGCCGCCAGACGCGCGCGGACTTGCGGTATCCATTTTCCCGAAGCAACCAGAGTGCAAGACCCGCAAGGATATAGGCCACCGCGGAGTTCGGCCGCATTGAAGTCTGCCCGGGGAAGAAACTTGTCAGGATGTTGAGAGAGTTGAGCCACGCGCACAAAGCGCTGCAGCGAGCGCCCTGCGCGGATAGGAACTCCGCGATAACCGGGAGCTTCAAAGCCCAGCCGGTAAGCACGGTGGCGCCCAGAAGGACCGCTACAGCGCTGGCGATTCCAGGGGCTTTCCGGGTCCACAAGAGGGTTCGCGAACGGAGATTTTCGGTCATCGAGTTTTCACCCGCCAGGCAGAAGGCGGCAGTTGCAGGGGGCGAGTCGCTTTCATTCTCGCTAACTGAAAAATTCCCTTTTCTCCAATGCACCGGTCTTTCCAGGCGCATTCCGGACAGGGCATCCAGTTCGGGCAGGCAGAATGCCAGAGGGGTCTCTGTGTCCTCTCCCTTTATTTATAGCCCTTTTGCCTAAATGGTTCAACTTCTCGGGACGAGCTCCTCTTGCACCCGTTGCCACCCGCCGGCGCCGGCCCCCTAGGTAATACCACCTAGGTGGTAATCGATAGCGCAATAGGGTTTGACCGAATTGTTCACTTTTGTCAAACGGCCGATACTAAAACTTAAGGATCGGAAAGGTAAGTGCACTATGGCATCCGCCGTTTTGGAAGAAGAAATTCAGCAGGCTGACCCTGACTGTTGGAAGGCCCCATCTGACCTGCAGGAGCAGTTCACCCGGCCCCTCATTGATGAATTCGAAAAGCTCTACGTCACCTATCGGTCGCGGGTCTGGGCCCTGTGCCTTCGCATGACCGGCAACCCGGACGATGCTGAAGACCTGACGCAGGAAACTTTCATCCGGCTGTTCCAGAAACTCGATACCTTCCGTGGCGAATCGGCCTTCAGCACCTGGCTGCGAAAGATCACCATCAACGTCGTCCTGCTGCGATTCCAGAAAGCCAGTTGGCGCAGGGAAACCTCAATGGAGGCGCTCAGCAGTCCGGACCCCATTACCGGGTGTCCCAAGCAGATGGAGTTTGGAGAGCTTGATCCGCAATTGATGGGCGCGGTCGACCGGATCAGCCTGCAGCAGGCCATTGATCAGCTTCCTCCCGGCTTCAAAGCCGTCCTGATCCTCCACGACATCGAAGGCTACGAGCACGTCGAAATATCCGAGTTAATGGGTTGCTCGATCGGCACCTCAAAGTCGCAACTGCACAAGGCCCGGCTCAAGATGCGCGAGCTTCTCCAGCAAACGTCGTTCGAGCGGCCCGCGCGTTCGAGGCACGCAGCCGCCAGGACAACGGGCACGTCTCACGGTAGGGACCAGCTCGTGCTGCGTTTCCCGCAACTGGTGCCCCAGGGTTACTCGGCTTCCGCTTCTGAAGCCGCATAGCGGGCAGCGCAGAGTTTTCATATAACTCTGCAGCTTGTATGCGTGGGCCAAAACGGCTGGTGCGGAGCCTCGAACGCCAGAGACCCTGCGGTTCTTCTCTTTTGGACTGTGCCCAAGGCCTTGGCGACGGTCAGCGGCTGCCCGGATATGGGAAAGAGGATGCAACACCCTTCGGCCCCAGCACCTCGCCTGGTGGTCGCCGGGCTGTCCGGCGATTCCGGGAAGACACTGGTTTCGCTTGGCCTGCTGTTTCTTGCCCGCCAGCTTGGAATTTCCACAAGAGCCTTCAAGAAAGGTCCCGACTACATTGACGCTGCGTGGCTCGGCTGGGCCTCCGGCGCTCCGGCCCGCAATCTCGACACTTTCCTGATGGGCACAGGCAAGACGGAACGGCTGTTTCGCGCCAATGCCCTGCCCGACGGCCTGAATCTGGTCGAAGGCAATCGCGGCCTTTTCGACGGCGTTGATGCGCACGGCACCCACAGCACGGCGGAACTGGCCAAGCTGCTGGAAGCGCCCGTTCTGCTGGTCGTGAACGCTACCAAAGTCACCCACACGGTCGCGGCTCTTGTGCTCGGATGCATCAAGCTTGACCCGGACGTTCGAATCGCCGGTGTGGTCCTCAATCACGTTTCTGGTTGCCGACATGAATCCGTGCTGCGGGAATCGCTCGAATCCACGTGCGGCGTTCCGGTGCTGGGTGTGCTGCCGAATGTCGATGCCGGAGCGCTGCTGCCGAACCGCCCTCTGGGCCTGGTAACTCCGCAGGAACACGGAAGCGTCGATGACCTTCGCGCAGAAATTCTTTCAGCGGTCCGAGGCCGGCTCGATACCCGCCGGATTCTTGAGCTCGCTGGATCGGCGCCTCCGATACAGGGCTGGTTCGAAAACACGCGCAAGACCGAAAACGGCCACGGCCTGAAGATCGCCTGTCTGCAGGATTCGGCCTTCACTTTCTATTATCCCGAAAACCTTGAGGCGCTGGAGAGGTCCGGTGCGGAGCTTCAGCCGTTGTCGGCACTTTCGGCTTCGGCGCTGCCGGATGACGCGGACGCCCTCTACATTGGCGGCGGCTTTCCTGAAACCCACGCGGAAGCGCTCTCGGCAAATGCTTCCCTGCTGGCATCGATTCGTGATCATGCGCAAAAGGGTCTTCCCGTCTACGCTGAATGCGGCGGCCTGATGTTGCTATCGCAGGCCATTCGCTGGAAGGATAAAAAGTTTCCCATGGCGGCTGCGCTTCCCTTCGAAGTCGAAGTCTGCGCCAGGCCGCAGGGGCATGGTTACGCCGAACTCATGGTCGATTCGCCCAACCCCTTCTACGCTGTGGGCACAACAATCCGCGGCCACGAATTCCATTATTCAAAAATCATCCCGGCGCAATCTCCCGCCCCGACCGCTTGCTCCGTCCGGCGCGGAACCGGCAGCTTCAAAGGCCGCGACGGTGTTCTTGTAGAAAACGTCTGGGCCAGCTACACGCACGTTCATGCCGAAGCAACTCCCCAATGGGCCCAGGGCCTGCTTGCAGCCGCGCGACGCCGGTCAAAGCAAAAGTCCAGCGAGTCACCGGACCCGTACCAACCCGCAGTCGTCCCCTCCTCACATTTCCACGCGGCGTGATAAATACACCTCGCGTCGATGTCATGAAGAAGTCTGACAGGTGTATAATGCGCGGCGACCGGGCAGCTGCACCGCGGCTCTTGCGCGTGCCCTTTGCAGGTTGAGGCAACACGAGCCCACGACATCGAAAGCGTGCTGTGGCAGCCGATTCGTACAAAATCTTCGGCAGGTCAGAAGAACGACGGCCTGAAAAAGGGTCCTCTTATGACACCTCGCCGCTACGCGATCCTGGCAATCGCGGCCATCGTCGCAAGTTGGTTCCGTCCCACCCTGGGGCAGTTTGTTGGGGTGGCGGGAATGGTCTGGTTTCTGGGAACACAGCCCATTTGGCGTGGAACGGTCCTGGCTGCGCTGATCGCGGTGGTCTTCGGCCGTGCCTTCAATCCCACGACGTTGATTGCAGCCCTGGCAGGTCTGGCGCCTCTGGTCGCTGACCGCGCGATTCGAGCGTCCGGGCAGCGCTTCGTGCCGACGCTTTTCCTCCCTTTGGCCGGCGTGGCAGTTGTGTGGGCGGGAGGATCGCTTGGCATAGCGCGCTTTGCCGGGACGCCGCTGCTCATGACCTTCTGGACGCTGTGGTTCGCGTCGGTTGTCAACTGGATGTGGGATACCGAACGTCTTCCGCCTGTCCTTGTCCTGCTCGCGATCGGGACCCTTGTCTGGGCCGGCGCAGGGTTGCCCGGAGTGCCCCACCAACCCGGACCACACTTCGCCCGCGCCGCTGCCGCCGGCCTGTCAGCAGTAGCAGCCCTGGCGCTTGCGGCCATGGCTTTTCGAGAGCGGCGTCACCGTCCCTGGGCTCTACAGGCGACGACGATTCCTCTTCTGCGAAGCCCCGCCAGCGGCGAACCGCTTGAACTCCGGAGTGAAGGCGGCAGGCACTTCCTCGCCAGCCGGACACGGGACCGAGTTCCCGTTGTCGATGGCATGCCCAGCTTCCTTACGGAATCGGACATAACGGGGCTGAACCGCAAATACACGCACCTCTACGACACAATCGCCGGCTTTTACGACACGGCGCAGAGGGTTGTGGCAGCCTTGCTTTACGGCGGCGCTGCGGGTGTCCACAGGGAATATCTGAAAAGGCTCTCTGTGCAAAGCGGCGATCTGGTTCTGGAAACCTCTGTCGGGACCGGGTTGAATCTGAAATCCCTGCCCACCGACATCCGAATGCTCGGTGCAGACATATCGCTCGGGATGTTACGTGTCTGCCGGCAGAACCTTGTGCGCTGGGGCCGCAAGATGGAGTTATTCCACGCCAACGCCGAAGCGCTGCCCTTCGCCAGCGAGGTGTTCGATGTCGTCTTTCACGTTGGCGGAATCAATTTCTTCACGGACAAGCAGAAGGCTGTCCTCGAAATGATCCGCGTGGCCAAGCCCGGCGCTCACTTGCTGATCGCGGATGAAACTGAAAAGCACGCCCAGACCTACGGAAAGGTCCCGGTGACGGGGGCGTACTTCAAAAATCGCAAGGAGCCTGTGGTCCCTGTCGTTGACCTGGTCCCGCGAGAGATGATTGACACGCACCTGGAGACCGTCTGGAACGGCCGCTTCTACGTGATTACCTTTCGCAAACCGGACACTATGGTAGAGAAGTGACCCGGCCGGTTGGCAGGAGCTAATGAGCCGCGCGTGGCGCACAGATCGCGCCTCTTGCGATCTGTGCGGCCCGGGTTGCATCCGATGCCCACAATGCGTTTTTGCGCAACTACGCTTCCCCTCGCTACTTCACCTCCACCATTGGACGCCTGCCCCAGGAAGCCTCGATCTCTTCGAGGGTTCGTCCCTTGGTTTCGGGGACCAGCCGGTACGAGAAGATGAAGGCGGCAACGCACGCAGCCGCGTAGATCCAGAACGAGCCCCGCGTCCCCACGGCTCCGACCAGGCTGAGGAATGTTACGCTCACCAGCAGGTCGAAGATCCAGATTGTGACCGACGCTACCGACATCGCCTGTCCGCGAATCGTGGTGGGGTAAATCTCCGAAATCAGCAGCCAGAAGACCGGCCCAAGCCCGATGGCGAAGCAAGCCAGGTAGGCCAGCACATCGGTCAGAATCCAGACGCGCGAGACGTGGGTGGCGCCGAACATATAGCCCAGATGGGTCAGGCTGATCGCCATGCCGGCAATCCCGATCAGCAGCAGCGGTCTCCGCCCCACGCGGTCCAGCAGAAACAGCGAGATCACCGTCATCACCAGGTTGTCCGCCCCCACCAGCACCGTGGCCAGGATGGCGCTCGATGCGGTTTTGAATCCCGCCATCTGAAGAATCGTCGGCGTGTAATAGATGATGGTGTTGACCCCGGTGATCTGCTGGAAGATGGCCAGGCCAACGCCGATCAGCAGGGCCATCCGGAAGCGCTTCCCGAAGAGGTCCCGGAAGCGGAGCCGGTCGGCCTGCGTCACCTCCCGCAACTCTCCCAGGTGCCGGCGCGCGTCCTCGGTGCTCTCCACCCGGTCCAGAACTCTGAAAGCGTCGGCCTCACGGTCCCGGGTCACCAGCCAGCGCGGGCTTTCCGGCAGGAAGATGAAAGCCACCAGCAGGATGATCGAAGGGATCACGGCGCTGATGAACATGGCCCGCCAGTTCGAGGAACCCGCAAACAGGTAGTCGACGTAATAGGCCACCACAATGCCGGTGACAATGGCGAGCTGGTTCAGGGTAACCAGCGCGCCGCGGATTTTCGGCGGGGAAAGCTCGGCGATATACAAGGGCGTCAGCATCGACGTCACACCCACGGCGATGCCGACGATGAATCGCGCCGCCAGGAAGAGCGGCAGGCCGTTGGCCATGCCCGTGATCACGGCGAAGATGCCGAACAGGATGGCGTTGAAAATCAGCACCGGCTTGCGACCGAACCGGTCTCCGAAGTAGCCGGCAAAAGCCGCGCCAATCACAGCTCCCGCCAGCACGGCGCTGACGGCAACTTCCGTCTGCACTGAAGTCAGTTGAAACTGATGGCGCACAAAAAGAATCGCCCCGGAGATCACACTGGTGTCATAACCGAAAAGCAGCCCGCCCAGCCCCGCTGCAATCGCAATCATCAAGGCATAACCACGCTTCCCTAATCCGAAAGGTATTTGTTCGCTCATAAATTATTCCGATCCCTCACCACCAAAATTCGCCTTCACAAAGCTAACGATTATAGCCAGCAATCGAAAACTCCGAAACCCATTATCGAAATAAACAACATCAACCAAGGAAGGCTCTCGAACTTTCTCCGCCAACATTCTCAAACGGGCGTATCCTCAACAATTGGCAATTCAGATTGCTCCAGGAGAAACCCAAACCATGAAAACCCTTCGTCTTCGCGCTGCACCTGCTGCCAGCACCATCCTGCTCGCGCTCGTCTG
>JARRJI010000053.1:0-13405 GCA_037379595.1 Acidobacteriota bacterium | reverse complement strand
TTTGACGGCCAATTCGTGCCGCCCTTACAGGAGCCGGGAGGCCGGCTCACCGCTTCAGGGCAAGGCCTGTCATCCAGGTGGAGACGAAGATGAGAAGGAAGGGCAGCCAGGTTCCCCCCAGGCTCTTGAACATGTCGAAACTCTTCTCGATGAGGAGCGCCACCACGAGCAGATCCATGGCCATCACGACGCCCACAAAGGCGGCGGCTGCGGTGAGCGGAGACCAGGAGCCGGGCCGGCGGAAATAGATGAAGGAAACGGCAGCGAAGATGACGGGTGCGGCGAGGGCGTGACCGATCAGCGCGTGGGGGAGAGTCGTCACGGCCATGGCGGCGAACATGACGAGGCCGCATAACGCCCAGCCCGCCAGGGCGTAAGCGAGGGTGATGCCGATGCTTTTGGCGGATGCGGCTGGCATGGCTGGACACGCCTTGCCGGGCTCAGGATTTCTCCGAACGATATCCGCTTGCTTCCCAGGCTGCCTTGATTTGCGGATTGAGGCTGAGATACACATCGACCAGCGGCCTGGGAACCGCGTTCATGGGACAGGAGAAGTTGACGCACCGGTTGCAAACGCTGATTTTCAGGATGAAGATGCCGCTGATCGCCGCACAGGCCCCGATGGCAGCCAAAAGATATTCCTGGCCCAGCAACAGGAACGGGAAGGGAAAAGCAACCCAGACGAGCGCTCCGACGACAAACTGCGCCTTTTCCGCCTTGCTCATTGGCCCGGGCTGATATTTCCAGATCTTGATGACGCCGTAGTTGGCGTGGCAACGCAGAATGCTTTTCTCTTCCGCCCAGAACGGGCAATGCCGGCACAGAACATACGCCTCCCAGACGAAAAAGAAGAAGAGGGAATAAGCGAGCCAAAACAGAAGATACCACCCGTAACCGGCCTGAATCGCTCCCCCGATTGTCGCGACGCCGAAGGGCAGGATGATCATGAAAAACTGCAGCATATCCTTCCCGTCGAGGCGGCACATCAGCTTGCCGTGGGAAGGACATCCCTCACAGCCGGAGAGAGGCTGCCAGGTGCAGGGAAGCGGAGACTCAGGCGTTGAAGTTTGAGGTGACGATGCCATGGCTTCCTCCTTCCAGGCACGTCTTCGTCCCCGGGTCTGGTTCTGAAGATCCGCACCTGATTTTCTTTTATACCGGGCGGCCCTGAAAGGATGTAACCACCGTCACAATCCTGTGCGGGAGCGGACAGGCCAAAGGCTGGTGAGGAATTTAAATAAGGAACAGAAGGGCAAGGTGCTCCGCGCAAAACTCTGTGGTGCCGTCTGCCCCGCGGCCCTGGAAGGTAACGGGCACCGCAGACCGCAAACACGGCGGTCTGTGCGACGGGGTCCGCGCCGCTTGCCTGGCGCTAGTTCCAGTACTTGGTGTAACTCAGATCAAAAATACGGTACGCTATTTCTCTGCACTGGTCCTGCAGGCGCTGCAGGTGGATGTCGACCTCGGCGGCCGACATCGCGGGATAAGCTTCGCGCAACGAGCTGCGCATTCTTGCGACGACAGGGCGCAAGGCCTCTTCTGTGAGAAGCCCGATCTCCACGACTGTCTTGAACTCCCGCTCCAGAATTGTGTTTACTTTGCGGTCGAAGTCATCCAACGACCTGGCGCATAACATAAGCCCCCCTCCCCGAGCCCTTACGTTTGCGTCTGCCTTCGTTGCCTCTTCGGCTGATTGTGTTGAGGAAGTTAAATACCACACCTGCGAGACGGATGGCAATAGAAATCTAGTGCTGGTAATTCCGTTGACAATGTAAGTTTGGTTGTCCTCTCGTACCCGCGGCACCGGTTTCGTACCGTCGGGTTTTGCCTTCTTTGACGCTCAGCTCGCGTAGCCGCTGGGGCTGATTTTGGGGTTCCATGATTCCCCGAAGAGACCAGCATGCAGAGTTAACAGCCTTTTATTTTGCAGGCTTGCGGACACTCCATGGGAGGCGTCGGCTGCAACTTGGTTGTGAATTGCGCACACCGCAAACAACGCGATACGCGCTCCACGCGCGCCGGCGGCGAAGACGCCCAGTGCCGATGATCGATTCCCACTTCACGGTTTGTTTTGGCCGCTGGTTGCGGTATGGTTGAAGAAGTGGGCATAGGCCCTTCCTGAAGGCAACCGGCAAGCTCTGTGCGTGCGGATGAACAGGCCAATGCATTCCCGCTCTGGCAGGTGGTCCACGAAGATCAAGAGGATTGTTGCGGTCGCGCTGCCCTTGATTGTCGCGATCGGCGGCCTCCTGCTGCTTTCTTCCTGCCGCCACGGAACGAAGCCTTCAACTGTTACCCGGCAGATCGCCGCGCTCTTGCGTGAAGCCAGGAGCCGCTCGATGAAGGGGGAAAATGGCGCGGCGTGGGGCGTCCATTTTGCAAACGATGTGGCAGGGAAGTCGTTCTGCGCGTTGTTTGCCGGATCGTACGCACCCGGAACCGTTGCCCGATACCAGACGCTTCCCGCGGGCGTACGGTTCGAGTCCTCAAGCGTCCCGGCCGGCGGCACGCTCGACATCCTCTTCGCAAGAACGTCAGGCCTTCCTTCCACTTCGACATCGATCGGCGTGGAACGTGCGACGGGCGGCGCGGCGGCCGGGACTTCTTCGGTTTTCGTTCACACTTCGGGACGGAGCGAAATAAACGGCGCGCCCGCCACCGCCGCTCCCGATATCACCCCTCCTTCCGTTCCCAGGGGACTTTCGGCGAGTACGGTTACCACCTCGGCTGTCACCCTTTTGTGGTCGCCTTCGTCGGACCCCGACAGCGCGGTCGCGGGCTACAAAATCTTCAGGAATGGGACTCAGGTTGGAACGGCCATGACGAATTCGTACACCGACTTCAAGCTTTCTCCTTCCACTTCCTACACCTACACCGTTGCGGCCTATGATGCCGCCGGCAACATCAGCGCCCGGACCGCGGGCCTCGTTGCCACCACCCGGGCCCCGCTGAGTCCTTCTTCCACTTCTCTTCTCAGAGTCTCCAGTTCGAATCCCCGCTATTTCCAGAATGCTTCCGGCAAAATCGTGTACCTGACGGGCTCGCATAACTGGGACTACTTTCAGGACGGAGCGAAGGTCGGGCAGTCGATTCAACTGTTCGATTACAAGTCGTATGTCAAGTTCATGCAAGGTCACAATATGAACTTCATGCGCTTTTGGTCCTGGGAAGGATGGTCATTCTGCCGCAGCATGACGTCCCCGAGCTTCTCTGAGCCTCTCGCGTACCCTCGCACCGGCCCGGGTAACGCGCTCGATGGAGGCTTGAGGTACGATTTGAACCAATTCAACCAGGCATATTTCGATCGTCTGCGGACCCGCGTTGAGGCCGCGCGAGCTGGTGGCATCTACGTGAGCATCATGCTTTTCCAGGGATGGAGCACCTGCTCAAAAGGAGCCTGGCGGGGCCATCCTTACAATGTTTCGAACAACATCAACGGTGTGGACGGAGACTATAACGGCGACGGCGCGGGGATCGAGATCCATAGTTTGCAGAATGGCCTTACGATCGATGCTCTCCAGAAGGCGTATATCCGCAAAGTCGTTGACACCGTAAACGACCTGGACAACGTCCTTTTTGAGGTGGAAAACGAAGAAAACCCCGACGACAACGTCAGTTGGCAGGATTACGTGGTTCAATACATCAAAAGTTACGAAGCTACCATGCCACACCAGCATCCCGTAGGTATTACGACCCCGTTGAACTCCAGCGTGAAGCCTTCCGAATTATTTGCCAGTTCCGCGGACTGGATTTCTCCCGCTACCGGGCGAAGCTGGGGAGATTACCGAAATAATCCGCCAGTCGCAACGGGTCAAAAGGTCGTGATGGCAGACACGGACCATATTTTTGGTGTGGGTGGAGACGGGACGTGGGTATGGAAGAATTTCATGAGAGGAAACAATCCCATATTTATGGACGACTTGTCGCAGAGGCCCAAACTGAAATCAGCTCGGGTTGCGATGGGGCAGACGCGTTCCTACGCCGATAGGATCAACCTGAGCGCCATGACGCCGAGCACAACGCTCTGTTCCAGCAAGTATTGCCTGGTGAATAACGGCACGGAGTACCTTGTCTATCAGCCCGGCAGAGGTTCCTTCACGGTCAATCTCTCGGCTGGCTCCGGCAAGACTTTCAGCGTGGAATGGCTTAACGTCAGGACCAATACCACCAGGGCCGGCCCCAGCATCAAAGGCGGCCGGGCCCGCCAGTCGTTCAGTCCTCCTTTCCCCGGCGACGCTGTTCTGTACTTGAAGACCCGGTAGCGAAGAGCCTCAGGAATTCAGACCCTGTGGTTTGCCAAAGGGACAGTGTGCGACGGGAAGAAGTTCTCGCATCGCGGGATCACTGATACCTCCGTGGCAGCCCAGGCGCAGGTCGCGAACACACGGCACAAACGGTCAGGGTAGCTATAATGCCGTTGGGTGAAGGTACTGGGATCTGGAGAAAAAGGAAGAGCCGCAGACCCCAGGATTGGAGGTCCGCGTTACGCGCACCTTGCTGGATACTGAGACCGCCACGGTCGCCGTGACCAGGCAGAGAAACTTGCATCCCCTTTCATGGAAGGATCGTTCCAGGGCCTCATCGATAGTCGGCACTTCTGTGTAAGACGCGCCGGGCCGCGTGCGAGTACATGTGGTTGACCTCACTTCCCAGGCTTCCTATTGCGACGACGGCTACCAGCGAAATCAACACCAGCAGCAGGCCGTATTCGGTGAGGTCCTGGCCTTCTTCTTCTCGCCAAAGCCGCTTCAGTAACTTTGTCATCCTACCGTTTCTCCCGAAATATTTGAGTCGGATGGACTCGGTCCGCATCACTGCTAAACTGTCACGGGGCACTTGGCATTCCAAAAAATGCTTGCCGGCAGGGCTTCAGGACAATGAATAAGAAAAAGTCACGAAGTGTCGATATATCAGCATGTTGCCGGGGACGCATCTGCGAAAATCGCCACGCGTGTTTGGCGCGAGCTACCATTTGTTGACTTGGGTCGGCCTTGTATTCTCTTACCGGTGACATTTTCTGGCAGCACGGGCGGCATCTGTTATTAAGTCGTTATTTCCTTCAAAACAAATCTGGTTATCGGTCCTGGTTCTTGTTTCGCCAGGGAAGAGTGGTTGAGGTTTCACCCCACATCGATTCGATCCCGTTTGGCGAGCCCGATGGCTCTTTCCGATGCGCACCCCGTGCAGAGAAAATTCAAGAATGATCCTCCCCCGGCAGGATCGCTCCAACGCTTGCAGACAAGACAGAATGCGCCCTCTGCGACCTACGGCCGTCGCGCTAACAGCAGCATGCTGACGAAGGTGAGCAGACCGGGAGTCAGAGAACAGGAAAGAAACGCGGGCGGCGAAGCGCCTGGATCTCATGAAGTATTTCGGGGGCGGTTACCTCGCCGGTTACGACAAGAACCTGCCCAAGGTGGCTGACCCGGAGGTTCCTTACCCCGGGGGAGACCCCTTCTGTTGGGTCCTTTGCTGTGCGCAGGTCAAGAATCAAGCGGTCGCACCGCTCCTTTACGAACGCCCAGAGTCTTTCGCGGGTGCCGGGGGTGATGTCGCCTTCTGATTTGACCCCTGCCAGGATCAGAGAAAGCGCATCCCGAATGACGAATGCTTTTCCGCTCGTAAGGACGTGTCTTTCACCCTCTTCCATCCTAAGCCCTCCATCCCGTTACCCTGAAGGGAACAACCAACACCTTGCAGATTAGCTTTGTTGGCGGTAATAACACAATGGTACGGAAGTACCACAACCTTAGGACTGGGCCAGGGTCTGGTCCTTGCGATCTCAGATTTCGCATAGGGACCGGTCCGCAGGGACCGAGGCCTGCCACTTGGCGGAATCGAAGAAACCAAACGACAGGCGTCAGTGCCCGCCCGGAATCATTTCGGCGCTGATTTGCCGAATCTTGTCTGAAGCAGGTTCATGAACAAGCGAAGGTCTGAGGTGCTGAAGACGCGCTGGGAGGGATCACATGGGAACTGCCCCGCCATCGTGAGGAGGACGAGCTTTTCTATTTCCGCGCAGCCCTTGCAGCGATTCCATGTGGATAGTGGAAATTCCGAAAGAGAATCATTATGATTCTGGTTCGCCCGCCGGGAGTTCCGGAACAGAAACTTGCTTCAGTCTTTCAAGGAGGACTCTGCCAGATGAAAACCGACGATTCGCAATTCATCCCGGAGACAAACGCTGCAAAGATGTTCGAGTGTCCTGCGCGCGTGGAATCCCTCAATCGACGGAAATTTTTGCAGGGAGCCTTGGCAGTTGGAGGAGTTCTTTCCTGCAAACCGGCAACCCTGGAAGCCGTTTCGTCCTCACCACTCTCGTCCGGCGGTATCGGCGCTCCTTTGTCGGCTGGCGCCCCTGTTCATCCACCGGTGGAATCGCTCCCGACCATGCCCCTTCCGCACGCCGTCTCCCCGGGAACCGGAGAACTCGCGATCGGCCGCAATTTCCGTTTCCACGTGGAAGGCGACCCGGACGATCAACTTCTCTGGTCGGCTGTCAATCGGACGCTCCAGTCGGTGAAGAAAATCACGGGACTGCCTTTGGCGCAGGAGGTGGCGACGGCAGCTTCGACAAGCGCTCCGGGCATCTTTTCGATCCGGGTTCATAAGCCGGCAACCATGGTAATGGGGACGGATGAGTCGTACTCGCTGGTGGTGTCGTCAGCCTCCGCCGTGCTGAGTGCGCCCACAACGCTGGGAGCGGTTCGCGGACTGGCGACGTTCAGGCAGTTGATTCAGAAATCCAACGGCAATTTCCATCTGCCCGTTGTTTCAATCGAGGACGCCCCACGGTATCCCTGGCGCGGCCTGATGATCGACGTCGCCCGGCACTTCATCCCGATCGACAGCCTTAAGAGAAATATCGATGCCATGGAACTGGTGAAGCTCAACGTGCTTCACCTTCACCTGTCAGACAATGAAGGATTTCGCGTCGAGTCCAAGGTGTATCCAAAGCTGCAGTTGAAGGGATCGTTGGGCCAATACTTCACGCAGGAAGAGATTCGACAACTTGTTGAGTATGCGGGTCTGCGGGGCATCCTTGTGGTTCCGGAATTTGATATGCCCAGCCACTCGATAAGCTGGCTTGCCGCATATCCGGAACTCTCCAGCAGCCCCGGGCCGTTCCAGCCGGGTTTCCCGCCACACGTGCCGATGAAGCCCGGCGAGCCGCAGGCCAGGATTCTTGCTGAGATGCAGACGCTGAAGATTCCGGCCATCGATCCCACCCGGGAAACGACGTACACCTTTATCGACGGCCTTGTGGGGGAGATGTCGAAACTCTTTCCGGGCCATTACTTCCACATCGGTGCCGATGAAAACAACGGGGCTATCTGGCGCGCGAATCCGAAGATCGTGGCGTTCATGAAGGCACATGATCTGCCGGATACGCAGGCGTTGCAGACCTACTTTGTTGCGCGCGTGCAGGCGATCGTCAAAAAGCACGGGAAGCAGGCCGTTGCGTGGGAGGATGCGTATGCCCCCGGTCAGACGCGGGACCTGATTCTTCAGGTCTGGAGCCCGTTCGCCAAACAGGATTTGACCAAGGTTCCCATGAAGAATGGCAACAAGATCCTGGTGTCCCGGGGATTTTATCTCGACACTTTCTTTCCGGCCCACGTCTGTTATTCGGGCAATGCGCTGCCGCCGCAATCGGGCTATGGAAAAGACGAGGCCGTGCTGGGAGGGGAAGCGGCGATGTGGGCGGAATTGGAGGACCGGTGGAACATGGAGGCGCGAATCTGGCCGCGCGCCGGCGCTGTCGCTGAGCGTTTCTGGTCGCCTGCTGATGTGCAGAACGTCGAGGATATGTACCGCAGATTGTTTCGGCTGAGCTTCATGCTTGATCAGGCCGGGGTCAACAATCTGGTGGACTATGAACGCCAGATTCGGAGGTTTGCCGGGCCGCTACCCGCCGGGCCGGTCAAGACGCTGCTGGATGTGCTGACGCCTACGAGGGGATATCGCAGGCTCTTCGGCCTGATGCAGCGGCCGGCAACGGAACGGAACAGCCTGGCCCCGCTCAACACCGTCGCGGATGCTGTGCTGGCCGATTCCGCTCCAAAATACGAGTTCCGGTGGGCGCTGGCCGCTTATCTCAAAACGCACAGCGCCGCGTCAGAAAGAAAGCTCCGCAGCATGCTCACCCTTTGGGCCCGGAACGACGAACGGCTGGCGCCATACTTTGCGCAATCCAAAGACCTGCAGGAAGTTTCCGAGCAGTCGAAAAACCTCTCCAACCTGGCGCAAGCCGGTCTGCAGTTCCTGGATCTTTCCCGCCGGGGCAAGACTCCGGGCGCGGACCAGCGAGCCGGCTACGAAGCGGCCGTCAAGGCGGCGAAGACCAGTCATGGCGGTACGGATATTGCTGTGGCTCCTGAAATCGAAGCCCTTTTCGAGGGCAAGCTGAATCCGGAGCCGACCACTTATCCCTTATTCTGAGCTTCGCTGGAGCGAACGATTCCAGCCTAGGCTATGCCGGGCGCTATTTGACCCGGGCGACGAGCAGCTTTGAAGCGGCCTGCTTCAGGTCGATCTTCAGCCCGCCGTCCCTGGCCTCGTATTTCCTGTGGGTCCAGGCATCGCTCCATTTGGCAAGCCGCCAGGATTTTGGCAGCACAAGAACTGCGTGGCGGGTCATATCGGCATCGTTGCGCAGACCCTCTTCCAGGTTGGCGGCCATGATTGAAATCCTGCCTTGCTGCGTGCGCCACGCTGTTACATTCAGGGTCTGGTTCAGGTCGATGTCTTTTGCGTGCAGGACGCCGCGGCCTGACAGCAGAAGATTCAGCGCGCCAGCAGCAAGCGCGTAGGCGTCGCCGCTTCCGCCCCAATATTCGGAGAGCGGAGCGGCGCCCTTGTGCCGGATGCCAGGAGGGTCCCACATCACGGTCTGCTTTCCGCCCGTCGTGTTCACGGTCAGGACCGGGCTTGCATCCACGCTGTAGACGGTCCGCGCGCCCGCCGAAGCCTTGTTTCGGGTGAGCCGCTGGAAAGTATCGAAACTGCCCGAGAGGTTCCGGGCAAGTGCGCGGGCGAAAGCCGTGATGGTTGCTGCTCGGACGCTGGCCTGTTTTTCCACCGCGCCGCCGCTCCAGATGAGACCTCCCAGTTTTGCGAGTTCCGGATCGATTCCGCCCGCCGGGCTGCCGAAGATGGCGATGGGATGTCCCTGCCGGATGAGCCGGGCAATCTCCGCAGTTTGCCGGGAAGAAAGATGAGAGGGCGTTTGCAGGATGAACAAGGGCGACTTGACCTGCGGCAGCCATTCCATCCGCGTGACGGAGAGGATGGGAATCGGCCACTTGATGACCGAACCTGCCTGCTCGTCAATCCACTGCTTGACGTCCTGATCGGGCGCCGCGTGGCTGATTTGCCACTGCATGGCCTCGCGGGAATAGACCAGCGTCGGCCCGAAGATCTCTGTGGTGCGGCGAGCATCGTCGATGGCCGCGTTGAGATGGGTTGAGAGGAAATGAACGTCTTCGTCAGAGAGCAGCCGCTTTCCCTGATTCGCCCAGGAGATGTAAGAACCCGCCGGCATCTTCAGCCCGCGCGGCGTCTTGACTCCAGCGTGCGAATAGGCCCAGATCTCCCAGCGCAGGCGTTCCGGTACCGAGTGAATCACGTCCCAGGATTCCCAGGCGTCGAAAGTTTCGGTCAGCGGATAGTGGCGGACCTTTGTGCCGGCCAGAGTGGCGGCGTGCAGCAGCAGGTAGCAGAGTTGGTAAGTGTAGCCCAGGATGGGATTGTTCCAGAAGTCGTGCTCGCGGACGCCGACCTCGTTCCATGCGCCCGCCCAGGTCTGGTCCACAAAGACGTCAAGATATCCCTCGCCCGCCAGCGTCTCCAGATCCAGGCCATTGCAGCGCCAGTCTCCGATGGCGCTGGCGGCATTCGAGTACATCATCACCAGGGCTTCAGGATTTGCCTGCTTGGTTTCGCGTACGAAGACGGCAACGGCACGGGTGGCTTTGTGGATGGTCTGCGGCGAAGGAGCGTCGCTGCCCCACGGCCCGGAACGCCAATACGGTACCGGAAATCCAAAGGAATCCCGCAGCATGACCGCCTGCAGTCCAGCCGCTCTTGAAAGGTTCCCCCACTGCTCCGCATAGGCGCGATGGACCGGCAATCCTTCCGGGATGCCCGAGGGGAATGCGCCGAGCGGAGCCGGGTCGGCGTGAAGCTTGGCGGTGATGTCGAAATAGCGCGGGTGGAATCCGGTTGAGCGCGCCGGCGCTGCAAAGGCTTCGGGATGACGTTTTGCCCATGGCGCCAGCTCTCCATAAGCTTCCGGCCAGGCATAATTGAGGATGCCCACTTTGAAGTCGCTCACGCCGCGCCGGGCAGCCTCCTGGCGCAGCGCGTCGGCCAGTTTCTTCAAATCGCCATACGTCCACGGCCCGTAGCCCCGGTGCGCCACAAGCAGCGGTTTGGCAAAACGTTCTTTCCATTCACGCATGCGCTCGCTTGTGGTGCCGGTCAGCGGCGCTCGCTCTTCCACCCAATGCTGCTCTCCAGTCCCTTTGGGAAGGGTGATGCGCTGGCTGAGATCCCCGGACCACTCCATCACGCAGGAAACCGTCCAGCCGACATTCAGTATGAGCCCTCGATCGCCGCGCACTCCGGCATAAAGCGGCAGAAAGCGGTCCCAGAATTGGCGGACTGATCTTTCGATGTCCTTTTCTTCAAACCAGTACAGATCGATTTCCATCCAACGGTCGCCGGGTATCGGATACGCGGAATCCGCAGTCGTGTCCTGCGAAGGGAAGCCTTCGAGGAGGGCGGACCTCGCCGCGGGACCCAGGGTGAGCGAAAGCGCTGTGGCAAGCATTTGTCGCCGGGTAAGCATGGTCGCAAATTCTCCTTGTGTGGTGTCTGGACTCGGGTGGACCGCTTGCGGCTCGCGTGAAGCAAGGTGGGCCCGCTCAGGCGCACATCATAGCACGCCGGCAGCGAATTGCGATGATCGCGATGTGGGGATTGCAGCCTGCAAAGTGGACAGCGCGAACCCGATTTGAAATGGGAGATTTGAGATTGCGGGTCGAGCCGGAAAGGGCGGCGGTGATTAGACCGGCGCCGCGGTATCGTCAGGAAATGGCTCAGCACTCCCGCCACGCCTGGACACAACGGGAGCGTTGAACACTACACTGCCGCAATAATCGGAGACCCCAAAAAGTCGAAACCGGCCGGCCCGCCTGCCGGCCTTAATTCCAGTAGCCAGCGTCCGCCAGTGCATAGATACTGTTTGCAGTGTCCCGGCATTCCTGCCGCAGCGACTGCAGATGGAACCGGATCTCTCTCGCCGACATCCCGGGAAAGGCCTTGCAAAGCGAACAGCGCATTCCGGCGACGACGGGTAGGAGAGCCTCTTCCGGAAGGAGACCCATATCCAGGACCCCCACAAATTCCTGCTCAAGGATCCTCATCACTGCCCGGTCGAAATCTTCTACGGACATTACACCTTCCATCTACTACCCCCTCCTTCTAGACCCTTTGGTTCTCCCTTTGCCCCGGCCCTCATTTTTCCTTCCTGAGGTTGTCCTAATATTGGGAATACCACCGACTTGAGAATCTTGGCAATGGTACTTTGGTGCCGTTTTTTATCGTACTAATGGCAAGTTGGTTCTCAGGTTGGAGGCAGGAGCCAAAGCAGGTGATTCACGGATAGCTATTAGGGTCGCTAGGCGCCGATGTTGCCGGATATTGCCCGGTGTCTCTTCTGGTACGGCGCAATCTCGGATGCCAAAGAACAGCTCGTGCGGCAGCCGGCGTGCTGCGGTGAGGTCCGATTTATGGACTCCGATGGTCCGATTGAGATCGGACCGTCTATCGGAGACACCGCCGTTACAGGTGAGAGAGGACTGGGATCGAGTTTCCTGTTCTATTCCGGCTGTCCCCGCGGCGCTACTTTACAAGCTCGATCAGCGACAGGGCGTGTGGCTCGAGCTTGAGTGAAAGCGACGGGTTGCCGGCTGAAACCGGTTCGATGACGGGCGCGGGAAGCTGGCCCGCCCGGCGCAGGATTTTCTGCTGCGCCAGGCTCGGGAAGTCCGGTTCCCCCATGGCTTCCCACGTCGCCAGAGGCGACCCGTGGTTCTTGTCAACCGTCCAGATGATGGCGCGATGTGCGCCGCTGAGGTCCTGGAAAGAGAGCTTGTAAGTTTTAGCGGTTCCACCGTTGCCGGGCGGCGCGTAATTCCAGAGGACGATGGCGATGGTTCCGTCGGCACGCCGGGTGACGATGACGGGACCGGATTTCGCGGCCAGACGCTCGCCGCCCAGGCGATGAAGCAGCGCGAAATCGTTGTAGGCGGCCTTGTGGATGTGCCCCGTCGCAACCAGGCCGAATCCGCCGTAAAAGGGCCGCTTTGCAACGCCCTGCTCCTCAAAGACGTCGGAGAAAGCCCAGTAGGAGAGCAGGTGGACGAGGCCGTCGCAGCGGCCAATGGTTTCCGCCAGCCAGGGTCCCATGAACGCGGAATCGGTGACGTTCACGGTATTCATGTAACTGGCGTTGTATTCGCTGAAGATGATGGGAAGGCTGGGCATCTGCGACGCCTTCACCTCTTTCGAAACCTTCTCGACGGCCAGTGCGACCAGGTCGCGCCGGGCAATGTGCTGATGGGTGCCGAAAACGTTTTCGGCGGAGTCATTGCCGTACACGTGCGAGGAGACGAAATCGACGGGAACCTTGTCCCGGACGCAGTGGCGGATGAAATCGCCCACCCACGCCGCCTGCGCCGTTGCCGGTCCGCCGACGCGAAGCCGCGGGCTGACGCTCTTGAGGGCCCGCGCGGCAACGTCATAGAGATGGAAGTAGGTGGACTGCTTGGGATTGCCGGCCCAGAAGCCGATGTTCGGCTCGTTCCAGACTTCGAAATACCACTTCGAAACCTCGTCGACGCCGTAGCGGTCCACTAAGTGTTGCGCGAAAGCCCGGATGAGACCGCCCCAGAGGTTCCAGTCCTTCGGCGGCGCGATGTAGGGCCGGTAAAAGAAACCTTGTTGCTCAGGCGTCGAGGCCAGATCTTCGGGCATGAAGCTGAGTTCGACGTAAGGGCGAATGCCTTTGGCGAGCAGGCCGTCGTAGATCTGATCGACGTTCGTGAAATTGTACTGGGGTTGGCCCTGCCTGTTCAGGTGAAACAATCCGACCTGGCGGTCAAAGATGCCGTGGAAGCGGACGTATTGGAAGTCGGTGACGTGCCTGACGGCTTTCAGATCCTTGCGATAACTCTGGCGCAAAGCAAGAATGGCGTGGCCGGAGCCAAACATTCTTCCCCAGTAGTGCGGGAAGGGATGGGCGGGCGCGCGCAGATTGATCGCGATCGTTTCGGTCTGCGAAGGCGCGCTTTGCTGCGCGCGCAGCGCGCCGGACGGCCACACGCAGATGAGCACGAGC
>JARRJI010000052.1:0-15917 GCA_037379595.1 Acidobacteriota bacterium | reverse complement strand
GGCAGCAGTGCCTCTGAAATCGCGGATCTCAGCAGTTGTCACGCCCATCACGCCACCCTCGCACCCTGGCGTCCTTGATAATAGAGCAGGACGCGGGCGAAACTGTTTACGATGACGGAAATCACGCACAGCACCAGCGCCACCTCGGCGAGCGAACGCACCGCCATGCCGGTGGGATCCTGCAGGGCGCTGTCAAGCTGCGAGACGATAAAGGAGGCCATGGTCGAGATGGGAGTATAGATGTTGCTCGGGAGGTAATTCAGAGCATTGCCGCTCACCATAAGAACGGCCATGGTCTCGCCCAATGCACGACCGGTGGCAAGAATGCTGGCGCCGATCAGCACCCGGCGTGTCGCGGGCAGCAGCACCGTCCAAAGGGTTTCGAAACGGCTGGCTCCCAAAGCCACCGCGCCCTCACGGAGGCTGGCTGGCTGGCTGACCAGCGCATCGCGCAGGGTCGCCGTGATCAGGGGCACAATCATCAGGGCAAGCACAAAGCCGGAAGTAAGAAGCCCGTAGCCGCTGCCCGTCGGACCCCCAAAAAAGGGGATGAAGCCAAGCCATTTTTCCATGGACGGGAACAGATGCTGGCCAAGGAATGGAATCACTACCACGTACCCCCAAAGGCCAAAGACAACGCTCGGGATTGCGGCCAGGAGCTCAACGAAGAAAGAAAGCCAAGACCGGAAGAACGGCGGCATGGCCTCGGCCAGGAATATCGCGGCGCCGACCCCGACTGGAACGGCAATCATGAGCGCAATCGCCGTAGTGAGCAAAGTGCCGACAATCAGGAATAAGACGCCGTAATGGGCCCCGGGCAGGATTTGCTGGCCGCCAACCGTAATCGGACTCCCATACATATTGCCGAGGTTCCAACTGTTCTCAAAAAGAAAGGACCAACCGTTCAGGCGCACGGCGGGCCAGGCGTAGATTGCCAGGAAGGTGACGATTACGATGAGGATTCCCGCCACGACGCTGGCGAGCAGGGCGGTGAACCTGCGGAAACGCATCACGCTGCTCCGAAACCAGGCATGCCGCTGCAATAAGGACCGAAACACACGATGTTGCCAACGGAAACTTTCATGCCGTAAGGAGTATGCAAATCGCCCGCTCGCCGGGAACTGTACTGCCGGCGAGCAGGCGAAAAGCCGAATTCAAGACCAGCTGAGGTCACTGAATCTCCGCGATCTGGGCCGCACTAAGCTTGGCCACCGCGTCCGGAAGCGGCACGAAATGCACCTGCTCCATGAAATGGGGCGCGTTGCCGCCGTCTGAGCTGATCGCCCAGGTGAAGAACTTACGCAGTGCCGCCGCCATTCCGGCGGAGGGCTGCTTACTGCTCACGAGGGCGTATTCGTAGTTGATAATAGGGTACGAATCCGGTCCGGGGGCAAAAATCAGGCTGATGCGCTGATCATTGGGCGTCTTCGGTACCATGACCGCCGCTGCCGCCGCTGCCGTCTTCACCTCAGGAAGGACGAAGTTCCCGTCGTGGTTCTCAAGCATGGCGATGCCAAGACCAGCCTTTTCGATCGCATCCTGGTAGCTCGAACCGATGTAAGCAATGGAATAGGGATTGTCCTGAGTCGCAGTGATCATGCCGGGGTTGCCGACCGCGCCAAGGCCGCCGGAAACAGCCGGCCAGCTGACCGTGGTACCGTAGCCCACGCTTTTGTTCCAGGTGGGCGTACTAAACGAAAGATATTGCGTAAAGATAAAGGTATCGCCGCTGCCGTCACTCCGGTGCACGGGAGTGATGACGTTGTTTGGAAGTTTGACGCCGGGGTTTAGCTTTCTGATCGCAGCATCATTCCACTTCCTGATCTTGCCCTCGTAGATACCAGCCAGCACCGGGCCACTTAGTTTTAAGTGCTGGTCGTTCAGGCCGGGCAAATTGTAGTTCACCATTTGCATTGAGATGGCGAGCGGAATGTTCAGCATCTCCGGATGCTGCTTCATCTGCGCGTCGCTGATGTAGGCGTCAGAAGCGCCAATCTGGACAATCCCTTCCACGGACTGCGAAATACCGGTGCCGCTGCCCGTCGACTGGGTCGTGATCTTCACGTTGGGATTGGCCTTCGTATAAACAGGAACCCAGAGGTTGAAGAGCGGATAAAGCAGGCTCGAACCCGTTTCGTTGATTGTAATGGCACCTGACTCCGATGGGCCTGTTTTCCGCTGTGCACATGCCGCGAGAAGCGCCATCATCGCCAAGGCACCAATTAAGACCGCAATTGTACCACGTCTCTTGGTTTTCATTTCTTGACCTTCTCCCTCTTAGTGAGATTGATTCTGAATTGTTACAGTAATGTTAAGGTTGTGTTACAGAATTGTTAAAACAAACCCAGTTCGTACTTTAAGTGTTGGCCGCCTGCTCGCAATCAGAGGCCCCAGCCCAACGCACCCAGGGTATACGATGTTCCTGGGCAAGTGTGAAACCACCGCCCAGGCACGACGCGTTAAACAGGAAGCCTGTTTGTGGGCCACTTTCGGCCCGGTTGTTTAACCCCTGTCAGTAATTGAAAAGCACATTGAAGAAGATTGCATTCGTATCGCTGGGAACAGCGTTAGGAATGCCGTTCGGGTTGCTGGCCGCCAGGCCTGGGTTGTAGCTGGCGAGTTCAGCGGCAGGAAACGTGAACTGGCTGTGATAGTACAGAATGTTCTGGCTGTCTAATGCGAACTGCCAGTATTTGCCGTACTTATAGCTGATGCCTCCGACAACCGTCCGAAAATCAAAGGGATTGTTGCTGACATTCGTATTGGGATTGAACTGTTCGAACATGCCAAACAGATAGAAAGGTGACTTGGCAATTCTGGCATGGCCAAAGAAGTCAAAACCCTGCTGCTTTGCCCCGTTAACGTTGAGCAAAGCTTTTGCGAGTGCATCCATATTGGCAAAGGGCGTTGGCCCGAGCCCGTATTCATCGGCGGGTGCACTGCCGGAGAACTGGTGGCCACTGGAAAATGCGTTGCGGCCATAGTCGTACTCAAAAGCGATGCCATAGTCATTCGACTTGGTCGTGTAATGGGCAAGCGCAGCGACGCGTGTAATGGGTACGTTGATGTTCAGATCAGGAGCAGCGTCTTTGTAGCCGTAGTCCACGAATCCTGTGAGGCCAAATCCCTGATACTTGGAAACAGCGCCGAACGGATAGTAGGACAAACGCATCATGGCCTGCTTCTTTTCGCCTGTCTCATACGCGTGGAAACTTTGGTTGTTAAAGACGCCGACGTCATAGTCCAGGTACTGCTTGCCATGAATCATAATCGGCCCATGGAGCTTGAGGCCAGGATAGGTGGAGCTCAGACTCAGATAGTTCCATGGAGTCAGGTTGACGAAACGGTAGCCGTAAAGTCCCTCTTCCCAGTCCGTTAAAGGTTGTTGAGTCTGGCCGAACGTCACCTTGTCCTTTCCAAACGCTTTGCTGTGAGCAAAGGGCTTATTGAAATCCATATAGGCATACTTGAGTCGAAGGACAAGGTTGCCGTTCACAGTGGAGCCTGTGGCGCTGGTGTTACTTAGCTTCACGGCAGACGCCCCACCATATTGCCGGTAAATATTGGGCGTTACGCGGAAAGTGATGGCGTCGGTCGGCGTATAGAGGAAGTTGATGTAAGTCCGATCTACGTCAAACGAGTTAAAGCCGTTATTGCCTGGCCCCGGAGTGTTAAGCAAAGTAAGGATTTGAGGACCGAACCCCGTTTTAAAGTAGTACCGGTAAAGCCCGAAAAAGGTAGCCCCAATCTTGACCTTTCCATGGGCAAGCTCAAGGGGCGGCGCGCTTCGAGCTCGGTGGGCTGGTGAACTCTCCGAACCGGTCACCGCTGAATGCGGCGAACCTGCCGAACGGAGCCCGGCGGCAACGGATTGTTTGGCCTGAGGCAGATTCACAGGAGTATTGGCAGCCAAAACCTGGTTCGCGTCCGCTGATCCTGCCTTTGGCTGGGGCGGCAGGATTGGTGTGAGGCTTGCAATTTCGTTGTTACCTGACGGCTGCGCAGCTGATGCTGGCGCCGCGGGCCTGGGACCGTTGTTAACCTCTGCAGCAGCTGACGCTGCTATCTCAGGCTTCGGCTTGGCTGCGACCTCCGCCTGCAATTTATTGACTGCGTGGAGAAGCTGCGCGATCTGCTTCTGCTGAAGGGCGAGCTGCTGCTTCAATTGGGCAATCTCTTTCGCCGATTCAGCCGAGGCCTGCGTTCTGGACTGACCTCTTGTATGGGCCAACTTCTTTTTAGTGTTCGCGGCTTTCGATTCTCGATCCTTCGACTTCTGCTGTTTCTGAAGTTTGCCCTTCTTCGCAGCGACTCCCGGTAGATCTCGGGATTGGGCGGACTTTTCCGTCCCTTGGACGGTAATCACTCCCGCCAGGCAGGCAGCGAGGAGGATTAACCCTACACGCAGCCCTGTCTTGTCTTTCTGTCTGTGCATATACACTCCTTCGTTGTGGTGGTTCTTTCGACCCCTAGGATCTATAGGGACCGGATATGACTCCAAGATTAAGAAGCAATGCACAAGATATTGTGGCCAGATGAAGTGAAGGTTACGCTCGTGTTACATTTCTGTTACAAAACGAACTTTGCCCACACTTATGCATGAACCTCTTGCTTGCCCTTTGAAAAGACCGAAAGAAATCACACGCACTCAGGACGAACCGGGCTCGCCCAACTTTTGTCTAAATTTGCTCTTTCAGCCCTAAAACTGAATTCCAGTGGAAGGTCAGATGGAATCGTCTCTCGCTGAATACCAGTTTTGAAAAACTCGAAAACTCTTGAGAAGACGCATCCCGGACAATCTGTCCGCTTGATGTTGATAAGCCCCGATGCCTTTCAACAGGCTGCCGAAAAATGCAGGGCTGGTGTCCTCTGCCAGCCCTGCCAGGAGAAGGGGCCTTGCGCCTTGTGGAACATCAATGCAAAACCAGTCAGATCGCCACCCCGCAAGAAAATCTAAAGAGCGAGCTGTTGGGCGCCCTCAAGAGGAAACGCGCCGGAATGCACACGCGAAGCCCTGCGCCGGGCAACATTGTCAATGGCGCATTTCAGAATGTGAACAATTTGCGGAACCGTGAACGTGTCTGTCATAAAATCAAAAGCTCCGTGGTCCATGGTATCCAGGTAGAGCCTGGTGTCCGCCACGGGGGAGACGATGATCACGTTGACCGGTTCAACAGCTTTGGCCGCGACGTCCAGCACGTCCATCCAATTGCCATCCGGCAGCACCGTATCGGACAGCACCAGTTGCGGGCATGGCATTTCGCAAAGGTGCTCTTCGGCTTCCTTTGTGCTCCTCGCGCGGACTACTTTGATGGAAAGGGCCTCAAGCACCAGTTGCAACGAGTAAAAACGGTCGTTTCGGTGGTGAATCAATAACGCTGTTATTCTCGGCTTCATAGTCAGCCTGCCTTCGTTAGCTTTGAATGTCAGTTCAATTTTCACAATGAAAGGATGCCTGACAACTGTTACGCTTTAATGACAAAGGGATTAATGTGCGGTTACATCTTGGAGTGAAAATCAGGGGGGTAGACCCGGATGGCTGCGGTCTCAGAAAGCAGGATGTTCATTTGGATCACAGAACTCTAGCGAAGCAGCAGGGTCCGACGCAGGAGGGCGTCGCGATAGACTTGAGCGGCTGGCTTGTTCATAGCCGATCCGTTGCATGAAATTGCAGGCGAGAAATGCGGCGATGCTAACCACATGCTATCTGGTGCCAGAATGAAGACTATGTGGTTTTCTGGGATTCGTTCGGACAGGCAGGCAGGAGGACCGTGAAAGTTGATCCCTTTCCCAACTGGCTTTCTACGCTGACGGTGCCGTTCATTCGTTCGATGACGTGTTTAACGATGGAAAGTCCAAGTCCCGTGCCGCCCATTTCGCGAGAGCGGGCCTTGTCAACTCGATAAAAGCGCTCGAAGATCCGCGACAAGTCTGTCGAAGGTATGCCAATGCCGGTGTCAGCCACCGTGATGCGAATCTTGCTGTCTTCGCGCTTGACGTCTAAATGGACTTCACCGTGGGGCCGGTTGAACTTGATTGCGTTGTCGAGCAGATTCACCAGTGCCTGCTCCAGCCGGCCCTTTTCTGCCAGCACCTCCGCTTCTTCCAGTTGCCCGCAGTTGATTGCAATTCCGCTGAGCTCAGCTGCAGGTTCGACAATCTTCAGAGCCGTCTCAACCGTGGCGCGGACGGAGACCGGCCGTGATTCAACCGCGGGCCTTTCAGATTCGAGTTCCGACAGCACCAGCAGGTCCGAAGCAATGTTGCCCAGCCGGGTGGCATGCGCCTTGATGATTTCGACAAACTTGCGGTTGTTCTGCTGGTCCTCAAGCCCCCCTTCGAGCAGGGTCTCGGCATAGCCACTAATGGCCGTCAAGGGGGTGCGGAGCTCGTGCGAAACATTGGCGACAAAATCCCTCCGGACGCGCTCCAGGCGTTCCAAGTCCGTGATGTCGTAGAAAATCGCAATGACGCCGTTTCGTCCCGGCCCTGCAAGCGGTGTCACCTGAACTTCAAAGGACCGGCCTTCTGCTCCTGCAAGCCGGACTCGCCGTTTCATGGACTGGCGCGATTCGAGAACGCGGGTAAACATTTCGAGCAGTTCGGGATCCCGCAGGACCTCAAGCAACGGCTGGTGCTCGGCGACGGGAGCAGGAGTCCCAATCACGCGCCGGAATGAGTCATTGCAAAAAGTAATCCTGAGCTCGCTGTCCACGGCCAGCACCCCTTCCACCATGCTGGCGAGAATGCCTTCCCGGCTCGCTGATTCCAGACTCAGGCGATCAACAAGTTCCCGAAGTCGAGTCCTTGTCCGCTCCAGCGATCGCCCCAAATCACCCAGTTCGTCCTTCCCCTGGAGCAAGACTCGTTCCGGAGAAGGCACCTTATCCAGGTTTTCGGCAAACACTTTGAGGTTATTCACGCGACGTGTGAAAGACTGCGAGAAGAAATAGGCAATTCCCAAAGCGAGAAGCAGGGCGACCAGCGACGCAACCCATATTTCGTCGTGCAGCGTTTTGATTGCCGTTCTGACATCCGTAAGAGGAGCGGCCAACTGCAGGGCAAAGCCTGGTTGACCCTGGTAGTTGAGCGGGACCGCGAAGTAGTATACCTCTTCGTTCAAGGTGGGGTCGCGACGCACGGATGTTCCGACGGTTCCCTTGAAGGCTTTCTGGACTTCGGCAAGGTCTGCGCGGTTCGGCTGTCCCTTCGAAGGTTCCCTTGAGTCAGCCAGTACAACACCCTCGGGGTCGATAACAGAAACATGCGCATGTGCTCGCGCCTCGGCTTGCCGGGACCACTGCTCCAGCTTCGACTGTGGAATCTGCGCCGCTTCGTCAGCAAGGATTTCCGCTTCGGCCTTCAACCGCCGCTGGGTGTTCTCAGTCTGCAACCGGACCGTGAAGCGGGTCAGATAGAAATTCAGACCCAGCAGCGTTCCCGCCATCAGCAGAAACGCGGCGATCAGAAGTTTGCGAAAAATGGGACCGGTAAGCGCCATGGTTGCCGGAAATGAGTGCCAGGAACGAATTCAGACTTCTTGCGAATCAGCCGGACCGGGTGAAAATCGGTATCCAGACCCTCGAACGGTCTGTACGTAGTGCGCTGCACCTTCCTGGCTTTCGATCTTTTCGCGAAGGCGCCGGATGTGAACGTCCACGGTTCGCGGAGTCACAAAGCGGTCCCGCCCCCAGACGTTATCCAGCAGTTGCTCGCGGCTGAAGACCCGGCGGGGCTGTGAAGCCAGAAAGTGAAGCAGCTTGAATTCGAGTGCGCTCAACTGGATGGGATTCCCATGAACGGAGACCTCGCGCGTCCGTGAATCGAGACGCAAGCCCGAAACTTCGACAACTTCGGCCTTGCCCAGCACCTGTTCCTGGCGACGCAGGACAGCCTTAACGCGGGCAACCAGTTCCCGCGGGCTGAAGGGTTTCACAACATAGTCGTCAGCCCCAATCTCCAATCCGACCACACGGTCAATTTCCTCTCCCTTGGCTGTCAGGAAAATGATCGGCAGACTTTTCAAGCGTTCGTCTGCCCGAACCCGCTTGCAGATTTCTATCCCGTCGAGGTCGGACAGCATAATGTCCAAAAGGACAAGATCGGCGGAATTCTGACGCAGATATTCGAGGCCATCCCTGCCGGCCGAAAAACTTTCGACGTCAAAGCCTTCTTTGCGAAAGTTGTATCGAACAAGATCGACGATATCTTTCTCGTCTTCGATGATCACAATTCTCTGGCGCACGGAGGGATTATAGCATCTGGCAGGTGCGTTAACCGCGAAAGTGAATCGGAAAATCTCATGCTGGCGCCCGCCTGAAAAGATCCGATTCACGTTGGGAGCTGCCGTAATTTATGAGACCTGACCATTCGTGTATGTTCCAACTGCAAAACGTCACATGACGCTGCTCAGTTTAGTCAATTTCTCTGACGCCAAGGACCCACGGGAGCGACAAGGGAACACCCATTCATAACATCTGTTCCTGCTGCGGTGGACTCGAATGCTTTGAGACAAATGTCACAGCGCCCTTCGGAAGTTTCCAATCACTCTGTGGAACATCGCGACTGCGTCCGGCGTATTAGTGAGTAAGAGCATTTGAAAAGAGTAGATGGAAGGTTTCTATGGCAAATAATCATCGCAGTTCCAAGCGGCGGCGGTGGATCTTGATCGGTGCGGCCGTACTTGGGTTGGGGGTTTCGGTGTTCGCCGTAGCCAATGTGCTGCGGCCTGACAACACGATCGACCCATCCAAACTGGCCGAGGTGAAGCGCGGAGACATTGCGCAATCGGTCGTGGCCACCGGCAAGGTGGAACCCCTGACCAAGGTCGAGATCAAGTCCAAGGCCAGCGGCATTGTCCAGAAGATATTCGTGGACTACGGCGATCGCGTCACAGTGGGCCAAGTCATGCTTGAACTGGACAAGGAACAACTGAGGGCTCGTGTTAAGGAGGTAGAGGCTAATCTTCAGGCCTCCCAAGCCACGGTTCAATCGGCCCAAGCTATTTACCAGCGAAACATTATCGACGCTCAAGGCCCGGATATACCTTTTCTCAAGGCCACGCTTGACCGCAACCGAAAGCTGGCCGCCGAGGGGTTGATCCCAGACTCATCTCTCGACGATGCCAAGAAGGCGTATGAGGTAGCACGGAACAAGCAAATGTCTGCCAGACGCAATGTTGCTGTCAGCAAGGCCGACATTGCCCGCGCCCGGGCCCAGGTGTCTCAGGCGCAAGCATCTCTGGACCAGGCTAAAGAAGACCTGCAGAATTCAACCATCGTCAGCCCCATCAATGGCCTTGTTCTCTCCCGGGATGTGGAGGTCGGTGACGCCGTCAGTTCCATCCTGGTTCTAGGCTCGCAGGCGACTCAGGTTTTTACAGTCGGGAATATGAGCACAGTCTATGTGCTAGGCAAGGTCGATCAGGCTGATATCGGGAAAGTCTATCTCGGGCAGGAAGCACGGATCCGAGTGGAGTCATTCCCGAAGAAAATCTACGACGGCAAAGTGACCAAGATTTCTCCCATGGGCGTGGAAAAAGACAACGTGACCACATTTGAAGTCCGCGTCTCCATCCAGAATCCCACCGGGGAACTCAAAGCGAACATGAGCGCCAACGCGGAGTTGATTATTCAGGAAAAGCACAACGTACTGATCGTCCCTGAGACCGCTGTGGTTTACGACAAGGATCATAAGACCTTTGCCGAAATTCCGGCTCAGGAAGCGAAACTGGGATGGAAGAAGGTGCCCATTCAGATCGGGATCTCGAATGGGATCAACGCTGAAGTCGAAAGCGGGCTCAAGCAAGGCCAGCAGGTCATCCTGCAATAAATGGGGGTGCGGCTGTCCAGGCAGATCGTTTTCTCTCAGTGCTTTTCATGGTGAATTGTCATGGCGCTTCGTGACCTGTTCCGGGACACAATCGACAATCTGTGGGGGCATAAGCTCCGGACATTCCTCACCATGTTCGGGATCGCCTGGGGCATTGTCTCCATTATTCTGATGGTGGCTGCAGGCGAAGGGCTGCGAGTAGGTCAGGCCAAGCAGATGGAAACCTTCGGCCGGGACATCATGATTGTTTTTGCCGGCCGAACCAGCATGCAAGCGGGCGGCATGCGGGCGGGGCGCGATATTCACTGGTGGGATACGGACTACATCGCCGTCCAGAAGCAGGCGCCTTCCTGTGAGTATGTTTTACCCGAGCTCCGCCGATCGGGCGTCAACATTCGCAGCCAGTACAATAGCGCCACGCTGGAAGTGACGGCATCGCTTCCTCCCTTTGCGTACATCCGGAGCATTTCAGTCGCGCAAGGCCGCTTTTATAACTGGAACGACCAGGCCAAGGCCCATCATGTTGCCTTCCTGGGAAGCGACGTGCGAAAGCAGCTTTTCGCCTCCCATGCTGCCGTCGGCAAGACGATCTATCTGAACGATATTCCGTATGCCGTCATCGGCGTTATGGAATCCAAGGAACAGAACAACAGTTACGACGGCATGGATGTAACCAAGGTTTACGTCCCTTTCAGCACCATGCAGCAGGACTTCCCGGATCCGCCTCCGGCCCCGCCCTACAGCATTGACAACCTCCTGGTAACCCCAAGGTCCTTTGCAAATGATGAAGCCTGTCAGTCACAGGTTCGCCGCTCGCTTGGTCTGATCCATCATTTTGACCCGAAGGACAAAGAAGCGGCTTCCATCTGGGACACGGTGGAAAATGCCAAGGAGTTCCGTACGATGACCGACGGGATGAAGTACTTCCTGGGCGCGGTGGGACTCGTCAGCCTGTTGCTCGGCGGCATCGGAGTGATGAACATCATGCTGGTCGCCGTACGTGAACGGACCCGGGAAATCGGGGTTCGCAAAGCCGTCGGCGCCACATCCAGCGCCATTCTTTGGCAGTTTTTTGTTGAGACACTTATTGTCGTTTTCATCAGTGGCGGGGTCGGAATGGGAGTGGCGTACGGCATCTGCTGGCTGGTGGACTTGTTGCCGCAGCCCGCGTTTTTTGCAGGCCTCCTGCCCACCTGGCAATCAGGCTTATTGTCGTCTGGTTTGCTGGGGACAGTGGCAGTGCTTGCGGCGCTCTACCCTGCAAGCCGCGCAGCCTCGGTGGACCCCATCGAGTCGCTCCGGTTTGAGGCGGGAGGTTAGTGTGAGGCGGGCCAGTAATGAGAAGACCGGAACCAAACTCAGTGCAGGACGACGAAGTGGAGCAGGATCATGATACGTGAAGTCCTTGGCCAGGCATGGGATTCCTTACGCCGCCAGCCCCTGCGCAGCGGGCTGACCATGCTGGGGATCGTGTGGGGAATCGTGGCCGTTACAACCTTGATCGCCTATGGAAAGGGCTTCCGGGGAGTTCTGATCAAAGGGTTCGAAGCCTTCGGAAAGAGTGTGGTGATTGCCTGGCCGGCTCAAACCAGCGAGCAGGTTGGCGGCCAGCGCGCAGGCAAGAAAGTTCTCCTTGAGAAAGAAGATCTGGAGTGGGTGCGCGCACGAGCGACCCTGGTGAAACATGCCTGCCGTGAAACGGTCCGCTGGCTGCCGATCTCTCGCGGCAGCCGCTTTGCCAACACCGCGATTCGGGGCGTGTGCCCGGCGTATGGCGAGATGCGAAGCGAAGTGCCGAGCGCTGGAAGATGGATCGGCCCGGAGGACATGGCTGAGCGGCGCCGGGTGGTTTTTCTCGGAGCCCGGTTACGGCAAAAGCTCTTTTCCAATCAGCCGGCCGTGGGTCAGATTGTCAGGATCGGCAATGTTCGATTCACGGTTATCGGGACCATGAACCGCAAGATTCAACTTTCGAACTATTTTACGAGCGACGATGAGTCCGCCTGGATCCCTTACACGACGGCAGGGGATATGTGGGACACGCGCTATGCAAACGTGCTGGTCTTTGAACCGGTTGCCCCGCAGTTTGAAGCCAAAGCACGCAAGCAGGTGCTGGCCATCATTGCCGAAAGGCAGCGCTTCTCTCCGACCGACAAGAAAGCGTTCATGATGTTCGGAACAGAAGAGTTGAGGCCCATCATTGACGGACTCACGATCGGCCTGGAAGTATTGCTGACCTTTATTGGCGCGCTTACGCTGGGGATCGGCGGGGTGGGCGTCATGAACATCATGCTGGTTACCGTGGATGAACGCACTCGTGAGATCGGCCTCCGACGGGCCCTCGGCGCGCGGCGGCGGCACATTCGGGCCCAGTTTCTTTCCGAAGCCCTCGCCATTACGCTCACAGGCGGCTTTCTGGGCATGATCCTTTCCTACGGGCTCGCGGCCGCCATCGGAACCATCCCGCTGCTTGGGCCGCTGTTTAAAGATACTTCCGGGCAGGGTGATATCCAGTTGCACATATCCCTTGCTACACTGGCGCTCTCCGCCGGAATCCTGATGCTGGTCGGAGTCCTGAGCGGGATTCTGCCTGCGATCCGCGCTTCAAAACTCGATCCGGTCGAAGCCTTGCGCTACGAATAATTGAAAGGCGTTGAACCAGCCCGCAATTCACCATCGAAACCGGCAACCCGCTGGTGGCACTCCGCTACCCCGCAGCTACTTCCCGGAGGAACTCCGCATTCTCTTCCGGCAGCGACGTGTTGATGAACATGCCAGAACCCAGTTCGAACCCCGCCACCTTGGTAAGCCGCGGAATGATACTGAGGTACCAGTGGAAATACTTGACGCCACAAGCCTCTTTGGGCGCGGTCCGGATGGTGTAGTTGAAGTCGGGATCCATCAGGCCATAGTAAAGTTTGGCGAGCGTCCGCCGCAGGATTCTCGCGAGGTCGGCCGCCTCAGCGTCGCTGATTTCCGAAAAGCACGACATGTGCCGCCGGGGCATGATCAGCATCGAAAAGGGAGTGAGAGCGGCAAACTGAACGAACGTCACAAAGTGCTCGGTCTCCATCACGATGCGTGTCTGTTCCTTCAGCTCAACTTCAAGCACACGGCAATAAATGCATTCGCCGTACTCATCAAAATGGCGCAGGGCATTGATCATCCGGTCGCGAATCTGCGAGGTAATCACGGGACTTCCAATGATTTGAGAATGGGGGTGTTCGAGCGAGGTCCCGGCCGCCAGGCCATGGTTCTTGAAGATGGTGACCTGCTCAACGCGCGGATCCTGCGAAGCGAAATTGAAACGGTTGAGATAGGCATCGAACAATGTTTCGACCTGAGAGTCCTCAAGCAGAGCTATCGACTTGCTATGGTCCGGTGACTCGACGATCACCTCGTGGACACCGACCCCGCTGACGGTCCGTCGAATTCCCTCAAAAGTCCGGTGACGCTCGCCCTCATAGGAAAGAGCGGCGAATTTGTTGGGTGTCACGCGAACTCGCCAGGAACCGTCGTCGGGAATCACCAGTGTTGGAGGAGGAGTCATCTGCTCGTTGCCGGGACAGAAAGGGCAGGATGCAACATACGGCGGGTTGATCCTTTTCCCGTCATCCCTGGCAAATTCGTGCGGGCGCTTGGCGCGCTCGGTAGCAATGATGACCCATTCTCGAGTCAGGACGTTATGGCGTAACTCAGGCATTGGAACCTCCTTCCCTGAGCCTGTCTTACAGCACGTCGCGGACTACTCGAAAGCCATAATCCGCATACTGAAAGGCTGGTGGGATGCTGGAGCGCGCGGCACAACGGCTCGCCTTGATGTGATGCCGCCAGGCGCCGCCGCGCGATGCCCGCCGCTCACCGGACGACGGGCCTTGAGGATTGCGCTCCGGAGAGCAGGCATAGTAGTCCTTTGAATACCAGTCAGAGCACCACTCATGGACGTTTTCACAAATGTCATAAAGACCAAAAGCATTGGGCGTGCCCTCACCGACCGGGAGCGGACCGGCAACCTCCCCGCCCCAACGCCGAAGGTATTCATCGTGGGCTTCCGGCGGTTCATCTCCCCAGGGATAGAGAGCGCCGTCTCGCCCACCTTGTGCTGCCTTCTCCCACTCCGCCTCCGTTGGCAGGCGATACTTCCGGCCGCTCATCTGGCTGAGCCATCGGCAGTACTGGCCGGCCTCATGCCAGTTTACCGCCACTACCGGCTGGTCAGGATGGCTAAAGTCGGGATTGGCCCATTCCGGCGGGGCAGGGTGTCCCGTAGCCTCCATGAAATTGGCCCAGTCCCGGTTTCGCACCTGAAAAACTGCCATTTCAAAAGCATCGACCCATACACGGTGAACCGGCTGCTCATCGTCCCGGCCCGTGGCGCAACCCATCTGGAAGGTGCCGGCAGGGATCAATACGCATGAAGGCTCAGGTGTTTCGTTCTCATCCATTCAGGTTGCGCTCCGTTGGAGGGAATTGTGTGAGTATCGCATGCACACCCTGCAAAAAGGCTGTCCGCGGCGCTCACTGGCGTGCGGCTTCGCCTTTCAAGAGTCCCAAATCCGCCAGAACCGCGCGCAACGCCTGGCGGACTTCTTCCGGAAGCGGAGCCAGAGGTGGCCGGACGCATCCGGCGTTCAATCCGCAAAGATTCATTGCCTCTTTGATGACCAGCGTCCGGTAGCCGGGTCGTTTGACGCGAAGGTCGTAAATTGCCAGGGTCTCTTTTTCAACCACGCGCGCGGCAGCTTCCAGTTCTCCCTTCCGCAGATGCTCCAGAATCTTCCGGCAGGTGCCCGGCATAAAGTTGACCAGGCCGCTCGTAAAGGCTTTGACGCCCAGAGCAAAATAGCTGGGAGCAAGAATCTCCCCAACGCCGCATAGCAGCATCAGCCGATCACCTGCGGCGGCCCATTGGCGGACGAACTGGTCCATGTCCCCGTGCTCGTCTTTCATTCCCACAATGTTGGGAACTTCCGCCAGTCGGCGCAGAAGAGAAGGGCTGAAATTAACGGCATGAGTTTGAAACATAATGACTCCCAGCCTCGTGGCCTGCGCGATCGATCGATAGTATTCAAACAGACCATCGTCATTGGCATGCGTGAAGTACGGTGGGAGTATCAAAACCCCATCGGCGCCGTAACCCTCTGCCGCGCGTGCCAGATCGCGGGCAATCGGCACGGAAAATCCCACGCCCACCAGCACCGGCCGGCGGCCGTGGACTTCTTCAACAACAGCCTGTCCGATTGTTTTGTGCTCTTCAGGCGAGAGAGCGTAGATTTCGCCGTTGCCGGCCATCGGAACGACCACCTCACTGTGTTCGGCCAGGAAGGCCGCGTTCTGCCGCAACGCGTCGGTGTCAACGCTGAGATCTTTGCGGAACGGCGTCACGCCAAACCCGATGATTCCCTGCAACGATGATTTCAACTCTTGAGGTCCGAGTGCCATCCAAAGCCTCCTGCAGAAAAGTTCTTACTTGAAGCTTACGATTGCATTTCCAGGCACGGAAAGGATTCCCAAAACCAGTCGCATGGGTCACCCGCATGTGCACGGTCTGAAAAGTTTTCAACCCCCGCGGCCCGCTCGAAAGCAGGGCCCAACAGTAACCAAAAGGATCTCCTGTTTATCCTTCCGCCAAAAAATGGCATTCTATTACATTCAGTCGAGAAAGGCGAAGAACGGGGTCTTTTCATAACGCTATGTCAAAAAAACATCAGGCAACGGTTCAAAAACAATTTACGAAGACGGCGGAGGCATTCTCAAAGTTTGCAGTCCGCGATGCTCCTGAAATTGTGGCTGGGAAGGTCGAATCTCTAAAGCTGCAGGCTGAGAGCTTAGTTCTTGATGTCGCCTGCGGTCCGGGTGCGTTTGTCCTGACGCTTGCGCCCGGGGTCCGGTTTGCCTATGGAATGGACCTGACCGGCGAGATGTTGCGCCAGGCACGGGAATTCCAGGCTGAAAAGCAGATTACCAATGCCACTTTCATTCGCGGCGAAGGAGAGCAGATTCCTTGCGCTGACGCTACATTCGACTTGGTGAGTTGCCAGTATGCCTTCCACCACATTCCCAAGCCGGAACTGGTTCTCCAGGAA
>JARRJI010000051.1:0-13461 GCA_037379595.1 Acidobacteriota bacterium | reverse complement strand
GTTCTCTCATTTTCGGTTGACCAGGCCGAGCGATTGCTCCGATTTGCTTCGTCACTGGTGTCATCGGGGGCACTGCCTGTGGCTGCGCGGAAGAAACTCGACAGGTGGATTCACGAGGCGCAGAAAAGGGTCCCAAAGGCGGCCCAGCATCTGTCGGAAGCTCTTGACGCGGAGGCAAACGGCAAGTGGAGTCTTGCCACAAAGAAGCGCTCGGAATCCCAACAGGTTCTCGGCGAGCTGACTCAGGTGACGGCCGTACTCCTTGAGCCTTCGTGGCGCGCAGCGGCGAATGCTTCGAAATCCCCCAGGGAGTCGCGGGGATTGAAGCGGTTTCGCGAACTCGGTGAGGAGTTTCTGGCTGGCCGCACCGTTCTGTTCATCGCGTACGTTTTATCGGCGCTCCGCAACCTTGGAGCGCTTATCCTCTCCGGATTGCTGCTGATGCTGTTCTCCGTGATGTTTTATCCCTTCGTGCAGAAAAACCATTTCCTTGCCTTCAATTGGATTGTAATTCTCGGTTTCGTCGGGGTCGCAGTGCTGGTCATGCTCCAGATGGAACGGGAAGTTGTCTTGAGCATGCTGAATGGCACGGAGCCGGGCCAGGTCAAGATGACCCGTCACTTCACTTTCCGCATTCTTAAATACGCGATGATTCCGATCCTTCTGCTGCTCGCCGCGCAGTTCCCTGATACCGTCGGGCAGATTGTCTCGTGGTTCAGCGCGGCGCAGGGCCATTAGGAAAATATGACAATTTCAGCGGAGACGCCAGAAAACAGGTTTGGGACGCCACCGCTTTGCATGGCGCGCTGAAGAATGCCGGCCCGCGATGCTACCGGCTGCGCTGCGGTCAGTTATCGGGGCGCGGTGTACTACAGCACGGCTTCGCCCATGCTGTTACGGTTGAATAGCGTCGCCGCGATCTTCGAGTTCGATGTTGATGCCGAGGGAAATACCCACTCCAAGTTGTGGGAGTGGAAGTAAGAGCGGTAGTGGCAGCCACGCTCAGCGCCTTCCTGACCATGGGTTCTTGACACAGGACATACCTACGGCCGATCAACAAATCGACCGATCGTGGCTGTCCACTTACTGGTTGCGAACTTCCTGGAGAGCCTGGTCGAAAGTGACGACGCGGCCGCCATGCTGCCGGCGGTAGGCTTCAGCTTCGTCCTTATTGGCGAAGGCCACCAGGACTGGCAGGCAGCGGTCGTAGACGCGCATTTCCACTCCCTGGCCCGGCACGCGTTTGATGGAAGGATTCCGGCGTGTGCAATACTGCACGTCGCCGCCCAGGTCGTAATAAGCTGACCGCGCCGGAATCAATCGCCTGCTGTTGAAGTCGGTAGCCAGTTCCTTGCGCGCTTCTCCCGGATGGTTGATCATATGGTGCATAGCGCAACTGGGGCAGCAGGCGTAAATGGTTCCGTGGGCTGTCTCGATTCGAAAACCAGTTTGCCTGGAAATTCCGCGCCCGCAAATCTGGCAGACCGCCGGTACTTTTGGAGTCTCCAGACGGTGGGCCAGATAGCCTGTGGCGACGATGGCTGCTATGGCCAGGACGGTGACCAGAACCGGTTTTTTCAGCATGCCCCTTTCCTCTAGATACAAATTATCTTATCGCGATACCGTCCGGACATCCACACTCTGCCATATGCCGTGGATTATTGCCTGACGAATTTCAGCGGGAGTCTCTGAGCGTCGGGTCATCTGTCTGGCAAGGAGGGCCTCCTTGATGCAAATGAGGCAACGCGAAGCGTGGTCAGACGCGTAGCAATCCAGCAGGCTGTGGTGCCCGATGCTGTTGCAGTGGCAATAACAGGGCTGTTGAGCCAGAACGCCGGGTATTTCCGCCGCATCCTTATAGGCCCGTTCAACAAGAGGGTATCGTTGGTAATACGCGGCCGGAATCAGCTTCGGGTATGGCTTTGCAGCACTGGCGCTCGAGTAGTACGGTGGAACGGCGGGTTGAGTCTTAGTGCCTCGTGCTTGTTCCGCCACTGAAGGACCCACAGGCTCAACGGAGGTCTTTCGGCTCACGCTGATCCAATAAATCGTCGTCCCAACGGCCATTGCGCAGGTGAGGATAAGAAGGTTCCGCATTCCCTTGTCCTGCCTGGGTCTTTTCTTCATTTTGCACCTCGATTTTTTCGTGGTTTGGTCTTTCACCGACGTCTGACCTTTATTTCTTTCACACCGTTCACTCGTTCTTCCTGGCTGAATCGAAGCGATTCGCCTGGTGTCCCATTCGATCGGCCGCTGCATTCCTTTTGCGCTTTCTGCCGGCCGAAGTTGAGGGAGGATTATTCCTCTGCCCCAACATCCTGAGACCTGCGCAGTGTTCCTCGCTTCAACTGCCGCTCCTTAAGTGCCATAAACAGCACCGGTACCAGGATCAGGACAGCAAAAAAGGAAGTGATCATGCCTCCCACGATCGGCGTGGCGATGGGCTTCATGATGTCTGATCCGACGCCCGATTCCCAAAGGATCGGAATCAAACTGGCCAGCACGGCACAGACGGTCATCAGCACGGGACGCAGGCGCAGCACGGCACCGTCCGTGGTGGCCGCGCGGACATCATCCAGCCCCGAGACCTTTCCGCGAGCCAGGCGTTCGTCCATCGCTTCGTGAAGATAGACCACCATGACCACCCCGGTTTCAACCGCAATGCCAAATAAAGCGATGTAGCCAACCCAGACGGCCACGCTGAAGTTGTAATGAAGGACCCACTGCAACAGCAGCCCTCCTGTCAATGCAAAAACGGTTGGGAAAATCAGGATGGCCGCTTCGGCCGTGGAGTTGAACGTCATGTAGAGCAGCAGGAAGATCACAAAGAACACGATGGGCATGATCAGTTCCAGCCGTTTCTTCGCCCGCAACTGGAACTCGTACTCGCCAGACCAGTGATACGACGCGCCGGCGGGCAGGCGGAGTTTCTGATGGAGGAGGGCGTCGGCTTTCTCCACAAACCCTCCATAGTCGCTGGTGTTCAGGTCCACAAAGACGTAGCCGGTCAATTGCGCGTCCTCGTCCCGAATCATCGCCGGACCGCGCGAGAAGGAGACGGTTGCCACTTCGTTGATGGGGACTTGCGCCCCGGTTGGAGTGGAAAGAAGCACGCGTTCGAGAGCGTTCAGATTGTCACGAAAGTCCCGGTTGTAGCGGACGTTGACCGGATAGCGTTCGCGGCCCTGAACATTGACCGCAATATTCTCGCCTCCGATGCCGGAAGTAACCGCGCGCTGCACGTCGGCAACGGTGAGGCCGTAGCGCGCCGCCACCGCCCGGTTCACTTGAACGTTGACGTAAAATCCCTGCGCGACACGTTCAGCGAACACCGAGCGGACTCCCGGCAACCCGGACAGGAGGCTCTGGACCTGCTGGCCCACCTGCTGGATGTCGGCCAGATTCGGGCCCTGGATTTTCAACCCAACCGGAGTCTTAATCCCCGTCAGTTCCATGTCCAGGCGATTCTGGATGGGCATCGTCCAGGTGTTCGTGATGCCGGGGAATTGCAGCTTGGCGTCCATCTCCTGGATCAGCTTGGAGTAGGTCATGCCCTGGGGCCACTCCGATTTTGGCTTGAGCCGGATGGTGGTGTCGAACATTGAGAGAGGAGCGTTGTCGGTCGCACTGTCAGAACGGCCCACATATCCCAGGACGCTTTCAACTTCTGGAAAAGACCTGATGATCCGGTCCTGTTCCTGCATCAGGTCGGATGCCGCCGTGATGGAGATGCCGGGGTATGCCGTGGGCATATACAGGGCATCGCCTTCATAGAAAGGCGGCATGAACTGGCTCCCGATCCGTGTGGCAAGCGGCAGGGTAACGGCCAGAAAAAGCATGCCGGCCAGCACCGTTGCGACACGGTGCCGGAGACAGAACCGCAGCACCGGCAGATAGAGAAACTGCGTGAAGCGCGAGACCGGGTTGGCCGATTCCGGCTTCAGGTGTCCGCGGATGAAGATCAGCATCAGGATGGGAATCAGGGTGATCGCCAGTATGGAGGAAAAGCTTATGGCAAGAGTTTTCGTCCAGGCCAGCGGCCGGAACATCCGGCCTTCCTGCGCTTCCAGCAGAAAGACGGGAAGGAAGGAAACCACGATGATAACAAGCGAAAAGAAGATGGGCGGGCCGACCTGTTTGGCAGCACCCAGCAGGAGCTTGCGGCGCTCGCGGCGCCCGATAACGGGTGGGCCGCTTGCCGGAGTCTCGGGTGCTCCCGGTTCGGTGACGACCGGTCCCGGAGGATCGTCCTGGCCCGGAGGGTCTGCCTGTGATGCGCCGGCGGCCAGCTCCTGCTGGCGCTCAGAGAGGACGCGATAACCGTTCTCCACCATGACAATGGCGGCGTCAACCAGGACTCCGATGGCCAGCGCCAGCCCGCCCAGTGACATGATGTTGGCCGTCACATGGAAGTAATACATCGGGATAAAAGAGGCGATGACGGCAATCGGCAGGGTGAGAATCGGGATGAGCGCGGAACGAAAATGGAAAAGGAAAATGATGATGACAAGGCTGACGATGATGGCTTCTTCCAGAAGGTCCCGTTGCAGAGTGTGGATGGATTCGTGGATCAGGTTCGAGCGATCGTAAGCAGGGACGATCTCAACACCGGGCGGGAGTGAGGATTTGACCTCTGCGATTTTCTTCTTGATGCCGTTGATCACGTTCAGCGCGTTCTGCCCGAAACGCATGACGACAATGCCGCCGACGGTTTCTCCATCCCCGTTCCAGTCGGCGACTCCACGCCGGATGTCCGGCCCGAAAGCCACCGTCCCAAGGTCGCTGACCAGCACAGGCACGCCGTTGTGGACCCCCACGGGGATGTCGGCGAGGTCCTTGAGAGACTTGAAATAGCCGAGGCCGCGAACCATGTATTCGGCGCCGCCCATTTCGAGCAGGCGGCCGCCGACTTCATTGGTGCTCTGGCGAACGCGCTGGATGACGGTGGAGAGCGGGATGTTGTAAGCCTGGAGCTTGTCCGGGTCAAGCCGGACCTGGTACTGGCGCACAAAGCCGCCGATGGTGGCCACTTCAGAGACTCCCGGTACGGTTTCCAGCCAGTAGCGGATATACCACTCCTGCAAGGTTCGAAGTTGCGCCAGGCTGTACTTGTGCGAATGATCGACCAGAACGTATTGGTACACCCATCCCGCGCCCGTGGCGTCCGGACCCAGCACAGGATGGACCCCTTCAGGCAGCTTGCCCTGCAATTGCTGGAGGTATTCGAGGACGCGCGACCGCGCCCAGTAAAGGTCAGTGCCGTCCTGAAAGACGACGTACACGAACGAGTCGCCAAACATCGTCTGCGCCCGCACTTGTTTCACACGGGGAGCCGCAAGCAGCGTGGTGACGATGGGATAAGTGACCTGGTCCTCGATCAGGTCCGGGGGCTGGCCGGCCCAGCGTGTGTGGATGATCACCTGGACGTCGGAAATGTCGGGAAGCGCGTCCAGCGAAATGTTCTTCATCGACCAGATTCCGGCAAGGACGAGCAGGAAGACTCCGGTAAAAACCAGGAAGCGGTTGCGCGCGCACCAGTCAATCAAGCGGGCTATCACGTTACATGCCTCCTTCCGCGGTCACGCTCAATTGCTTGGTGGCCAGGGGTTGACCATTTTTCTGGGCGAAAACTGTCACCTGCCAGGTCCCTCCGGTTTTGAGCTGGCCGCTTCCTTCGTAAAAACCGCCTCCCTTGTCGGCAAGTGTGAAGACGCTTTGCATGGCCGACATTCCCATGGCAGGCATGGCGGGCATAAAGAATCGGACCTTCACTTGCGCGCCCGCGATGGGTGTGCCGTCGGCGCCGGTCAGCTTGACACGCACCGTGTCGGTGCCTTTGCGGGGCGGCGAGGGCGAGGTCTTGAATTCGATGTTCGCCTGTGCCGCGGCTTTTCCGCTTGCTGCAGACGGCGGCGGCGGCGGAGGAGCAAACGATCCGAGCGCGGCTTGAAGCCGGCTTTCGGAATCGATCAGGAAGTTGGCCGAGGTGACAACGCGCTCGCCGGGCTTCAGCCCCTTGAGCACAACGTAATCGTTTCCGGCCTGCTGCCCCAGCGTGACATCGCGTGGCGCAAGATACCCGCCACCGTGATCGATGAAGACAATGTTTCGCGTCCCGGTATGGAAGACACCGGAGGTGGGAATGGCAAGGTGGCGGCCCAGAGGAATCTTCAGGCTGACATTGACGAACATTCCGGGCGTGAGTTTGAGGCCGGGGTTTCGGAACACCAGCCGCACCTTGACAGTCCGGGTATTCATGTTCACGTCGGGATAAATGAAATCGGCGCGGCCATAAAACGTTTGGCCCGGATACGCGTCCGTCGTTATCGTTGCCGGATCGCCGCGATGGATCTGGCTGACATCACTCTGGAAAACTTCCGCATAGACCCAGACCGTCGAAAGGTCGGTGATGGTGTAAAGGCGCGTGGCCGGCTGGACGTAGAGGTTCGGCAGAGCGTTGTACTGCGTGATGTAGCCGGAAACCGGGGAATCGATTTCAAGGTCGTGGCGAACCTGGCCCGTCGATTCGAGATTCTGAATCTCGCGCGACGGGATTTCCCACTGCTTCAGCCGCTCGCGGGCGGCGGTGAGCAGCGAATCGGCGCCGGAAGCCACGCCCGGCACGGTGCTCGCTGCCAGCAGGTCACGGTTCTTTCGGGCGAGCAAGTACTCCTGCTCCGTCGTCACCAGTTCCGGGCTGTAGATGGTGAACAGCGGCTGGCCTTTGCGCACATACTGATACGTGGAGTTGGCATAGACCTTTTGAATCCATCCGGAAAAGCGCGTCTGAACGTATGCCACAAGCCGTTCGTCGACGGCCACGTTGCCAACCGCCCGAATCTCATTGGTGAGCTCCTTCGTCTGCACTTCGCCGCTCGTTACCCCGATGCGCTGCAGGCGCTGGGGCGAGAGCTGGAGCGCAGCAAGTTTTGCGGGAGCCGGGGCCGAAGCGGAATTGCTTTCGGGCGTGGAAGTCTCGCTTGTGGCGGCGGGCGCAGTTTTCTCCTGAGTGGCGGCTGCACGTTGCCTTGCTGCAACGTACCGCCATCCAAAGAAAGCGATGACCGCTGCCAGCAGGATGCTGACTCCCAGCGTGATCTGAAATGCTTTGCGATAATCCTTCATGGCAATTACCTCTCTTGGATCACCTTCATTACGGGATCGAAAGTCCCGTCAGTTGCTCCAGGCGCGCCAGCGCAGTTTCGTGTTCGGCAAGCGTGCGCCAGTATTCGATGTCGAGATTCAAAACGTCGAGGAAAGAATCGAGCAGGGTCTGGAAATCCTGCTGGCCCGATTGGTAGGCGGCAAGGCCCGCGTGGAAAGTGGCGGTGGCTTGCGGAATCAAACCCTCCCGGTAAATCTTGAGGACCTTGGAATCCGAGTCGGCCACCAGATACTGATCCCGTACGTCGAAATACGTCTGCTGGACTCGCGCTTCGTAAGCCCGACGGGCGCTGTTCAATTGTTCGGCCGCTTCGGCCACTTCCGGTCGTTGCCGCCGGCTGCGGTAGATGGGAATCTTCACTCCGAAGCTCAGCAAATAGCGCTCGGGGAAGCCGTTGCCGGTGTGCTGGTACAAGTACTGAACGTTGAAGTCAGGGTAGAAATCCTTCTTGGCCAGTTCTACGCCCAGGCCGCGGCCCTGAACCATTTCGTGCTGCGCGCCGACCTCCGGATTGCCCGAGCGGACGGCTGACAGCAGATCATCCGAACTGAAAGGAGGGCGGTTTCGGTGATCTCCTCGGTGGCGATATCCGCCGAATTCTGCGGCCGGTTGAGGAGCTGTTTCAGTTGCGCCTCAAGGCTCTGCATCTGCCGGCGGTACTGCGTGGTATTTCTCAGCAGCTTGGTCTGCTCCAATTGCGCCTTCAGCACGTCCTGCTGGTTGCCTTTGCCCACGCGATATTCTGCTTCCGCAATCTGTTCAACCTGCTTCAGCAGTTTCTCGTCCCGATCGAGGATGGAAAGGGTTTGCTGAACATACCCGAGGCGAAAGTACGCAGCTTTGACCTTTTCGACAACAGAGCGCCGGACAGCGTCTGCCTGCTCGCGCATTGAGTCCGCTTTCCGCTGCGCGATTTCTCCGCGCAGGCGGAGCTTGCCCGGATAAGGGATGGATTGTGAAACTCCAAAGCCGAGGAAGGTCATCTGGACGGAATGGAAGCCGTCGAAGGGAAGGGGCGTCCCGGCTGACATCTGCTGCACGGACACGTGCGGGTCCGGAAGCGTCGCGACCTGCGAGGGAACCTGCGTGGCCGCCTGCCAGTTTCGCCTTGCCGCCAGGACCTGCGGATTGTTCTGCTCGGCTTCCTTGACCAGTTGCGACAACGGCGTGGCCGCTTTGGCCTGTTGCTGGTTTTGGCCGGGCTGCACGATGGGCTCCACGGCTTTGGCTGCAGTTGAGGTCAAGATTGGAACAGCAGTCAGAAGGGCAGCGACGAGCAGGATGCCCCTTGCGCACCCGCCGAGTGGCTGTTGAGAAGCACTCTTTCGACCCTGACCTTCAGGGTTTTGTGGATGGAGAAAGCTCACTGATGCCTCCCTTCCGAATAAGCAAGGCCTGTCAGGCCGCGCCCATAAACCGCATCCCAAAGCTGATCGAACAGCTTGCGGGACATGGCCTTCTTGAGTACAAACTCAAAAGTCTCGCGGTAACCCTGCACGCGAAAGTGGTAAGGGTCGGGATTGGCAAGGGTCTCGATGGCGGACCATCGCCAGCTCCGGCTGCCGCTCCCCTTGGTGGTCACATAATCGATCCCGCCCTGGCGAAAGCGCAGCACCCCGTTGGTCCCTCCGCCGAAGGTGCGGCGGCGTGCAGGTAGAGTTGCAAAAGCGTGTGCGCTGGGATCCGGAACGCCGTCTTTGGCGGGCTTTTGAACCCGGCGTGCGAATTCTTCGGCAACCCGAGGCGGCACACTGTTTTTCAGTTTGAAATGGAACGCACGGTCGCCATGAAAGTGCCAGCTCCGGTTCTGGTAGGTCTTGAGATCCAGCTGACGGGCTTTAAGGTTGAAGGTCTGAATCTCGACGTAGGACCAGCGTAGCGGCGAACCTTTTTCGGGCCGGAATTCCACGCCCTGTTCATTGATCACCAGCGTTCCACGAGTCTTGGTGATCAGGTGCTTCAGGTTCGCAGGGGATTGCCATTCTGTGACTGCCGTTGTGCTTCCCTGCAATGCCTTTGCGGGCGGATGGGCGTCAAAGGCAAAACTGGGAATCGTGCAAAGGAACAAAGAGAACAATGCGACATGAAGAAATCTCCGCATAACGGACCTCCTGAGAAAACTGGTTCTGGTGAAAAAGAGAAGGAGACAGCGTGTTGAAATCACACTGTTGCGATTGCGGGGACTAAATCAGGAGAGAATGATGGATCGTGTAAAGCTCACCGGGCGGTGAGTAGCAATGGAACGCGATTTCCTGACGTGTTGCGACGACTGCGGCAGGTGCTGCTGTGAAGTGAGGCAGCATTGCCATCACGGCGTACGAAACAGTCGGGGAGGTGACTTCGGCTGCCTGTTGCAGATGGCTGGCCGCGCCGGAGAGCCCGGGCGTGCAGCAGCTTCGCGATTGGCTCGCAGGACTGCACGGCATCGAACTGCAGCAGTTCATCGAGCGCCCCATCATCAGCGGGCCGAAGCAGCCTCCCAGGCTTGCGAAGAGCAGAGCCCACAGCAACAGGATGGATTTCGCCTTCGTCATACGAATGCATGGTACCACAATTCGCGTTTTCCTGCGCTGTGACGTATGTCACATATTCATCCTTCTCAGTGCGCGGAGTGTTCATCAGGGATGAGCCGAAGCCGCCGGTCAATCGTGTTGTCTCGCCGGTTCTAAAAGGGAAGGAAGAGCAAAGGGGTGAACAGTGCGAGGTCCATGAGCACCCTGAATTTGTCAGTGGAGAGCGACTTGTGCTTGTAGCGGATCAAGGCGAGGGCCAGGGCGCTGACCAACTCACACGTCAGAAGCTGCCACGTTGGGCGCCCGAAGCCGGACGCGATGAGGCCAGCGGCAATGACGGCTGTGGCGAATGTGATGAAGGAGAAGTGGCGTCCCATCCAGATGGTCCAAGAGTGCGGCGGGCCGAATTGACGGTGGCGAAGTCGAGTCCATTCCTCGTATTCGATGGCCACGCAGTTCAGCCAGCACAGGGCGGTAAAAATCAGGTAGGGCGCCAGCATGAGAGAAGCGCCCGGGGACGCGTGCTCCCAGACCGGGAAGCATGTTCCGAGCGCGAACAGGACGCCCACCAGCATTTCCTTGGGCAGGCGCTCACGTCCCGGCGACAGCAGATGGGTCACAAGAAAGTAGGCGCCGACGGCCAGCAGAATTACTATTCCATTGCGAAAAGTCCTGGGATCCAGTTTGGTTAACGACATCCAGGCTGCAAGCACGAATACAACGGAGAAGGGCACTAGAAACACCCACACGTGCCGGCGGTAGAAGATGTGCCGGGCGGGCTCGGCTCCTTCGAACGGAACCTTCAGAGTATCGAGCGCGCGATCCGCCACGTAGATCAGCCAGACCACCATCGCCAGAAGAATCGTGATGTCAGGGCTGAGCGGCACGCGAAAAGACCGGGCAAAGAGCAGTTGCCACAGGACGGCGACCGCCGGGGCGTCCAGGCTCAGCACCGTCAGCCACAGCAATGGCCAGGGTGAAGACGCCGGGCGCGCGCCGGGTTCGGAACGCAGGGCTAATGAGTCTTCTCTCCTGCTTCTTGTGCGCTCTGGAGATGTCAGGTTCATCGCCTTTTCGCGAGGGCCCGGCCGTCAGCTTGCTGCGTGTTCAGGAATTTCTCCGGCAATGTTGAATTGCCGCGACCTTGCCGAACAGAAACGGATTGTCAACAATGAACTGCTGCAGCCCCTGCAGCGTTTGTTTTGCCCCGTAACAGCTTATCAGGCTTTCACGTAAAAGCGTGCCTCTGCTTCTGCAAAGGCGCCGCGAATAGGATTGCGGCCAGGCCGCAAAAAACAGAGATACCGGGCAAAAGATAACTTACGAAATTGAGAGCCCGGAACCGTAAGCTCTGAACAAAAGCGGCCGCTCTACTTTTCCACCTGCACCGTCCGCGATGTGCCCTGATCGGGAAATTTGATCCAGAGGACATTGTGCACGCCGTCGAAGTACCAGCCTTCCGATGAATCCTTCAGAGCGCCTTCCGAGCTCAAGGCCGCGAGCGTGTTTCCGTCGAGCTTCACAGCTTGCGGCCGGATTTTCTGGTTGTGCACTTCGAACTGCATCGAGCGCGCTGGCGGCGCGTAAGATCCCTGCCGGGCTGAAACCGAGAGCGTGAGCGAATGTGGCTCGGCATCGGAGCTGACCCGCTCCTTCAAGAAATCGCCCTTGTGATAAGCGAGCGTGCTTCCGTCATCTTCGTAGTATTCGCGCGACGAGCGGCCGTCCGGGTAAACCTCAAACGTCAGGGGGTTGATGGGCGCCTGGCCGGTGTACTGGACCAGTTGCCGAGTGGGAATGATGGCGCCGCCGCGAACAAACATGGGAATGTACTGGAGCGGCGCGTTCACCGTCACCTCTCTTGGACCCTGATAAACGCGGTCTTTCCAGAAGTTGACCCACTCCCCGCGCGGCAGGTAGACGTGTTGCTTGATCTGGTACGGTTTCATCACCGGCGCCACCAGCAGATCGTTGCCAAACAGGAACTCGCCATTCTGCTCGATGGCCCTGGGGTCGTTCGGATAGTCGAGCAGCAGCGCCTGCATCACCGGCACTCCTGTCTGCGATGCCTGGTAGAAGGCGTTATAAAGATAAGGCATCAGCCGGTAGCGGAGGTCGATGGATTTTCTGTTGATGTTGGTATCGCGGTCCCCGTAGGACCAGGGTTCCTGATTGGCCGTGCCGTAACTCGTGTGCGTCCGGCAATAAGGGTAGAAGACTCCCGCCTCAAGCCAGCGCGTATAGAGCTGGGGGCTTGGGCTGCCTATGAACCCGCCGATATCCGCGCCGGCAAAGGTCAGCCCGGAGAGGCCCATGGTCATCAGTTCGCGAACGCTGATGCGCAGGTGTTGCCATGTGGCCATATTGTCTCCGGTCCAGACGGCGGCATAACGCTGGCCGCCGGAATAAGTGTCGCGGGTCAGCACAAAGGGCCGGCGGTCGGGACGCAGCTTCAGCACGCCCTCCTGGGTGGCCCGGGACATCTGCATGCCATAAACGTTGTGGATTTTCGCCTGCGGGCTGTGGAGTCCGTGGTCATAGAAAATCGCGTCAAGCGGCATCGTCTTCGAGGGAACATCAAATACCGAGGGCTCGTTCATATCGTTCCAGAAGCCGGCCACGCCGTCGCTCACCAGACCCTTGTAAAGCGTGCCCCACCATTGGCGCACTTTGGGCGAGGTGAAATCCGGGAAAACGCTGTCGCCCGGCCAGACCTTGCCCACAAAGAGCTTGCCGTCGGGCATCTTGACAAAATCATTCCCGGCCACGCCCTCCTTATAAACCCAGTAATTGGGATCGACCTTGACTCCCGGGTCGAGGATCACCGCAAGGTGGAAACCCTCTTTGCGCAGGTTGGAAATCATCGCGGCCGGATCGGGAAAGCGCTGCTTGTTCCAGGTAAAAATGCGATAGCCATCCATATAGTGAATGTCGAGGAAAATGACGTCGCAGGGAATGTGGCGGATACGGAAATTGTCGGCGATAAAGCGAACCTTCTTTTCCGGGTAGTAGCTGTAGCGCGACTGGTTGTACCCGAGCGCCCACATGGGCGGCAGCGGCATGCGGCCCACCAGGTCCGTGTACTCTTCCAGAACCTTCTTCGGCGCGGGGCCATAGAAGAAGTAGTAGTTCATCTCGCCGCCTTCCGCGCCGAATGAGTATTCGTTGCGGAACTGCAGCCCCATGTCAAACGACGAGCGCCAGGTGTTGTCAAAAAAGATGCCGTAGGCACGCCCCTGCCGCAGGCCGATGAAGAAGGGAACTGTCTGATAGAGCGGTGTGGTCGTCGCTCCCCAGCCGGGGATATCGGTGTTCCACATCACGTAGGCGTGGCCGCGCTTGTCCAGGCGCCCGGCGTTTTCTCCGAGGCCAAAATACTGCTCATCCTCGGGCATCTGCTTCCAGCAGCGAACCTCTTTCCCGTCCCACGCCATGCCGAGATCTTTCGAGTCTTCGGAGATCAACCGCCCGCTCGCGTCATAAAAAGCCAGGCGGAAGGGCGAAAGCTGCGCGTGAATCTCGAGCTTGCCGGTGCGGATCACCTCCATGTTCGTCCCCTTGCTGAACTCCACGTGGACAGCCGGCCACTGCTTCTTGACCACCGCCCAGGAATAGTCCGGACCGAAGGTCGAGCCCGGCGCCATGCGCACTCGAACGATTTCCGGCGCCAACACCGTGAGCTGCACCACGGCATGTTCTGTGTGGAAAGTGATCTCGTTCCCCTGAACCTGTGAGCCCGTCACCTTGCCGATGCGGTGCCATTCGGCCTGCGCCGTGGCCGTG
>JARRJI010000050.1:0-21260 GCA_037379595.1 Acidobacteriota bacterium | reverse complement strand
GGCACCGAGGGAGCGCGAACTCCGACCGGCCAAATGAATATCCGGGCCGCTTATCGCAAGGGAGTGGGCGCTGCCGGCACTATCGAGGCCGGACAGTTATCCCAGGCTATGGACCGGCCACAGGGGTTGAAGGGCGTCACCAATCCCGATCCGGCCTCGGGAGGCGCGGACCCCGATTCCGCCGACAGTGCCCGCACCAGCGCGCCCCTGCATGTTCTTACCCTGGAGCGTGCCGTGTCGCTCGAAGACTATCAGAATTACGCGCTGGCATTCGCCGGTATAGCCAAGGCGCTGGCCACCTGGACATGGGTGGGCCGCACGCGTGGCGTCTTCCTGACAGTCGCCGGAGCGTATGGCACCGTATTTGAGCCGGACGATCCGACGATGACCAATCTCATCAAGGCCTTGCGCAGTGCCGGAAATCCTCACATCCCGCTGACCGCCGCCTCTTATACTCCCGTGCTTTTCGAAATCGGCGCCAACGTGCGAGTGGATAGGGACAACTACGATCCGACCCGGGTGCTGGCGCAGGTTTGGCAGTCACTGGCAACGAGCCTGGGTTTCAATCAACGCCAGCCCGGCCAGGGAGTGGCGCAGAGTGAGATTGTCGCTTTGATGCAATCCACGCCGGGAGTGATTGCAGTGGAACTGACAACGTTCAAACGCCAGGGACAACTCGTATTGCCGGGCAGTCCGCTCCCGGCGGTTCTGCGCGCCGCGGCTCCCCTGCCCGGCCAGCATGGCACGCCGCACGGCGCTGAGATGTTGCTGCTCGATCCTGCGTCACAGGGCAGTCTCGAGGTCTGGTCATGAGCCTGAATGCCGAACAACTTTACGCTCTCTTGCCCGCGATATATCGCACGCGCGATGCGGAAAACGGTGAGCCGCTTCGGGCCCTGATGACCGTGATTGCCGAACAGAAGGCGATTCTCGAAGAAAATATCCAGCAGCTTTACGACGATGAGTTCATCGAAACCTGCGAATCATGGATTGTTCCGTATATCGGTGAACTGATCGGTTACAACCCGATTTATGATGTTAATGGAGCTGCCCACGCCAGCCGCGCCGAAGTCGCCAACACCATCGGGTACCGGCGGCGCAAAGGAACAGTGCTGGCGCTGGAGCAAGTTGCGATGGACGTCTCCGGCCGTCCCGCCGCGGCCGTTGAGTTTTTCAAAAGGCTGATCACCACCACCAGCATGCGCCACGTCCGGCCGCACCATGCGGCTACGGCTGACTTGCGCCGTGGCGGCCAGTTGGAGCGCATGGACTCCGCTTTCGACACTCTGAATCGCACCGTGGACGTGCGGCGGATTGCACCGCGAGTTCGTACAATCTCTGATCCTGATCCCACCCCGCTGGACGTCAACCTGCACGGCGGAGGAAGATTCAACATCCCCGATGTCGGCATGTACTTGTGGCGTTGGCACTGCTTTCCAGTAACGGGCGCGACTGCCTTTCGCATGGACGACCGCCGCTACCGATTCAGTCCCCTGGGAATCGATATTCCGCTGTTCAATGCGCTGGCCAGCCGCAGTTCCTTCAGCCGGCTTACGACTCGACTGGACGTGTCCCAGCCCATCGGACGGCGGGAATTTCACGCAAGCCTCGACCAGTTCTATGGGGCCGGCCGCAGTATCGAGATTTTCCTGGATGGCGTAGCCGTTCCAGTCCCGCAAATCTGCTGCCGCAATCTTTCCGGGGACTCGGAGCAGAACTGGGGCTGTACGCCGCCCGGCAAGGTTGCCATCGACCCCGAACTCGGCCGAATCCAACTCGCACCCGACATCCCGGCGCCCCAGCAGGTGCAGGTTAATTATTGCTATGGTTTCCCGGCGGAAATCGGCGGCGGTTCGTATGACCGGACCGGCAGCCTGGCGGGCCTCGGCCCGAAGCAGCTTAACTTCACCGCCGTGGTTGGATCAGCAGCCGCGCCGACTCTGGAAGCAGCGATTGCGGCGTGGAATCTTGAACCCCCGGGCTCCCAGGGGCTGATTGTACTTCCGGGGTTTGTTGCGCTCGACGTGGATCTTACGGGAGCCGCCGGTATTCTCCTGCCGGCGGAAAGCAAACTCTGGATTGTTTCAGGACAATTGCATCCAGGCAGCGATAGCGATTTTACCTATCAAAACTCGTGTGCCACGCTTCGCGGCAATGTTGAGGTCCAGGGCATCGCGGGTATTGCGACTGAATCGGGCGACGCTCCACCCGCCGGCCAGCTATCCCTGAGCGGCATCTGGATTTCCGGCACCCTGACGGCTCTCGGTGGCCCGGCCAACATCCAGTTGATGGACTGCACGCTGGTTCCCGGTATCACCCTCAAAGAGGACGGCACTCCTGTTCATCCAGGTGAACCGAGTCTGATTGTCTCCTCCGGCGAGGTCAGCTTGAGCCTGATCCGCTGCATCACAGGGCCGGTCGCGGCTTCTGTGGCAGGAACGACTCGAATCTGCTCGAGTATTTTGGACGCAGGCTCTCGCTGCGCCGTTGCTTACGCGGCCCCGGACTTGGCAGGGGAGGGCGCGGATCTTCACATCGAAGACAGCACTGTGATCGGGAAAGTTCGAGTCCACCTTCTGGAACTGGCGTCCAACACAATTTTCCTGGCTCGGCTGGCGCGGCACGATTCCTGGAGAGCGGCACTGTGGTGCAGCCGGCAGCAGGCGGGATGCGTGCGATTCTGCTTTCTCCCGGCCGGAGCTATGACTCCCAGGAAGTACCGATGCCTCCCGGATGATTCCAGCCAGGAAGATCTGTTTCGACCCAGGTTCGTCTCTTTGCGATACGGCCATCCGTCCTATGGGTTGCTCAGCGGCGATACACCCATGGCTGTCTGGACGGGCGCCGACAACGGTTCCCAAATGGGCGTTTACTACGTTTTGCAGGAGACGGAGGCCGTGCGCAACGTCCAGTTGCGGGCGCCGGAATATCTTCCCTTCGGCCTGGAGGACGGGATTTTCCTGGTGCCCTCGCGGCCGGAAGTCATCAGGCCGCTGCCCGTTGTTTACGGCTATGGGGTGCAGGGGAACCTCAGGAATCTTTGCGGAGACCAGGGTGAGGGTGATCTGCGATTCGTGGGGGTCGGTGCAGCACTGATCTAGGCTTGCCGATAAAGGGGACGGCATCCGCGGAAGTATTGAAGGTCGTTGGGAGCTTAATGCATAAGAGCCTTCGCCCCCCAACGGCTTTGTGTGGCACGGTTTTTCGCTGTTAAGACAGGAGATTGCAAAACAGGAGAGGCTTGATATGAAGGGTGACTTCAGTCGTGTGCGGTTCAGTGCCGAAAAGAATTACACCTCTGTATTGCAGCAGCAAGGTCGTGTGGCGCTGGATGCCGACGCCAATGAACAGTGCGCAATCAACAACTACCTCCGCGATACGGAGACGCTCGACGTCGTGGGACGGTGGGGCGGGCCGGTCGGTGACGAAGGCTTCGCCATCACCCTCCAGGGCAATACGCTCGAGATCGGCCGCGGCCGGTACTACGTGAATGGAATCCTCTGTGAGAATCCGCGACCGCTGGGGTACGGGCAGCAGCCCTTTCTGGTAGATCCTGACCCCACATTTGCCAATTTGTTTGCGAAGCTTTCCGAAGGGGCACCCCAGGCCATTCTAGTCTATCTGGAAGTCTGGCAGCGCCTGGTGACAGCCCTGGATGATCCCTGCCTGCGCGAGCCCGCGCTGGGCCAGGCGGATACCACGGCACGGCTTCAAACGGTCTGGCGCGTGGTGGCCGAAGCCCCGCAGCCTGCCGCTGTTGGAAGGCCCGTTCCTCCGGTTCGTGAAGTTTCCCCGGGCTCATCCGACGTTCTGGTGATGGAGGAACCAAGGCTTTCTCGCATTCCGATTCTTGAAGATTGTTGCGCCGAGATGCGCCGGCCTTCGAGGATCATAAAGCGTTCAGGAAAATTGAACGCGTTCACGGGAGGAGGAGGGGACGACTGCTCCTGTCAACCCACGCCCGCAGCCGGCTACCGGGGCCTGGAAAACCAGCTTTACCGGGTCGAGATTCAACATGGCGGCAACGAGACGCAGGCCACTTTCAAGTGGTCGCGTGAGAACGCCTCCGTCGTGTCAGCGATCATAGGCGTGTCGGGTTCCCAGGTTTATCTTGACAGTCTTGGCTTCGACGCCAATCTGGGGTTCAGCCCCGGCCAATGGGTGGAGATTTCAGATGACAGCTATCTGTTTGGCTCCAGCCCAAACCAGCCGGGAGATCTTTACCAGATCAAGAGTGTGTCCCCCGAAACCTTGAGCGTGACCATGACGCAGGTCGTGGCCGCCGTGGATCCGACAAAGAACGCCCGCCTCCGTCGCTGGGATCAATTTGGCTCCTCCGCCGGCTCCAACGGGATAAGCCTCCCTGTGGCTGCGCCGTACACCCTCGAGAACGGCATCTCGGTGCAATTCTCCGCGGGGCAATACGAGCCCGGTGATTACTGGCTGATTCCGGCACGGACCGCCACAGGAGAAATCGATTGGCCTCCCTGTGACAGCGACGGCGGCGCCTTCCAGCCGCCGCAGAGCATCCAGGTTTTCCGTGCTCCGCTGGCCTGCATTCAATGGGACCGCGCAAAACAGCAGACCGTTGTACACGACTGCCGGGACAGATTCTATCCCCTTACCGAACTGACGCCCAGGGCGGTCCCGCCGGCCCTGCACATCACGAAGATCAATTGGACCAACGACGATGTCATGACGCTCGACCAGTTGGTGGCAAAGGGCCTGACGGTGACACTTGACCAGAATGCTCCGGAGCCCCAATACGTCACTCCCGCAAATTTCATCGTCATATTGGAGTGGGCCCAGCCAGTCGGGCAGGCCACGAACAGATCCGCTCCAGCAGAAACAAACATTGGCATCGCCTCCGAGAGTTTCCTCAGTTCCGTCAACGTCTCCCGGCTGCCCTCGCTCACAACCCTCCAGGGCAGATTCGTAACTGTAATGAGGTTTGAACTGGTTTTGGACGGGAAAACCTCTGCAAGCGGGTCGAACCTGCTCTGGCAGGCTCCGTGGGAGCCAGAGAACTTCGCGGAGACGGTGACTCTGGAACGGCTTGACGCCCTTCTGCTGGCCGGTGCCCGGCAAAATGATTTTGGCCGCGTCCGAGTGAAGCTTGCCGGCAGGGCCTTATTTGCGGGTGGAACGAATCGGGTGTACCTGGATGGCCAGTGTCTTGGAAGTCCAGCCCTGCGAGCCGACGGCAAGACGCCGCGTATTGATTTGCAGTTTCCTTCCGGCAGCGGAGTGGCGGCGAGCGATTTTGAGAGTTGGTTTTATCTGGCGCCCACCCAGGCCGTGACGAGCCTCACCATCAACCACCCCTCCCTCCACATCAATCCAGACGGAACGGTGGTTGACGCGGGAAGTCAAAACGGCGGAGCTGTAACCCCGCAGGGAACTGTTACCCTGGCTTACCCTGCGATCGCGGATACCGCGGTCGGACTCGCTATCAGCGGCCCAAGCGCGGCCGGCATCTTTTCCATCCCTCAAAACGTGACGGTGCTGAAAGGGAAGACGACGCAGACTTTTCCGATCAGAATACTGGGGAACCCCGGTGCCCAAACCGAAAAATGGCAGATTATTGCGACCCTCAACAATGCCCTGAACTACCCATCGAGCCAACAGGCCACGCTCTCCATTAGCGGCTCAGTGATTATACAGTGAGGGATGCCGATGCGAGCTGTTTGGTCCTTCTGGAGCCGGCCCTTTTACGCCTACTATGGCCGCATCTGGGCGAAGCCCCTGCATCATCTGCTGGCGTGGGGACTCTCCGTCAGCGCGGCAAGCCGGTATTACCCGGACACCGTGCTGGTCACCGATCGGGCCGGGAAAAGGCTGCTGGTGGATCAACTCGGCCTGAGCTTTGCGTATGTCTCGACGGAGTTGGAGCGGTTGGAAAAAGTAGACCCGGGCTGGTGGGCGCTGGGCAAGCTTGTGGCCTACAGCCTGCAGGATCGCCCGTTCATTCATCTCGATACAGACGTCTTCCTTTGGAAAAGCCTGCCGCGACACCTCGCGGAGTCGCCGGTCTTTGCGCAATATCCGGAGGGCTTCTATGAAAACGGGCCATATTACCGCCCCCAGGATATCGAGTGGGCATTCTCCCAGGAGGCGATGAAACTTCCGAAGGAATGGGTGTGGGCGCGAACAACCCGGTCCCACTTCCCGGCAGCGAACTGCGGGATTCTGGGCGGGTCGGACGCAGCATTTCTTCGCTACTTTGCCCGGACCGCCATCGACCTGATTATGAAACCCAGAAACGCAAAGGCCTGGGCCCGGCTGCCCGACAAGCGCTGTTACAACATTGTGATCGAGCAGTTCTTCCTTTCCGCCTGCCTGGAGTACCACCGGTACAACCCAGCTTCACCATATCAGGGAGTGCGAATGGATCATCTCTTTGCCTGCTGGGAACATGCTTTTGACCCAAACCACGCCGCTCGAATCGGATTCACTCATCTGGTTGCAGGGGCCAAATCCCATCCAACGGTCGGGATGCGCATCGAACAGCGCGCCCGCCGGCAGGATCCCTCCTTCTACAATCGTTGTGAGCGCCTGCTGGCCAGAAGTGATGTATCCTTTGGATAAGTCTGACCCGAGTTGGGCGGCAGCAGGCAGCAAGGGAGGGCTGCTTGCGGCTGATGCTCAGAATAAGGTTTTCTTCAGAAAGGTTAACGATGCACGTCGTTGTCAGCCTCCGCAGGACTTTCGGCACCAGGTTCGCATGGAGTTCTTGCGCGAACTAACGCTTGCGATTGACCGTGAGTGCCTGCGGCAGGTTTTCTGACAAGGGAATTCAAATTCGTGAAGGAGTCATGAGCCATGCTTAACGATCTGCAGAAACGCACAGGGGAAGCAATCGTAAATATCTTTGAGACGGGTCACCCGCTGGGCATCTACGGACAGGTGACTTTGATCAAAGGGGACACGGGCCATCTCACCTACGGCCGATCGCAGACCACCCTGGCCAGCGGTAATCTCTACTTGCTGATCAAGGCCTATTGCGATGTGCCGGACGCACAGTTTGCCACTCAGCTTGGCCAGTATCTCGGGCGCCTGGCGAGCCGGGACGCGACTCTCGACACCGACATGACGTTTCGCGGCTTGCTGCGTGACGCCGGAGATGACCCCGACATGCATACCGTACAGGATCGGTTCTTTGACAGGGTCTATTGGAACCCAAGCCAGAAGGACGCGGAGGCCCTGAGTCTCTCCTCCGCTTTGGGGACCACCGTTGTGTATGATAGCCACGTTCATGGGTCGTGGGGGCGAATCCGCAACCTCACAGTCCAGAACCATGGCAAGCCCCCGGACGTCAGCGAACAGGACTGGATAGGGTTCTATGTCTCCGAAAGGAGGAACTGGCTTGCCACCAACCCCAACTCAGCGTTGCACGTCACCGTGTACCGCATGGATACTTTCAATCAATTGATAGGAGCACAGAACTGGGACCTCGCCTTACCTATCACCGTCAGAGGCATTCGCGTGGATCAGGAAATCCTGATAGCAGATAAGCCGGTAAGGGTTTCTGCTCACGATGCAAGCGAAAGGACTTTGCTGCTGCAGACTCCTTTCATGGTGGGGGATGATGTCGAGGCGGTCCAGCGAGCCCTTGTTCAGGCAGGCATTGCCGTCGACGTTGATGGAATCTACGGGCATCTGACGGAAGCTGCGGTGAGGCGGTTCCAACAAAAGAAGGGATTGACGGCTGACGGCGTTGTCGGACCGGCGACACGCTCGGCCCTGGGCCTGTAGCTTCACTCGCCGAGCGCGCCTGACCAGCTCTCATAGCGGCGCCCACCGCGCTCGTCGTCCTTAAAAAAGGCGAGATAAGTCATCAACTGATACGGCACAAACTGCTCCTCCTGGGGATGGCGCTTTGCGAGCTGGTGGTAAGGCCGCCATGTTCCAGAGTTGATGTAGACCTGATTCAAAGTGCCATCGTGCATTGCTGAAACGTCAAGTGGGGCCAGGACGTACTGGTGCGTATGTCCATAAACGATGCAACGCGCGCTGCGGTCGAGGAAGGCGGATTCCCGCAAGGCGTTCTTGTAGTCCGGGCAATCGGAGGAACGAAACAGGACGCCGAACTTCCGCACCAGCCTGCTGAGCAAGTTGAGAGACAGCCCGCTCGTCAGGTCCTGGGCCCATTTCACTCGATTGACCTTGGGATGATTTCTGACGAAGGGAATCTTGAAGAATTCTGACGCAATCTGGTTCCAGACCCGTTTGACCTGCTTCGCCGTAAGCGGATCAGGACAGGTGCGACGAAGAAGGCCGTCGATCCACGCGGCGATGTCAGAAAGCGGGCGAACGTTATCAATCTCGCGCAGACCCAAAAGGAATTCAGGCGGCACCGTTCCACCCAGTTGCGCTTGAACCGCAGGTGAGAACCTGTCGACCAGGTCCACCACAACCGCGTCTCCAATCGACGACCGGTTGCGATCGCCGTCAAAATTGTCGGGGTCATAGATATCTCCATGCAGGGCGAAGACGGAATGCTGCTGGTACGCCGTCCACAGCTTCATGAAAGCGGGTGACTGGGTGAACTCCGCCGGGTCATGGGGGAACGGCGATTCCGGCGGATTGTCGAGACCCATGGCCTCGACGATGTCGTGGCGAAGATTGTCATAAGCCGGCCCGGGAAGGTGGTAGAACCAGTCGTGGTTGCCAACCATGTAATACGTATGGACCTCGACGGGAACCCGCCCTTCGGCGTCCGGCTGCCAGCCGACATCGGCGGGTTTACCATCCGGAGTCGCTGGCGGTATGGTGATGGTCCTGCCGTCTTTGAAGCTTTTCAGGATGGCGAGAGACTCGCTGTTGTTGGACAGGATTTTTCGTGTGATGGCCGTGATCTTACTCGTGAAGGCGCCGCTCTGAGGGTCGTCCCACGGCCGGACAGAATCATCCAGCCACAGGGTGGACCGGATGACGTCCAGAATGTCGCCCAATAATAAGAGGTGCAATTCCTTGATGGGCTCATAGCGGCTGTCGGCGCGCTTGGATGCGTCGTAGGCCAGATCGCTCAGCTCCTGCGCGAAAATTCGGAATGCCCCGGCACGGACCGTCTTGCCGGAAGAGCCGTCGGCCAAATGCGTGTCACTGATTATCACCAGCATCAGTTTCCCTCGCCTGATTCAAGAATGTATCAATTCCCCACCGCTTACGGAATGAGACCAAGGCCATCGACCAGCCCGTCCCCAGGCAAATCGATACGCACAAGAATAACAGCAAGTGGTTGAGGAGTTGTAGGTTCTGTTTCAAGCTCCTTCCTTACTCAAGACTTGCGGGCACGGATTCTCTATCGCGGGAGGCCCTTCGGCGGTGGCAGCTGTTGCCGGCTCAGTTGCAGGTTGACCACCTCAAAGGCCTCAGATGGCACAAGACCGGTTGATCCGAAACCCGCAAGCTCGGTTTCCCTTCTTACCCGTATCGCAGCCACAAAGTTGATAGAATGTTCTGCGGCGAGAAGTGGCCAAACAGCGCCTCCGCACCACGAACTCGGCGGACGGGCTTGCAGATTTTCAATCCCGGTGAACAATGGAGAACATCAGTGATTACTTTCCTCACTGACTGAAGGGAGAGCAGCTGTGAAAAGACGATCATTCTTGAAGTATGTGACTGCGTTGACTCCCGTGGTTGGCGCAAGAAACCTTGGTGCAGATTGGCACTCCACCTCTTCCGCTTCCTCTGGGAATGAAGGCCAGCCCGCATCCGAGGGACCGTACCGACCCGGACGGATCCCGAACGAATACAACCTCTTCCTGCCGGGAGAAAAGCAAGCCCTGCAAAATGTGCCGAAAGTCCTGGCGCTTGACGATGTCAATGTGAAGGCGCAACACGACGGGCAGACAAAAACGCTTAAGGTTGGCGAAGCGATCGGCGGCTGGCAGCTTGTGGCGATCATACCCTGGCTCAACGGAATTGCGACGGCAGTATTCGAAAAACACGTGACTCACCAGGGCGCGATTTCCTATTCGACGGCCCGGGCAGAAATTGCGCATATCCCCAAACGGGTCGGCGATCTTTCGAAGATCCGTCCGCGGCCCGTCAATCCGCCGAAAAAGCTGGGAGAGTTCAAGCGCCCCAGGCAATACGTTCCCGGCCCGGATGTTTACGGCAACTACATTCTGGGTTCAGAGGGGGACCCGAGCTACGAGAACGTGGCCGCAGTGGGAGCGGAATACATCGGCTGGACACTGGTGGCCAACGGCGACACCGGACCGGAAGGCGCGTTGTGGCTGCAACCCGACGGCACCTCGCGCGAATTCGGGAAGGACCCGCAGTCGCTCTGGGCGCCCGACATGACAGGCCGCCTGTATGAGCCGCCTGGCTTCCTGGACTATATCTACGAATACATCCAGGGTTACAGCAAGCGGACGCCGATCGGGGGCTACCTGCCGGCAGCCGACATCGGGGTGTGGAATCCCACCTACCAGATGGGCTACGAAGTGATGGCCGTCCTGCCGCAGGGTAAGGATGCCAGGCCTGTTGCGCGCATCCGGATCATGCAGCCGGAGAGTTCGCAGCGGCAGATGAGTTCCGTGTCGGATCCTCAGCCCGCAGGGCAGGAACCGGAATTCGAAGAACGTTACTGGAACGGTTCGCGTGAGGACTTCTTCGCGGCCCTTGTCGGCGTGTGGAACCAGTGGCATCACTTTTTTGAAGACAAGATGAACGTCGAGATCCCCGACCCGTGGCTGCTGGACGGGGCGCGAGCCGGGATCGCACTCTCGCGAGCCAGCTATCGCGGCCTCGAGCCCACCTACCAGATCGGTGAGGGCGCCTACACAAAGATTCCGGAACGAAGCCACGCGCTTTTCCCGGTGGCCCACTATGAATTTGTCTGGGTCCATCAACTCTGGAACCTGAGCGATGAAGTTGAGCCGTATTTTCAGCACTACCTGAACAAGTACGTCCTCCCGGACGGCAATTTCCTTTACAACACACAGGACCAGGTGGAGGCGCCGCTGAACGTTGGTGTCTTCCTGGAAAATTCCGCGCGGGCCTACGACTACACCGGCGACATGGAGGCTCTCCAGAAACGCCTGCCGGTTCTCTGGCGCATGATCGAATTTGTCCTGGAGAGGTACGAATACAGCAAGCGGGTTTTCCCGCCAGACGATCCGCGCTACGGTCTGATCTGGGGTTCGCCGGAGGCTGACAACGGCGATCCCAGGAATGATTTCCCGAACTCGCATCCCTACTATTACCAGAACGCCGCGTGGACCTGGCGAGGATTGACTGAGCACGCGCGATGCCTCGAGCGCGCCGGCCGGGAACATAATGATCCGAAGCTGCAGCAGGAAGGAAAGAAGATCGCAGCAATCGCGACGGAGATGCGGGCCAACATCGAGCGCTCGCTGAAAACCGCTCTGTCAAACCGCAATCCGGCGATGAAGCAGGCAGGGATCACGCCCTTTACTCCCTTTGACACGAAACGGAAACCAGCCGATCTGACCAGCTATGAGAACCATCGTTTTATGATGGACTGGTGGACAAGCGACTGGGGTGACGCTGCGCTTGACGAAGGTCATTTTGTCCATCGCAAGATTGCAGGCGAGCAAGTGCTGGGCCTGAACACCGACGGTGCGTACATCCGGACGTCAAACTTCATGTCCCACGGGACGCTTTCGTATCTGATTCGTCAGGATGATTACCGGCCCTTTCTGCTGACCCTTTACGCGCTGCTCTGCTACACCATGGATTCAGGCAGCCGCTACTCGCCGGAAGATGCGCTGCTGCCGGGAGGCCATCCGGGCGAAGGCAGGCGTTACGGGTGGTCAGCCGTCATCAACAGCGAACTGCAGCCCGCTTTGGGCCTGCGCTGGCTGCTCTGTTATGAGGAGCATGACCGCGCGGTTGTGCATCTGCAGAAGGCCGCGCCCAAACACTGGTTTGCGGCAGGAGAAAAAATCCACGTCGAAAACTGCCCCACAAAATTCGGACACATCACCTGGACGACGGAGTCGCTCTCAGGACCGGACAAACCGGCCCACTGGCATTGCCGGTTCAAGTTCGAAAAGCCGTTGGGAGCCGAGTTCGTTGTCCACATTCACACGCCCAACGGCGAAGCATTGAAATCCACATCGCTCGGCAGGCTTCAGCCGGATAGGGTTGTCCTTTCTGCTGCGCAGCTCGCAGGCAAGACCGAATTCACAGTCGATATTGCTTAGCAGTTTGTTTGAAAACGCTTTGGGCAACCCGCGATGCTCGGGAAAAATGATTAACCGAAGTCTTCTGCAAGCAAAGCTCAGTTCATAAGGACACACGGTGCCGTGCCAGATCCGTGGGATATCTCCTTCCTACCCAACCTGGATTCTGAAGGTGTAGTAACGGGAGATTCAAGGGCATTGAGTCGCGGTTACTCGGAAGCGCGAGGAAAACAGGGAAGGACAATTCTCGTGGAGGTTTCTCGGTCAGCGGCTGAAGTCTTCGGTTCCTCAGTTCCCAACTGAACCGTCATAAAGTCGCACGGCGGCTTGTGCCCAACGCTTCTGGAATTCCTCCTCCGCGTCGAGATGCTCGCGCATTTCTTGTATCATGCGACTTCCCACAAGCCGTAACACGCCAGGGTCGCCTGAGAGGCTATAGGAAATAAGCTGGCGGTCAAACTTGTCAAGATCGATGGCCAGGCGTTCGTGATAGTCGCGGAATTGCCGGAGCGAACGTCTGGCTTCGGTTTCCTCGCTTAGGGCCGGCAAAAAGACGGATTCCTCTTTTCGGCAATGCTCCATCACCGTGGTCTTGAAATATTGCAAAATGGCGCGGAGCGGCTCGACGCCCGGGACGTGCTCCCCGTGTTCCTCTCGAAGCGCGGAAGGCAGCGCTGACAACGTGTCTTCCCATTCGCCAAGCCGAAGACGGATCGCTTGATGTTCCTCAGCCCAGCACTCCGGGTCAAAATCCTCCTCGCCGGATAATCCGCTCACAACCACAGGCGATTCTGTTTCCTCAGCCAGATAGTCAATGTCGAGGTTAAGGCCTTTGAGCGCGCTGACCACCTCGCGCCGGGGTGGATAGCCATGAATGGAAAACTGCCCCGGCAGGTGCCGGCGCAGGTAGCCTCCCGGCAAGGTTTCGCAATCCACTGTGAACAGGTCACCGCCGCTCACCATCGACAGGTTGAATTCGTACGGCTCGCGCGTGTTAAAGAAAAGACGGGAGCTAGGAAAGGCCAGCCGGTAAAGGCTCACGATGAAACGGAAGTCATCATCAGAGACGGCGAAGCGCGAGGCCTTTTGGGAAGCCAGCACACCCCTTGCCGGTTTCAATCGGGGAATGCCCAGCGCATGGGGTTCGACCCCGTACGTCCTGCGCAAATAGTTCCCATGCTCGACCACGGCCAGAACTTCGTACCGCCAATCGTAAAGGCCCAACAACACGCCTAATGCAATCTTGGAAATCCCGCCCCTGATGACGCGATCCCAGATGTCGGTCCGGAACTCATACTGCCGCTTCGGGGATCCGGGAAAGTGCCAGCGGTCGAAATGAGGACGATGATAGGTTTCCTGCCACTCGACGATCCAATCCAACCCCGCCTCGCAGAGGAGGGAATAATCTTCCTGCTCATACACAGGAGAACAAAGCGCAACGAGGCCACCCCCTGCGGCCTGCAGCTTGTTGCGCGTCAGTTCCACATATCGCGCACATACCGGGCGACTTGTTTGGGACCGAAGTCGGGGTCGTCGGAAAGGACCAGCTCGATTTGCCGATGTCCCCAGGAAAGGATCAAATCCAGCTCTGTTTGAAAATCTTCCTCTCCCAGCCTAATCCGCTCTGCCAAAGGATTGCTTTCCCGGTAGCCGCAGTACAGGCACTCGTTCTGGCAAAAGCTCGTGAGGTAAACAGGAATGATGAACTCGACTTTGTTGGAGGCCACTGCTTCGTGCAGTTCGCGAGCCGCTGCATGAATGATCTCGTGCCGGTCCGGATCGCGCCCCCAGGCCAGCAGTGAGGCGACCTCCTCAGTCCCCAAACCATGACTCTTCTTTGCCCCTTCGAAGATTTCTTCCAGCGACAGCAAAGGCTCCGGCAAAGCGATCAAGGTTTCGATGCGCGATTCTAATGTTTTCGTAATTTGGCTAAATCCGCTCATGTTGGTTACTCTCAAGGCAGGCGCTAAACAAAAGTCTACCATAACCGCTATAGGTGCAGCGGCATCCTTCCAGCGGTAGCGTATGGGCTGATCGCTTGCGGATAAAATTCCGGCAGAGTTACCGGCCAAGAGAATGAATGCGTGGCGCGCGGATCCGGCATCCGCGCCGTGTCTCCCGGACGGGAAATCCCAGGGCCTCACAAATCAGGGTTCGCGCCAGCCATCTAGGCGCTCTGCTTAAGGAATCCCACAAGCTCGCGGAAGTACCATTGCTGGTCATCGTACATGGCCAAGTGGCTGCCGCGACTGCTGATGGCGGCTCGAGCGTTGGGCATCAGGCTGGCGGTGTGCCGAATTGCGTTGGGGTCCATTTCACCATAACGGGCGCCGAACAGCAGCGCACGCGTCTTGATCCTGTCCAGCTCAGCCGTCACGCTCCAGTTCTTAAAGGTGCCGGTGACGGTAAATTCATTCGGACCCTGCATCAGGTCGTAGATCTTGTTATTCCAAAACTTGAGCGACGCTTCGATGGGAGCCGGCCAGGGATCAAGCCGGCAGACGTGCCTGGCGTAGAACTGCTGGAATACGAGTTGCTGGTATTCGGGCGCGTCGTAATCCCCTTTAGCCTCGTATTTCTTCATCGTTTTCACGACATCCGGCGGAAGTTCGTCGCGCAGTTTGTTTGCGTATTTCCCGTAAGCGGGAATGCTCGGCATCATGTTTGAAACGATGATGCCCTTCAGATGCTGCGGATACTTGAGCGCATACTCATAGGTAAGCATGCCGCCCCAGGAATGGCCATAGAGATAAAAATTCTCCAGGCCGAGCTCTCGCCGCACATCCTCCACTTCATCCCGGTAGCCTTCCACTGTCCAGAGGCTCGGGTCATCGGGATTATCCGAGAAAAGCGAGCCAAGCTGATCGTAATAATAGAATTCGATTCCGGCCTGGGGGAGGAAATTTTCGAAACACTGGAAGTAAACATGGTTGAGGCCCGGCCCGCCGTGCAACAGCAGCACTTTGATAGGCGACTCGCCCACGCGCTTGACCCAGACATGATATTTCCCGCCCCGTACCGGAATCAGCTGCGTTCCACCTGTCTTGACGTTCTCGGCTGCTGCGGATGGAACGCCCGCGGCCTGTGCGGCAACGCCGGACAATGCGCGTTCGGGCGCAGCGGCCAGCCCTCCGGCAAGCGCACTTCCCCACAACAGAAAGTTCCTTCGATCCATCGCTTCTCCTCCTGAAAAGTATGCGGCGCCCCCGCCGACATGCCCGTCGGAATCATAGCACGGCTGCCATTCATTCCCGGCGGCCATTCAGACCTGCATGTCCCACGCAGGGAACGGCGCGAGGGCCACGAGCTTCCATGGCCCCCACAATTTCTGCGCCTGCTTTGGATGCCCCCGTCTCTCCACGCGGGAGACCCCGGTCACTGCCCTGCGGGCGTGGTGGGCAGTTGCTGGTGGTGGTTCGGATAAGGCGCACGCGGATATTTCGGCAGAGGGTGCTCCTTGAGCAACTGCAGGGCGACCGAGACGGCTTTTTCGAGCTGCGGGTCGTGCCCTTCGCGCCAGAGCTTGGGGTCCATCTGGACCTCGTAATCAGGCGCAATGCCATGGCCCTCGACTTCCCAATGGCCGTGCAATCCGTAGATGGCCCAGCGTGGCGCCATCACGCGCCCGCCGTCCATGAGCTGCGGATAGCCACCAATGCCGACCAGCCCGCCCCACGTTCGGACACCGACCAGCGGCCCGATCTTCGCCTTGCGGAAATACCACGGCAGAGCGTCGCCGCCCGAGCCTGAAAACTGGTTGATGATCATCACCTTCGGGCCGTAAATCGATTCAAGCGGTTCCTTGTACTCCTGCCCTTCGCGCGTCATGACAATGCTCATCACCGGCCGGCGCAGATAATCAATGATGTAGTCCGCAAGCTGCCCGCCGTGGTTGAAGCGCTCGTCGATCACCGCGCCTTCTTTGCCCACTTGCGCAAAGTAGTAGCGGTTGAAGTTCGTGAACCCGCCGCCCGCGGTGTTCGGAAGATAAACGTAGGCGAGCTTGCCGCCGCTCAATTCATCCACTTTGCGCCGGTTGCTTTCGATCCAGTCGCGATTGCGCAGCGCCGTCTCATTGGGGATAGGCACAACGGTCACTTCGCGCGAACCCTTGTCATTCGGATTTGGTCCCACCCTGATGACCGTCTGCTTGCCGGCGGTTTCGAGGAAGAAACTGTAAAGGTTGTCTGCGCCGGTCAGTTCGCGTCCGTTCACGGCCAGCAGATATTCGCCCGGCTTGACGTTGACGCCCGGCTGCGTGAGCGGAGCGTGAAGGCGCGGGTTCCAGTTCTCGCCGCTATACACCTTGATAATCCGGTAGCGGCCGTTTTCAATCTTGTAGTCTGCGCCCAGCAGCCCCACCGTCACTTTCTTCTGTTCCGGCTCTTCCCCGCCACGCACGAACATGTGGCCGACTTCCATATAGCTAAGCATTTCCTGGAAAAGGTAGGTCAGGTCGTGCCGGCTGGTGATTCCGGGCAGGAATTGCGCAAAGGTTTTCTTTGCTTCTTCGATGTTCAGGCCGTGGAAGTGCGGATCGTAAAAGAAATCGCGTTCGATGCGCCAGACCTCGTTGTACATCTGCTTCCACATGGCGCGCGGTTCTTCATAGACCTCCATGTTGTCCATCTTGAGCGCGCCGTCTCCCGGCTTGGGCGCTTTCGCGGTGGGAACAATGAACCACTTGTCCTTGAGCTCGTAGAGCGCTTCACTGCCGTCAAACGAAAGAGCGAAATTGTTGGCAGCGGGAATGAAGGGCGTCACCTTGCGCGTCTTGAGTTCGAACTTGGTGATTTTCACCGTCGGCCCGCCCGGCATGAAGCCGACAACAACCGGCGGAAGCGCGCCCAGGAACAGTTCCCCTGTCTTCCCGGCCGACATCCCGACGTAATTCTCCGCGGGAATCGGCAGGGCAAGAATCCGCTGGCTGATGTTCTGAAAGTCAATCGTGACGTGGACGGGCTTCTTCTCCTTCTTTTCTTCCTTTTTCGCGCCTTCTTTATTCTCTCCTTCCTTCTTCTCGCCTTCTTTCGCCTCGGCTTCCTCGCCAGCCTTGCCCTTCTTCTCCTCCCCCACCTTTTCGTCGTCGCTTTCCGGCGCCAGAGGCGAGGGCAGCTCTTTGCGCAGGACCACCACGTAGACGCTGCGCGTGACTGGATGCTGCTCGTTCGTCATGTCGAGCCATCCGGTGGTAAGGCCCATGTCCGTGCTGGCCGTAAAATAGAGATACTTCCCGTTCACATCAAAGTTCGGATAAAGGCAGTCGCTCATGCCGTCGGTAATCCGGGTCACCTTCTTGCTGTCGAGTGAATAAACGAAGACGGCGCGCATGTGATTTTCAAGCTGCTTGGTGTAAGCAAGCCACTTGCTGTCCGGCGACCACACGACGTCAAACTCGTGCAGCGGCGAGTCAAACAGATCGGTGTCCACCTTGACCGGTGTCGGGTGGTCGAGGTCCACATACCAGAGATTCAGCCGCTTGTCGCTGTAAACAATCTTCTTGCTGTCAGGCGACCAGACGGGCGTGTAGAAAAACGACGGCGGCTGGCCGAGGGCAATCTTCTTCACCGGTCCCAGTCCGTTCTGATTGCGGATGTGCAGGGCGTATTCCCCCGACCGGTCGGAGAAATAGGCGATGGATTTGCCGTCCGGCGACCAGGCCGGGTCGCGGTCTTCGACGGCGGGCGAATCGGTGATATTGCGGATGCTTCCCTTCTTCGCCGGTACCGTGAGAATTTCACCGTGAGCCTCGAAAACGGCCCGCTTTCCGGTCGGCGAGATTTGCGCATTCGCAATCTTCTTTTCCACGTTCACAAAATGGGGGCGCAGCTCCGGCATGTCACCCGCCACCGTAATGGGGACTCTGTGCTCGCGATGGGACTTGAGGTCGTAAAGATGGATCGTGCCGAACTGTTCATACACAATCGCTCCCGGCCCCGCCGATGCTGCAAGAATGTCCCACCGGTCCTTGTTGTCGACCGCCTGCGTCACTTTTCCGGTCCGGGTGTTGTAGGCATACAGAGTGAATGGTCCGTTGCGGTCTGAGAGAAAATAGATGGTGTCGCCCACCCACATGGGGTCGCGGTCGTTCGAATTCACGCGGGGAATTTTGGCGACGATGCTGGAATCCGAGAGCTTGACAACCCAGATGGGCGTGGTTTGCCCGCCGCGATAATCCTGCCAGAAGGGCTCCCACTGGAAATTTGGAACGTACGCAAGCTCCGTCCCGTCAGGCGAAAAGGTGCCTTCCTGGGCCATCGGCAGCGGGATTTCCTTTGGGAAGCCGCCCGAAACCTGCACGGTGAAAAACTGGTTCGGGTCAGAGTAGCTCGCGCGGTGTGAGCGAAAGAGCACATCTTTGCTGTCCGGAGTCCAGCCAAGAGCCACATCAGCGTCAGGATGGTAGGTCAGGCGCCGCGGCTGCCCGCCTTCCGCCGGAACCACGTAAACATCGGTATTACGATTGTAAGTCCCAGTGTAAGCAACCCACCGGCCGTCGGGTGAGAAGATCGGCCCGCTTTCAAGCCCCGCGCCGGTTACGAGCCGCCGCGCTTGCCCACCCTTCCGGTTCACAATCCAGATGTCGCCGCCAAAGGCAAAAGCAATTTGCGTTTTGCTCAGCGTCGGGGTCTGCAGCAGCAGGGGATTAGAATCTGCGCCGAAGGCAATGCCGGCTGAAATAAGAAAAGCTAAGAGAAGCCACCACAACTTTTTCATCGCCATTTTCATCCTCGTTTCGAATGTTGCTTCCACACATACCCCTGCAGGACAGAGGCCAGAACAAAACCACCTTTTCCTGTACGCAGAATCGCCACGCCGAGTTCCCTCAACGGCCCACAAAGTGCGCTCCTGCTGGCCGGTGCCTTTCGACAAACTTGGAAGCGTGAAGGCGAGCAGCCCGTAGCGGAGATTCACACGCCGCAGGAGCTTTCTTCAAATCCCAACGTCCATGCCACCTCAAGCCAGGCCCGGGCAGACTGTGCCCAACGGTGTCAGTTAAACATGCCGCGGAAAACCGATTACCATGGCTCGTTGGTGCGAATCGCTGAGGTCAGGCATTGTCAGCAGTTGACGCTATAGGCATACCCCCAATAATGAACGGAGTCAAGCCCCAATCACTTGCGGCAAACCCCAGGCCCCGCCGGGACAAAATCCCATCTCCGCCGCTGCCCGTGCCAAGCCCTGCCTTTCGGGAAATCGCAACCATGGGAACGGCAGTCCGTATTCACCTCGTGTCGTTCCGGCCGGGCTTACGGTCGCAGGCTCCTTTCATGCGCCGTCACCTCTGGCTCTTCTGGCCAACTTTGCCATGAACCGGCCCATGGCTTCGGGAAAGTGGCGACTCACAAAGAGGCCTGCAGCCGTTTTGAAGTCCGGGGTGATGATGGGCGCGACTGACTGAATCTTCTTCGCCAGCTTCCGCCCCACACGGGCCGGATCTTCCATTGCTTGCGCCGGAACCCCCAGCGGGGCCGCTGATCTGGTGTTGGTGAGCGGGGGATGCATGAGGTTGACCTTGATTCCAGACCCTTCGAACTCGAGCGCCAGAGTGCGCGTCAGGGCTTCAATGGCTCCTTTGGTCGAAGCGTAACCAGAGACGCCCGGAAATCCCGTAATGCCGACGCTGGAACTGACATTGTGAATCAGGCCCCTGCGCTGGGCTTTCATGTAGGGCAGAACGGCTCGGATCATGTGCAGGTAGCCAAAGTAATTGACTTCGAACTCTCTCCGCGTATCTTCCAGGGCTTTTTGTTCGAAAGGCGCAAAAATCGCCAGACAGGCGTTGTTCACAAGAATGTCAATCGTGCTCCACTCGCCGGCCAGCGATTCCACGGACGCTTGGACCTGGGCTGCGTCCGCCACGTCGCACGGATAGAAACGAAGGCGATCAGGCCAGGTCTCCCCAAGACGCAACAGGTTCTCGCCGGACAGGTCGAACCCCGCCACGCGAATCGGCAGACCTCACCTCCCCGGCGTCGATGCGGGTCTTGGTCGGCGGAAATTTTTTGTTTGCAGCTTTCGACCGACGGATAAGATACAGCCGGCCGCCTCTCAACGCAATACTCCGGCCAGGCTGGCGCGCGACGGAAAGCGCGTGCCCGGGCAGCGGACAGCCTGATCACTGCCGCATCGCCGGACAGCGCCCGACGGGAGTTGGCCGACGGCGATCTCTGGCGGCGCCCGGTGATACCGCTGTCGCAGGGGCAGAAAAGGCTTGACATATCTACGCTATCGTGCTAGCCTTGCTGTGTGGGTTCGCCGCCCGTCGCGCCGGGACTCCTGCCCTCCCATGGGCGCCCACAATGGACGCCATTTCCGTCCAAAACCGGCTAGGCGCCGGAGGCATTGACGATGCAAGCAGGACGCCCGAAAAACGATGTTAGCCAGCAAAAAAAGCGATCAGATTGACTCAGAAAACGCAAAAATCGCGAAAAAATAATTCTTTTTTAAAAAACAAAGCGGAAGAGTTCTTGAAAACAAAGGATCTGCGAAAAAAACAAACCGGAAACAAAGCGGAAACAAAGCTGGCGATCTTGTTGAAAACAAACGATGGGCTGAAAAAACAAAGCGGAAACAAACCGGAAAACAAAGCGGGCCAACTTATTGAAACTAAAGGGTCGTTGAAAAACAAACCGGAAACAAAGCGGAGCTTAGACTAATCCTCCTGGTGTCGGGGGAAAGCCGATGAGCGAACTGGTGGCCGTGCTTCGCGGTGGAGATAGGGATGCGATCCCGCTTCTCGCCTCCGCAGGCGCGCCGCCGGGGGACCTCAGCGTTGGGGACACGGTTCAGTACTACCTGGGCACGCGGCCGTACGATTTCGAGGTGCGCGCGATCGTGGATGAGTTCCCGACCCTGTCCTCCCCGTTTGTAGTGGCCGATCTGCGCGCGCTGCAAGAGCGCGTCGATCTTGATGCAGTGCCGTCGACTACCAGCACGCGCGAGCTGTGGCTGGCGGTCGATGCAGGGCAGCAGCCCGCCGTTCTCGCGACGATCGAGAGACAGATCGTCGACGCGGATGATGCGGGACATTTCCGGTCGGGGCGCGTCGTCGCCGATGCCGCCGCGGAACTGCGCACGCTGCGCTCCGACCTGATCGCC
>JARRJI010000049.1:6476-22793 GCA_037379595.1 Acidobacteriota bacterium | reverse complement strand
GGAAAGCTCCCGCAGAAAGCATCGACAACTTCCGGCCCCACCTCGTAGCAGCAAGCCCGGATCGACGGCCCGATGGCCGCCAGCAGGTTTTCCGGCTGCGAATGGAACGTCCGGCACATCTCCCCAACAGCTTTCTCAACAATCCGGTTCAACGCACCGCGCCACCCCGCATGAACGGCCGCAACGGCTCGCCTTTCTCGATCGGCAATAAGAATCGGCATGCAATCCGCGACTCGAACGCCGAGCATGACATCCGCGTGCCGGGTCATTAGAGCATCACCCGAACGCGCGCGTGAGTCGCCGGTTTCAGGCAAAGGATTTCCGGCAAGCTGATATTGAAGTAGGCCGTCGGAAGTCTGCGACACGCAATAGATGATGGTCGAGTGAGTCTGATGAAGAAGGGCCAGCGGAAAGTCTCCGGCCCCAAGGGCCTGCAGGAACCGGCGGCGCTTGTGCACAACCCGGGGATGCCCGGCACCTGAACTTATCGCGGAGTCCTGTCCGGCAGGCGCGGACTTCGATTCCCCGCCCTGCCGCGTTCCGAATCCGTGAACCAGCCACGGAATTCGCGCGAACGCCGCGCATTCAAGCCAGGCGAGACCCTCCGGTGAAACGATATTGAAGTTTTCCGCATCCAACGTTTGAATATAGCACGGTCCGAAGTCTCCCCGTCAGACTGACGAAATCTTCATGAAGGACTCTCATAATGAGGGCCGGTCAAGGGTCTTCCGCCCGTGGAAGGGGGGCCGGGAAATCACTTTTTGCTCCTATTTGAATTTGAAGATTCGGTCTGGTAAGGTTAGACGGGGTAAATTTTTCTAATTCGTGGGGTGAACACTTATAATGATACTTTCATCAAGACTTGTTCAAAGAATCCAAGATCATGCAGATGAGCTTACAAGGAGCGTAATCCAAGATCTCAAAACAAATCCGAGAACACCGTCGTTGCACGAACTTTCTGCTCGTGAGCTTCACGACCAGGCGTACGAGGTGTATCGAAATCTTGGCCGATGGCTGACGCAGTTGTCCGAAGAGACTATTGAAGCCTTTTATTACAGTCTTGCCAGGCTGCGCTGTGAGGAAGAAATTCCGGCCAGCGAAGTCATTTACTCTCTTATTTTGAAGAAATACCACTTGCGGGATTACATTCGGACTTCCGGGATGGTAGACTCGGCTGTCGATCTTCTTCAGGAACAGGAATTGCATCACCTGATTGGATGTTTTTTTGATAAAGCCATCTTTTATACTTTGAAGGGATACGAAGCGACCTGCAAGCCCGAACCCGTTGGGGTCGGAGTGAGGCAGAGCACGATGGGCTCCGTCCACTAAGCGAGTCGCTCCAAGATGGAGGATGACTGTCGGGACAGGTATTGACATTGCTGAGACAGAGCGAATCCAACAAGCTCTGGAGCGGCATGGCGAACGGTTTTCGCGCAAGATCTTTACACCCTCAGAGATCGCTTACTGCGAACGATTCAAGAACAGAGCAGAACGCTATGCCGCCCGCTTCGCCGCCAAGGAAGCGGCCTTTAAAGCGCTCGGCACCGGCTGGGCCAAGGGCGTCCGCTGGCTTGAAGTGGAAGTGACGCACCACGTAAGCGGCAAGCCGGAGTTGCTGCTGAGCGGGCGCGCCCACCAGGTGGCGGAAGAGCTTGGCGTCACTCGTGCTCTGATATCCATCTCCCACGCAAATCGATACGTCGTGGCGCAGGTGATTCTTGAATCGAATCCGTAGTTTGATTTCGGCACGCTGGAGGAACGTCTTCGGGCTTCCTTTTCTGCTGGCTGTCTTTCTGGCCGCATCAGGTCTGCAAGGCGCGGAGGCAACCCCTGCCGCCCGGCGCGCGGTAATGCTGGACAAGCAAACGGCAAACCGACTCCTGATCCGTATAGTCAAGCCCCACTATCCTCCGGTCGCGCGAGTCAATTACATCCAGGGGGTCGTCAGGTTGAGAATCACAGTGAGCCCGAAGGGTAAGGTGGCTGAGTTGCATGTGGTGGAAGGAGAGCCGATTCTTGCAGCGGCGGCTATCGAAGCGGTCCAGAAGTGGCGCTACAGGCCATATATTTCTTCGGAAGGCCCCGCGCCGTTCAGGGCCATCATTGCGCTGAAATTCGCGATACGTCGGCATTCGTTTGGCCCGCATTCGCATTTCCCGAGCAATCCGGAGGGCTATCTGGAAAAGCAAATCCATCCCCCTGAGGTCGTCGCCCACCCTCAGGCAGATCCCTCGGATGACAATGTAAAATTCAGAGTACTGGTCAATGCGAAAGGGAAAGTTCTGGATGCAGTTCCTATGCAGGGGAAGCGTTCAAAGGCTGAGCAGGCCCAAGAAAATCTCCGGCATTGGAAATTCCGGCCGGCGCACTGGGGAGCACTTGCTGTGCCGTGGTACTTGATTGTCAGGGTCCCGCTTGTGCATGCGCTGGTGGATCACGCTGATGGATCAGCCAGCCGTTAAGGCTTTTTTTCGCCATGTTGTGCGGATTCAGAGCGGCGCTGGGCCTGCAGCCTGAAGGGTCCGGCTGAATTGCTCCCACTCCACCGGCCAGAGGAGGAGGGGAAAGGTGATGCCCATAAGAAAAGACAAGAGGATCAAGACAATTCTGTTTCTGAGTCTGGTCACATTGCTCCTGCTTGTCCCCTCGGTTCAGGCGCGCTCGCACAAGGCGTCCCTGTTCAAGTATGTCGCGGGCACGGAATCAATGCCTAAAGGATGTGAAGGCAAGCTGGAAGTGACCGGGGCGGCCCTGGTGTTCGAGAGCGCAGAAGGCTCGATCACCGTACCGTACGCTTCCATCAGCCATATGGAGTACGGAGAAAAAGTCAGCAAGCAAGTTCGCAAGATGAAGCTCAACTGGGCGATCAAGCCCTCCGCTTCGCGCAGCAAACACGAAGGCTATTTCACAGTGCTGTACTCACAGAAGGGCGAGACTCGCGCGATCATTCTGAAGGTTGCAACGGACACGATGCGCCCCTACCTGGCTGAGATCGATCTCAAAACCGGCCTCACCATAAAAAGCGGCCGGGACTGAGAACGACCCGGCACAGGGTTGGCGAAAACTTCAAAACGCAGCGACCCACTGTTCAATGCCTCCGCCGATTTTCCTTCGCTGGGGTATCACGGCAATCCCCGCAGGTATCCAGGAGCAAAAAACGTCTTGTGTATTGCCGCAAGCCGATGAGTGGTATTCCACCTGCCTGGCGAAGGCACCGAGCAGATTCCGGCGATTCGCCGCCAGGATCGCTGCTTCGTGTTCGCCGTGACTTCCCCATGCCAGGTGAAGGATCCGCACAAACCTGTCCTTCCCTGCGAGACGGAAGAGCGGGACGATCGGGTGCGACTGCTCAGTCTTTTTCCCGCCTTTATAGATCACCGCGGAACTGAAAACCACCCGCACTCCCCCGGCACGCCGGGCCTTGACGGCATACAGCGAAACCTCATACCCGACAAGATCGTTTCCTGTCTTGATCGTGATGGTGGCCGCAAGCGGCGCCTGGCCTGAGCTCTGGCCGCCTGCATGGAGCTCTCCACGGCCAGCAACGCTCCCGCCTTTTACAAGATGGTCGTCCGACTTGATGACGGGTGTAACGACTCGCACACGCCATCCCGGCTGCAAGTCGATCCATTCCGTTGTGTGGCGCGGGGCGGCTGGCGCCGGGGCATGCACTTCACGGGGCGCGCAGGAGGTCATCAGCACGGCAATCATTGCGCAGATGGGAATTGGCGTGCGGTATCGGCTCATCACCGGACTCGCCTTCCGAGGCACGAACGGGGCCCTCATCATCCCCTTGCAAATTGTCTACCGCTTTCGACCTTCGTAGAAATATCCCTGGCGGGTTCGCACCTTCACTCCATCTTTTCTGACTCTAACTTCCAGGCGGTGAAAACCGTTTTCCGAGAGGTCGTCCGGCACATAGGCCAGCACGTACTGGCTGTGGATGTCTGCGGCAATTTCACTCAGATGGACTTGAAGCGTCTTTGAGGTCCACTGCGAATAGAAAATGCCGCCAGTAAGGCGGGCGTAAGATTCGACGTCGTTCTTTCGCACGGTTCCAGGAATTCCATGCACTGCGGCCTTAATCGCTCCAGTGGCGGGAACAGTCACGCCGAACCTTCCCATAGAAGAACTGGGGGTGTTCGGAACGCCAGGAGTGGGCGGCATTGCACCGCTTGCGTTCTCAGGAGTGTTGGGAGCGTTCATAGGCTGCTTGTCGCGGCTGAGATACGATTTGGTCAGACTGAGCCCCAGGCCGTAGATCTCCACTTGCGCTCTGGTCGCGCGGCGAACAACTTCGCTGTTTGCTGTTTCGCTCCCCGAATCGTTGCCGCTCGAGAACACCAGGATCACCCGCCGCTCACCCCGGGGCCGGTGTTCAAGCAGATTCATCGCCTGCATCAAAGCATCGTTCAGCCGGGCCCTGGTGCCATCCGCCGTGATGGTGTGGAGCGTTTTGTCAAGGGTCGCTTCGGAGTTTGAAAAGTGCTGGTCCACATGAATCGTGGTACCAAAGGTGATCACCGCGGCCTCGCCCTTGGGTCCCAGCATCAGTTGGGAAAACATGGGGGCAAGCTGCCTAATTTCATTCAGCAGGGGCTCCACGGCCTCGTTGTTCTGGATCAGGATGACGGCAGCGACTTTGTTCGGTTCCCGGGCGAACTCCGTAATCTGCTGCGGCCTGCCATTATCCAGAATCAGGAAGTCACCCATGTCCAGATCGTAAACGAATTCACCCGTCACTTTGTTGGTGACGGTGACAGGCGCAGTAACCAGGTTGGACTGGATTCGGATTCCAGGCTGGATCGTTTTATCGCCGGGACTGTCGGCCTTGGGAGGCGTATCGGCGGATTGAGGGCTAACCTGCCCCTTCCCAACGCCAGCCTGCGCCAGAGCCAGCGAGGTGGACACAAAAAGCACGGCGAACACACTGATCAGGCCCGAGTAAAATCCGAAATGACGGCTTTCGCGTTTCCCGTACATTCGTTCTCCGTCCCTGTAACTATGATGTACCCGATTGCGAGAGGGTTACACCCCTAACTTCCCTATTTTGGCCCCGGCGTACGAGGCGGTTCACCGGGCCAGGCGTTGCCGCAAAGCCTCATAAACTACGATGCCCGTTGCCACGGAAACGTTGAGGGATTCCACGGGGCCGCGCAACGGAATACAGGCCAGTTGATCACATGCTTCGCGGACCAGGCGGTGCAGGCCACGGCCCTCGCCGCCCATCACCAGCGCGCAGGGGACCTTGTAATCCAGATCCAGGTAAGACTTCTCCGCCCCCGCCTCCAGTCCGTAGACCCACAGCCCTTGCTCTTTGAGCTCCACGAGACTCCGGACAAGATTCTTGACCCGGGCGACCCGGGCATGCTCCAGAGCTCCGGCAGCGGCTCGCGCCACTGCGGGCGACAATCCTGCGGCCCGCCGCTCGCCCACCACAACGCCACTCGCCCCCGCCCCGACGGCCGTTCGCACAATCGCTCCCAGATTGGCAGGGTCTTCAACACCGTCCAGGACCAGCAGCAAGGCCGGACTCTCGCACCGGACCAGGGTGTCAAGATCGTCGTATTTTTTAGACGAGCAGACAGCAACCACGTCCTGGTGGTGGCCGGTTTGCGCCAGGCGGTCCAGCGCCGGGCGCGGCGCAAAGCGGACCGGAATTCCTCGCGACCGGCACTGGTCCAGGATTTCCTGCGTCCGCTTGCCCGCAGCACCCTCACGGACCACAACGTGATCGATCGGGCGCGAGCCAAGCGCTTCCTTAACAGCGTTGATGCCGTAGAGCACATCCAGGGAATGCGAATCGCGCGTCTTGTTCATAGGTCAGCGGTTATTGCCCGACCGTCGCGGGAATAAAGGAGCTTGGTCGCCTGCGCCGGGCAGAATTCATCCGCACGGGAACAAGTGGGCAATGTCTGAAAACTCACGCAGCCGGTCAGCCACGCTTTTGACGGGTGGCACCAGACCCAGTCTGGCTCCCTTCTCAAAAATCGGAACAAGTTTCTCGAGCTCGGGACCGGAATCGGCCGCCGTCAAAGCAACGCGGACGGGATGAAACAACTCCTTCCCTTTCCTGCCGGTCTCCTTCTGGACCTCCTTGAGGATCTCCCGGAACCGCGGATAGGTGACGTGCTGCTCCTCGAGGATTTTGGAAACGGCGCGCTTCAGGACCTGACGTGTTCCGGTGCTGTCATCCGATTCCGCCATACCGAGGAGCTCCGTAGCTTTGCGGGCGTCGTACTCAAAGATCAGACTTGCGGCTTCCGGAAGCTGGCTGAGATAATCAATCTTGTTGATTACTGCTTCCACCACCAGCTCAAGCCATTCCTGCACGGGAGCTGTTACAGCCGCCGGCAGCAGCCCCGCTTCCACCAGGAACGGAACACTCATTTCCGCCACCTTCGCCAAAGGCAACTGCTTCAGGTAATGCCGGTTCAGCCAGTTCAATTTTTCCTGGTCAAACACGGCAGCGCTCTTGATGATGTGGTCGAGGGAAAACTGCCGGACAAGTTCCTCTGTGTTCAGAATTTCGGTTTTCCCGTCCGCCGGCGACCACCCCAGCAGCGTCAGGTAGTTGCGCAGTGCCTCGGGAAGAATGCCCATCCGCCGGAAGCTTTCGAGGGAAGTGGCGCCGTGACGCTTGGACAATCGCGCGCGGTCGCTGCCAAGAATCGTCGAGAGGTGGGCGAACGCCGGCGGTTCCCATCCAAAGGCGTGATAAACGGCCAATTGGCGCGGCGTGTTGGAAATGTGGTCATCCCCGCGGATCACATGCGTGATGTTCATCAGGTGATCGTCCACCACCACCGCAAAGTTATACGCCGGGACTCCGCCCGACCGTACCAGGATGGGATCGCCGATGACTTCGCCGGAGAAACTGGTTTCGCCGTGCACAAGGTCTTTCCAGCTAAAAGACCACTCCATAATCTCCAGGCGTATTGCGGCCGGCTCACCCGCGTTCACTCTGGCGGCGGCGACGTCCTTCGGGATCTTGCGGCACCGGCCGGAATACAACGGCTGGCGCCCGGCTTCCAAAGCCTTCTGGCGCTCGTCTTCAAGCTGTTCGGGAGAGCAGAAGCAGTAATAAGCCCGTCCCTGCTCGACGAGCTGCAACGAATGCTGTTTGTACAGATCCTGGCGTTGCGACTGGCGGTAGGGGCCGAAAGGTCCTCCACGGTCGGGGCCCTCATCCCAATCGAGGCCAAACCATTTCAAATCTTCCAATAACTGCGTTTCGTAACGCTGTTCTGACCGCTCAACATCCGTGTCTTCAATACGAAGGACGAAAACTCCACCATGATGGCGGGCAAACAACCAGTTGAACAGTGCCGTGCGGGCGTTGCCCACGTGGACATAACCCGTCGGGCTTGGCGCAAATCGAACTCGAATATTCCCTGTTGTCTCCATGCAATTGCCTTCCTTGGAAAACTAACACACGCGCGGGAACCTGTACAGGCTGCGACGTTTTGCGGGGCACCGTCAGAACCGAACTGCCCGGCTCTCTACCGATATTGTCGCTCCCTGCCTGCTGCACCATTTTGCTTAACAATCATTAACCATGCAGTACGGATTGACATTCAGTCACGATTGGGGCATCGTATGTCTAATCATTATAGTTTATGGGGTTGAGGGGGGGATTATAGTGCGTAAGCGGAACGGTTACGATACTTGTCCATTTGCCAGAGTGGACTTGCCTTTAGGTGTAACTCTTTTGACAGAGTCGTCCGAACAAAAGGTCCGAAATCCTGCGGTTGTCCTGGCGCTATGCGAGACAGGTGGGGAGTTTACCTCACAACATCGCGTTGTGCCCGGTGAAGAGATCGGATTCATCCTTCACCCAAGCCTTCGCTATGCGATCCGCGGCCGTGTGATCTGGACGCGCTCAGCAAAGGACAAGATTCACACTAAGTTTGGCGTCGCCTTTGAGAAAAGCATTCCAGATTCGCTCTGGGAGAGCTTCGTTCAGGCCAAGGCGGCGTAAGCACAGCAGCGATTCCATCGTGGGGCCGGATCTCCAGACCTTTCGGGTACAAACGGGAGAAGCGCGGCCCGCCTTTGGTTTGGCGCTCCGCCACGCTGGAGAGCCTTGGGGCAAGTTAAAGATTTCAGCAAAGAATCCATAACATGAACGCATGCCGACACGACGGAGGTAAGTCGTGCGGGTCTTGCGCTTGACGGATTCCTATGCGCCGCCGGTGCTGGTTGAGGAGAACCTCTTGCAACCTCAGCCAAGCGGGGGCGAATTCCTCATTCGCGTTTACGCGGCCGGCGTGACACCTACGGAACTGCTCTGGTACCCCACTTCTCACAACAAGGCCGGGGAGAGACGGGTCCACGCCATACCCGGACATGAATTCTCCGGCGTCATTGCCACGGTGGTTGAAGATGTCACAGGCTTCGTCGCCCCACCAGGCGTCTCTGTCATACACAGGAAAAGCGCAACAACGGCGCGGCCTCGGGAAGATGGTTGTTGCCATCGCCGCTTAGTGGAACCGCGCCAGCCGCGGCAACCGGATGGCATCGCCGCTACAACCCTCCCTCCTCCACTACGCAGCAAGAAATCCCGCCTGCATCGTTAAGGAATCGGCCAAGGCTGGACGCAAACTCCACCATCCAAATAAATGGCTGGGCTGATGCGTTGTTGTCAGCGCTTGATGGTCTGCTGCAGGCCGGGTAACCAGGCAGAGAGGTGATTGAGGCTGGCGTAGTGAGTGCGGTCGACTTCGAGCGGCGTGATGGAAATTTCATGCGCAAAGATGGCGGCGTAATCGGAATCGGGCTCAACCTTATGGTGTTCAAGAGTTTCGTCCAGCCAGTAGTACGGCCTTCCGCGCGGGTCCTTCTTTTCGCACACAAGGTTCTGAGAGATTTTCTGGCTCTGGCGAGTCAGGCGGACCCCGCGAATTGCACCGTTCGGAACGTTCACATTCAGAGCGATGCCCGGAGGAAGCCCTTCCCGCAGAACCCTGCCGGCCAGCTCAAGGGCAAATGCGGCTGCCCCGCTGTAATCCTCGGCTTTGCGGGAGGCCAGCGAGATGGCAAGCGACGGCACACCGTGCAGGGCCGCTTCCTGCGCGGCGGCCACTGTGCCGGAGTAGATCAGGTTCTCACCCAGATTCCCTCCCGGGTTGATGCCGGAAACCACAAGATGGGGCTTTTGCGGCAGAAGCTGATAGATGGCCAAAATCACGGCATCGGTCGGAGTCCCAGCCACGGCGTAGTGATGGTCGTCAATCTTCCTGACCCGCAGAGGCTGGTGCAGAGTCAGGGACTGGCTGGAACCGCTTCGCTCACCGTCCGGCGCAATCACAGTGACGTCGCCCAGCGGGATTAGCGCCCGCTCCAGCGCTTTAAGGCCGGCGGCGCCAATCCCATCGTCATTCGTCAGCAGAATTCGCATGGTTTCCATGGAGGGCTAAAAGAAGCATGCCTGAGGCAGGTCAAACCAACTCCCGGCTTACTGCTTCCAAGTCAGCCCTAAAAGTCTAGCATAATTTTCCACCGGCTGCTTTTGTTGCAACCCCCCGGCACGGTCCGGAAGCATCTAATAGTTGAACAAGAAATATGTAATGATATCCATAAAGGCAAAAGAACAAGGAGGTAGCCAAACATGAAGAAACTGGCGTTGCTTCTGATCATTCCTTTCGCCCTGCTGTTGGGCGTCCAAACAGCAAGTGCGCAGAGAACCAAAAGCCCACCGGCGTCAACGAGCGCCGAGCGGCCGAATTGGAACTCGTACAAGCCGGAGACCATCCAGGGAGAAATTACGCTGATCGAAGTAGACAAGAATCTGGTCGTTGTGGAAGCCTCCGGTGGAGTTCCTTACGATATAACCGTCACTCCGAAAACCAGGATCGAAATCGATGGATTACCTGCGACTTTCGATCAGTTGCTCGGGCATACGCAGAGGAAGGCAACGGTTACTTTTGTTCCCCGTCCGACTGGGGATATTGCTCAGAGCATCAGCGTTGTAGGTTAAGGTCCAAGTCTCATCAGCGCGTGCGCGTTTCAATGAAAGCCACGACGGACGCCGAAGGCCGGAACTGCCTCCGGAGCCCGTCGCTGGTTGCGAGGAATTGAAAACGGGTCAGCGTTCCTCGAAGCCACACGGGAGCTTGATCTTTATTCCGCCCCCCAAGGCTTGCGGGACAACGTGTGGGGGTGTCGCGACCTCTGCGGTGGCAATGAGGACGATTGGAATTCTGCAAACTGTCTTCGCTGAATCCTGCCCTTGAGTTCTGCCTTGGCTTCGCTCAAATCAAAGGGATGTGTTCGGGCCATTAGGTTCTTCCGGTTGGAAACTTTTGCCCGAACCCCATATAATCTTGCCCATGATGACTAATTCAAATGCTTCAATAAGCGGTTCTCGTTATCTTCTTACCGGCGCCAAGGGATTCATCGGCTCGTGGATTGTGCGGAAGCTGATTGAGCGAGGCGACACACCGTGGATTTATGATCTTGACGCAAAAGCGCACAGGCTGGAGCAACTGCTCTCCGAAGAGCAACTGCAGCAAATCCGCTTTGTGCAGGGAGACATCACAAACTTTGACAATCTGGACCGGGCCGTGGCGGAGCACGGGATTACACACCTGATCCACCTGGCCGCACTTCAGGTTCCGGCGTGCGCAGCCAATCCGCGCCTGGGGGCGCTGGTGAACGTGGTTGGAACGGTGAACGCGTTTGAGGTGGTGCGCAAGCGGCGCGACCAGGTCAAGCGTATCGTGTACGCAAGCTCGGTCGCGGTTTTCGGGCCGGAAGAATTTTACGGCCATGTCAAGGTGCCCGAGGGGGCGCCCCTTCAGCCCAACACTCACTATGGAGTGTTTAAGCAGGCGAACGAAGGCAATGCCCGCATTTATTTCCTGAGCGACGGCATCTCGAGCGTCGGCCTGCGGCCCGGCACCGTTTATGGCGTAGGCAGAGACCAGGGAATCACTTCAGGACCGACCAAGGCCATCAAGGCCACCGTCGTTGGCCGTCCTTATACGATCCGGTTTACGGGCGGGTTCGACATGCAGTACGCCAAAGACACAGCGGAGATATTTCTGCGCTGTGCGGAAACTCCAATCGAAGGTGCCAGGACCTATACCCTGCGCGGAGCAGTCACGCAGATGGATGACTTTCTCGCCACCCTGAATCGCCTGCTTCCCAAATCCAAAGAGCTGATCCGCGCCGAGGGGAAACCCATTCCTATTGCTTACGATTTCGATGACAGCGCCCTCATTCGCGACATCGGCGAAGTTGCGCGAACACCGCTGGAAGATGGAATCGGGGAAACAGCGGAGATCTTCGAGCGGCTCCGGAGCCACGGTGAAATCGATACGAGCGACCTTGCAGCGTAAAGAGTTGGGAGAAAACCTGCGACAGTTCGACCAGAGGAATTCATCGATAGCCGGAAACTCCTGAAAATGTCCGTACGGGTATCCCCGGAAGATGCACTTCCGAACCGGCACGAGGTGGACCGTCGGCGCCCAACCTGGCGTATGATAAGCCGCAGCCGGAACTTGAGGAACGGCAAGAAACAAACGCCGCACCGAGGTTGATATGAAAGCAGCAGTCCTGCAGGACGTCGAAAAACTGGCAGTCCAGGATATTCCCGACCCGTCGCTTGCCCCTGGCGAGGTCATGCTTCGAGTCAAGGCGGTCGGAGTTTGCGGCACTGACCTTCACATCTACAAGGGGCATGGGAATTACAACCTGAACGGCCAGGGTCGGCCGATCCCGCTCGGCGAGGGACCTCAAATCCTCGGGCACGAATACAGCGGCGAGGTCGTAGAGGTAGGCAGGGAGGTCAGAGACCTGAAGGCGGGCGATCTGGTCCTCTGCGACCAGGGGCTCAATTGCGTCAGCCTGGGACGCAAAACTCTCTGTCCGTACTGCGCCACCGGGAATTCGCATCAATGCGAGTATTACGGCGAACATGGAATCACGGGATTGCAGGGAGCTCTTGCCGAGTACATCGCCATGCCCGCGCCCAATTGCCTGGTGTTGCCACCTGAAATGCCCACGGATCTTGGGGCGCTGGTTGAACCGGTCGGTTGCGTCCTGCACGCCATGGAGCGGGCCGGCCAGGCCAATGCGCGCTATACGTTCGGGGGCGATGAGCGGATAGAAAACGTCCTGATCTGCGGGGCGGGGCCGGCCGGCATTTACTTTCTTCAATACCTGCGCAACGTCGCGAACTTTGAAGGGCTCATACTGGTCAGCGATATTCGGGAAAAGAATCTCGATCTGGTACGGAAGTTCGGTGGAACTCCGATCAACGTTGAGCAACAGGATCTGCGTGAAGCCGTTCGGGAACTGACCCACGGCGAGAAAATTCACTTCCTGGTCGAGGCGTGCGGCCATTCCGTCATTTTTGAGCAGATGCCGAGCCTGATTCGCAAACAGGCCACGGTCGTGCTTTATGGCCATGGGCACAAGGGGCGTGACATCGGTCTGCTTGCAAACATTCTGTTTATGGAACCGATCCTCATCGCACCTGTTGGAGCGTCGGGCGGATTTGATCCGGATGGGCATCCCACAACTTACCGGCGGGCGAAGGAGCTGGTGCACTCCCGCAGGATTCAGGTGGCGCCGCTGGTCACGCATCGCTATACAAGCCTGGAAGACATTCGCCGGGCCTTCGAACAGGATTTCGCGCGCAAAGATTACATCAAGGGCATTCTGACCCTGGAATAACAACGAGGACGTAGGGGCTGATGCTGATCAGGGAAAGCTAAGAGATCTCCGTTAAAGACCTGCCGTTTTGCAGACTTGGAGCACTGAACCCGGAAGGAGGAGAGAACTTCATGAGCGAATGGATGGGGTTTTCGCTGGTCGTGGTGGGCGGAATCATGCAGGGCACGTATTTCCTGGGCTTGAAGTATGTCAATCCCTGGAAGTGGGAGAATATCTGGGCCCTGTACGCGCTGTTCGCCCTGCTCATTCTTCCGGTTGCGCTGGCAGTCGCTACGGTTCCACACCTTGCCGAAATGCTCGAGCGCGCTCCGGGGTCGGCTGTCGCGATGGTCTTTCTTTACGGGACCGGGTGGGGTATCGGCGGAGTGCTTTCAGGATTGGGCGTTGCCCGGATGGGGATGGCGATGGGAGTTTCAGTCCTGTTGGGCGTAACAGCCGCCATCGGAACATTCGTGCCCCTGGTTGCCAACACTCCTCAACTGGTTTTCACTCCGAAAGGATTGACCGTCATCCTGTCCGTCATCACGCTGCTTGTCGGGGTTGGCTTTGCCGCCATCGCAGGCAAGAAACGGGATGAAAGCATTTCCGCTGAGCCCGTCGCCCTCGAGAAAGGCAGTTTTCGCGCCGGCCTGCTGATCTGCGTTTTCAGCGGCATCTTTTCCGCGATGCTCAACATGGCCTTTGCCTTCAGCCAGCCGGTGGTCAAGGCCGGACTTGCAACCGGCGCCAGCGACTTTGGGGCCCTGAACGCCGTCTGGATGGTGGCATTAGCGGGTGGCTTTATCGCCAACGCCCCCGGTATGCTGGTCCTGGTGGTCGCCTCTGCCCTCGTGGGCGTTGCGAATCACATGTGAAATGAAACTTCCTTGCAGCAAGCGTGCGAAGCCGCTGGATCATTCTGCACGAAGAGGACTTTTACCGGATGACAACTTGTTACTTCTTGTGAGGGACAACAGAAACCATCAAGCCCTTCGCTGCAGTTGCGCCTCTTGCCCGCCCTCACCCTACGGCGTGGGCGCTTCGGCCGGGATGATGCCCGATTTGCGCAGATCAGCCCAGAAATCGCCTGGAATGGGATGGCTGATCAGGCGGAAGTTCTCTTCCAGTTCAGCCACCGACCGCGCTCCCGGGATGATCGAAGCTACTGCCGGATGAGCCAGCGGGAACTGCAAGGCCGCCGCCTTCATGGGGACCTGGTGGCGCGCGCAGACTTCCTCGACCTTCCGTACCTTCTCCATGATTTCAGGCGGAGCGTCGGCGTAGTTGAACTTTGCGCCCGGCACCGCTCCCGTGGCCAGGATCCCGCTGTTGTAAGGCCCGCCGATAATGATGCTGATCTGCTTCTCAAGGCAGAGCGGCAGCAGCTCTTTCAGGCCTGTGTGGTCAATCAGGCTGTAGCGGCCTGCCAGCAGGAAGCAATCAAAATTACCGGCGCGCGCAAACCGGGCGGGCATTTCAGCCTGATTCATTCCCGCGCCGACGGCCTTGATCCGCCCCTCCTTGCGGAGCTGGTCCAGGGCAGGATAAGCGCCTCCGATCGCCTGCTCGTAATAGTCATCCGGGTCGTGGATGTGGAGGATATCCACCCGGTCAAGGTTGAGCCGCTTCAGGCTCTCGTTGAATGAACGCATCACGCCGTCAAAACTGAAATCGAATACCGGCTTGAACGGTGCCGGGTTGTCAAACTCGTCCTTCGCCATCGTGCCGGGCTCAACCGGTTCGAGCACCCGCCCGACTTTTGTGGCCAGCACACGCGAATCGGGCGCGACTCCGCCAAGCCCCTCGCCCATTCGCATCTCACTCTTGCCATGCCCGTAAAGGGGTGCGGTATCAAAGAAATTGATGCCCAGTTCCAGCGCACGCCGTATCGTGGCGACGGCAGAGTCAGTCTGAACATCCTCAAAAAGGCCTCCGAGCGGCGCGCCACCCAAACCCAAACGAGTCACCCGCAGAGGAGTCTTTCCGATTTGAACTTTTGTCAAAGGATCCATGGAGATCTCCCAGTATTGGTATTCAAGATTAAAGCGACAAGCTAAGACCTAGATTTCTGCTGCAAGTTCGGCAATCTATCACGCCCCAACCATCAGGGCAAGCCTCGATGCAAAACAGTGCAGAAAGATGGCCTCGAAGCATGCGGAGTGAGGTGTATCACAAGGTTAAGATCCCGTGATCGGTTGGTTACAATCATTTGAAAAGCCAGCCCGCTCATGGTGTATAATTCGAGTCATGGAAGGAGCAATCGTTTTCGTTGTCTTCATGGTGCTGTGGTTTCTTGTCCTGCCCAGGATTCCCGGCGTATCTCGCTACACTTGATCTGTGAACCCACCGGTCCGGTCGGATCGTGATGAAACCCCCAAAGACCAAAACGGCAGGTAAAGGTCCTCTATGCCCATCTTCGAATACACATGTCAGAAGTGCAAAAAAACATTTGAAAAGCTGGTCCTGAGAAAGAATCAGGAAGCGCCTGTGTGCCCTCACTGCGGGTCAAAGAGCACGGAGCAGCAGTTCTCAGCGTTCGCGACCGCAGGAACATCGTCCAGAGCCTCGGTCGGCACGTGCGCCCCCTCAGGCGGCGGCTGAGCCATTTGAAAAGAGCCCCCTCAGGCGGCGGCTGAGCCATTTGAAAAGAGCGGTCCGCTCTTCACAATTCATAGTCAGACCTGGTTGCCGGGCATACACCGAGTGTAGAGTCCCGTCTGCAGAAGAACGCCGATCGTGTCTTTCGATCCTTGGCAAAGGCACCACGGCTTGTCATACGGATGCCCGGAGTCCGTTTTCGGGCGCGGTTTTTAGTTTCATGCGACAAAGCAGACCAACCTGCCGACCTTGTGCGTATCCTGATTCCTCGGGTACTCGACTCGATAAGAACAAACCTTCGAAGCTCAAGGTAACTCTATACAGGAAAAGATCTTAGCCAACCCTCGCACTTCTTTTTTCATTTTTCGGGCGGAAATTAATCTCACAGAAAACGCGCTCTTGTCTGAGAAAAAAAGATTCCGCTATGATGACTAGTTTTAGCCTCGGGCGAGGCAGTCACAGGTGCCAAACTTCCGAATTCTAACCAAAACCGCCGGAATCCTTAATCCCAGCGTGCCCATCGATGGGAAATAACCCTTCAGATCAACCTCGTCAAAAACGAGTCGTAACGCTGCCACGCGTGATGGTGGCCACCACGGCCATGCTGACGTTCATCTCCTTCTGGCGCGCGGCTGCGATCGTCCTGAACGACCTCGCCTCGTCAGCTTTCTACGCTGGTGGCATTGCCGAGCAGGCGATTGGACCCTCGGCTCCGTGGTTCATCCTGGCCGTCATGCTATTCGCATATGCAGTTGCCCAGATGTACGTCGAAAGCTGCAGCATGTTCGTACGCGGAGGCGTGTACCGCGTGGTCAAGGAAGCCATGGGTGGCACGCTGGCCAAGATTTCAGTCTCAGCGTTGATGTTCGATTACATCCTTACGGGCCCGATCAGCGGCGTCTCCGCGGGACAGTATCTGGTGGGCTTCGTCAACGAACTTCTGCAGTATGCCCATATCAACATCGTACTGCCCACCAACTCCACTTCAGCCTTGTTCGCTGCGGCCGTGACGCTTTATTTCTGGTGGGAAATCTTCAAAGGTATTGAGGAGTCCAGCGA
>JARRJI010000049.1:0-6455 GCA_037379595.1 Acidobacteriota bacterium | reverse complement strand
GAAAACGTCAAAGGTATTGAGGAGTCCAGCGAAAAGGCCATTCGCATTATGGAGTTCACCACCATCCTCGTGATCCTGATGATCGGATGGTGCGGATACACGCTTTGGGTCAGGGGTGGCCACCTTCCACCGCTTCCTGTGCCTTCCAACCTGCATTTTTCCATCGAAGCCGAGGGATGGCTGTATTCCAGCCACCTGCCGGAGATCATCGGGATCATCGGCATCCTGGTGGCCTTCGGCCACTCCGTCCTGGCCATGAGCGGATTGGAAACGCTCGCTCAGGTTTACCGCGAAATCGAACATCCCAAGCTGCCAAACCTCAAGAAAACCGCATTTATCGTTTTTATCTTCAGCATGGTCTTCACCTCGCTCGTATCCTTCTTCGCCTTCATGATCATCCCAAATGCGGCCACGCGGCTGAGTTACAAAGACAACCTGATCGGCGGCCTGGCGATGAACGTGGTGGGGCCCGTGATGCTTCGCCTGCTGTTCCATGGTTTCGTGGTGATCGTCGGAATCATGATCCTTTCGGGCGCCGTCAATACGGCCATCGTCGGCTCCAACGGAGTTCTGAATCGCGTTTCAGAAGACGGTGTTCTGGCAGACTGGTTTCGACAACCGCATCCGCGCTTCGGGACCTCGCACCGGATCATCAACCTGGTGGTTGCGCTGCAACTGCTGACCATTTTCCTCAGTCGCGGCAATGTGATTCTTCTCGGCGAAGCTTATGCCTTCGGAGTGATCTGGAGTTTCGCCATGAAAGGACTGGGCGTCCTGGTGCTTCGCTTCACCCGGCCCGGACCGCGCGAGTTCCGTGTGCCGGCGAACCCAAGGCTGGGTCGCCTGGAGTTTCCTGTGGGACTGGCGTTTATTACCGTGACCCTGTTTGCCACCGCCACCATCAACCTGTTTACAAAACAAGTCGCCACCGTTACCGGTGTCACTTTCACCCTGCTGTTTTATGCGCTTTTCGTTATCTCGGAAAAACATTCCCAGCGAAGGGCGGCGCGCGGTGAGCTCGACCAGTTCAATCTGGAGCCAAGTGAAGAAATCACACCCGAAGGGGTTGGATCAAGACCTGGCAACATCCTGGTGCCCGTCCCGGATTATTTCAAGCTTTACCACCTGGCTTCGGTTCTGGAGCGCGTCGACATCGAGCGGCAGGATGTTGTGGTGCTCCACATTCGGGTTCTCTTGCGGGCCGGTTCCGGCGAGCATGGACTGGAGCCGGAGCAGTTGTTTACGGTTTATGAGCAGGAACTCTTCACTCGCGCGCTGGCATTGTCGGAGAAATACGGCAAATCCGTGAAACTGGCCGTAGTCGGGGCTACAGACGTGTGGGACGGCATTTTACGAGCCGCTCAGAACCTGCAATCGTCCTCGATCGTCCTGGGATCGTCGACAAAGATGTCTCCTGCGGTAGAAGCTCGCCGGGCAGGCCTGGCCTGGGAAAACCTGCGGGATCCTAAACCGCAACTGACAGTGGAAGTTTATTCACCGCGCGGGCAGGAAGAGGTTTATTACCTGGGCCCGCACGCACCCCATCTGACACCGAATGAAATTGACCTTCTGCACAAGATCTGGCTGGAATGCAGCGCCCGCCTGGAACCGGAAGAGATTCACCACCACGACATCATCCACTTCGCCCTCACGGAGATCGATCGCAAGTTGTGCGAAGGTGAAGACAGAGAAGTTCTGGAACGGCTGAAACATCACCTTGAAGAAATGAAATCCCGCAGGGTCCCTCATTTGTAACGGTTTTCCCGCTTCACGCACTGGACAGATTATTCCCGCTATGGGATGGCCCCACCTTCTCGATAGAGAATCTAAGAATGCCCTGATACTGGGTCAAAGAGCTCCTCGCCTGTTGCATCAGGCGGGTAGCTGATCGACAAACGGCGCGCATTTCGCGCTGACCGGAGCCCTACGAAGCAAAGGGTCTTGCCTGGAATTTGGGAAACCTCAATGCGCGGCTAGTGGGAATTGCCGGGACGAGAAAAGTCGGCAATGCCGACGCGAACCACGGTACGGTGTAACGGGCTTCCAGCCTGATGCCGGACGGAGCGTGGCCGCTCTTCCGTCCAGGCTCCGTAAACTCGCCCGTTGTAGGCGGCGATCCCGGTATAATCGCCGATGAAGTCATTATTGGGATCGAACGATTCGCCCATCCAGAGGTAGTTATGAAAAGTACGCCCGTGATCAGTGGACTGAGCAAGAACCACGTCTGCTTTCTGGTTATCCGGGTCGTTTCGTCGATCATAGAAAACGATGTTTGCGGCTCCCGTCACCGGGTCAACCGCCAGCCACTGGAAGAACTGGTCAAGGCCGTCGTGAATCGCGTCAGAATTCACTCGGACTGCAGGCGTCCATGTCTGGCCGCGGTCGGAGGACGTTGAGCAGAAGACGTCAACGTCGCCATTGCGGTAATCGCTCCACGTGACGTAAAGAAGACCCGCACCATTTGCCCCGTGGGGATCGATGGAAACCGACGGGAAACCGTCAGTCCGGTCAATATTGGAAATGTGGAAGTAAGGTGGCGCAATCGGAATGAGGCCGCGCGAGGGCGCAAACGTACGGCCACCGTCCTTCGAGTATGTGAACACAAGATGGGTGCCGCCCGCCCATACCACATAAAGCGTGCCGTCCGCGCCAACCACGCCGGAAAATCCTTCCACGGAGCCGTTGTCATCGCGAGGCAATCCCGCCTGGGTGCTGATCCGGATGGGCTTGGACCACGTCGCCCCGTCGTCCACTGAACGAGAAAAGAGAATCACTGAATGCGTCAGCGTGAACTGCGTCCACCCCACGTAAAGATTGCCGGAATATGGCCCATGCGTGTTGTCGGCCACGATGTAAGGCTTGTCCTCAAAAGGAATGCCGGGCTTGGTGGGATGTTTGAATACCGGGACGGCAGGACGTTCCCAGGTTTGGCCGCCATTCAGCGAGCGGCGTACAAACACTCCGTTGCGAGTGGCGTTATGCCCCCAGTAGTTTTCTGTCCCAAGCTTGTCAAAAGCAATGTAACAAAGGAATGCGTGGCCCCGGTTGTCATAAGCCACGGAGACATCACCTGAAACAGCATAGTGGCGAGGCAATGTTCCGTCAGCGGTTCGCCAGTGCGCGCCGGCATCTTGCGAATAGGCAATGCGGGCGCCGGTTTGATATGCGACAACCACCTGTTGGGAATTGCCAGGGTTGATCGCCACCGAGGGCTCGTTGAAATACCCGCGGTGGCGCGTCAGGGTGACAATCCGGGCGCCGGGTGCTGGCGACAACGTCGGACCCTGTCCATCTGCCGGCACAGCAAGAAGGACAAAGAGGCAAAACCCGATCGCACTGCAGACCGAAGCTGTGCGCTTCAGTGAACGGCACACGCTCTGCAATCCATATCTCAAGATCAGCATGGCTCTAAAACCATTCGGATACTCCGATCGGCAGCACAGAGGTGTGCTCACGCCTACTGTACCGTCAGAGGTTTCAGCATCTGGTCAAGAAAGTCGGGCTTGCTGGCATCTCTGATCAGGTGCGGAAACTGCTCGCCGCCGTGATAGTCGATCGTGCATGTTTTGTAGTAACCATCATTCACGACCAGCAGACGGAGCGGCTCACTCGAAGTCGTACCGGCTTTCAGCGCCAGGCGCAGCACCTGGGGTGTGAATTGGCGGCCATTCACCGCGATCACCTTCATACCTGGAGAAATACCCGCTTTATAAGCCGGCTTGGTGACAATTGAATCTTCGACGGTACCATCATCCTTCAGGGTCAGACCAATCGAGTAGTCCTCGTTCATATTGTTGCGGACTTCCTCGGAATTCTTCAACAAAGGCGGTTCGACACTGGTGTAGATCACCTTCCAGCCGCTATTTTCAATGCCGCCCAAGGGCGCTTCAGGGGATATCGAATCCAGATGCTTATGGAAGAAGTCTGCCCAGGCATAAGGAGCAATCTTGTTCAATGCGTCAACCAGATCCTGAAAAGTGTACGTCTTCAGTTGCGGCCCTTCGTTTGGACCTCCGTAAAACAGCCGGCAGAAATCGTCCAAAGATTTCTTTCCATGGGTCCGCTGGTGGATGATGGTGTTGACATCGAGCCAGAGCAGAACTCCTTCGTCGTAGAAGTCCACGCCACGCCGCCAGTTGCTCCATTCTTCAGGTGCATAGTAGAGAAGCTGAGCGGCAGAGGTGGTGTCTATCAGAGGACGCCAGGTGCGCCCGGGCCGGCCGGGACCGTATTGGGCGGCAATCAATGCGAGGTTCTGGCGATACTGGCCCGGAGTCCAGAGGCCGCTGCGCGCCGTCAAGAGATCGCCCAGATATTCCGTCAAGCCTTCATAGACCCAGAGCATGTCGGTCTTCTGCGGCTGCTCGTAATAGGCCGGGCTCAAATCTTTCGGTCGGCGGAACTTGCCATTCCAGGAATGGACAAATTCGTGCGGCAGTAACATAGCCATGTTGAGGCGCGGTTGAGGATCGATCAGTGAAAATTCGCCCACACGGCTGTCGTCAGACTCATGGTGTTCCAACCCAAAATGCGCGACGTGATTACTCAGCGTGAGCAGGAAATGATAGTCGCGATAGTGGCGCGACCCAAACAGCTTTCCAGACTCAGCCACGAGGTTGGTGTAATCCTGTTTCAGCTCCGGACTCATATTGAGAGCCGCTTCGCTGTCCGCAGCCAGGTCGATTTCATGATGGATCGGCTCTCCCGGCGGAGTCACGTTGATGACACGATAGTACTCTCCGCTGCTGACCGGTGAATCGACCAGGCGATTCAACGAAGCGGGTTTGAATTCGACCGTGTTGCCGCCCTGATGGGCAATCGGAAGAGCGGTCCCGAACTTCCAGCCTTCGGGAAGTTTCAAGGTGGTCTTGTAAATCAGATCCTGGGCGAGATGACCCGCGGGATAGAGCAGGTTCTGATTCCAACTGATCACGACCAGTTTGTCAGTGGCTGAGGCGCCTGCCGTGAATCCAGACGTCACTGCCGGCTCAACGTAGTCGAACTTGACGTCGAGTTTGCTGACCCCCTGGGGAACGTTCACGTGGAAAGTGAACATGTCCAGCAGATCCCGGTGCCACGGAATGATCTTGCCATTGGCACTGAATTTCAGTCCAACCAGGTCCGTAATCGGGCCGTCCGGAGCATGCTCGCCCGGAATCCATTTGGGATAGTAGAGGGTCAAGGGCCCCGGAGTGACGGGAATTACCATGTGAGTGTGAATGATCTGTTGCGGCGCCTGAGTGGCATCAACTTCCAAAGTGATCGTGGGCTTGGTCTGGGCCTGCAAAGCAAGGATTCCAAATACGAATGAAAACAAAAGAACCATACAAATTCGGTAACGCGAAATCGTCATCGCCATCATCCTCTATTCGATTGAGCTTTTCGTGAACGCCGACACTCGAGTTTTCAATTTGAAGTTCGGACCGCCATCGAATGCCTGAAGTCCCCTTCGTGAATAACGACAGGAAATATGGGGCGGGAATATCCCCCTTTAGAAAATTAAGATGATAGCGCGATTTGAGCACGCGGTCCAAGATAATGCAGGTGCGCTCGCGGGACAGTGGCGCATGCATCGCGCGGAATTGTAAGGCTACATGACCTGCGCAGCTTCCGGCTTGAGCTGCCCATCCGAGTCAAATACCGCAGAATACGGGCCGCCGCTTCATTCGCTGGGATTGGTTGACGGACGCGGATTGAAGTCGCCAGGAATCGTGTTCACGATATGCTGCCGGCGATCTGCTGTGACGATTCCGAGCGTGCTGCAGCCATAACCGGTTTCTTGCGGCAGATGAAGAATCAGCGACTGCGGAATTTCCACGTAACTTGCGGGCAGGGGTACAGCCTTTCCGAGAAGGCGGGAAGGACTGAACGCTTCGATCAGATTTGCCACGCCGGGCGTGAGCGCATCTTCAGGACCCAGATATTTCTGGCCGAACTCTTTTTCGCCCAGCCGGCGGCCTCGCTCCTCATCGGGCAGGGTCGCAAGGGGGGGAAGGTTGAAAACTGTATCGACAAATTTGACGACCGATGCCTGATTCCCCTCTTCGTGAGCAACATAGTGCGTGCGGGCGTAAGGCGAAATGAGAATGAGCGGAACCCGGGGACCGTCACTGATGGGCGAACCGTCCGGACCTTTTGCAAGAATCGGCGGCGGAACATGGTCATAGTCCCCCTCCGAATCGTCCCAGGTGATGATGATTGCACTCTCTTTCCAATATGGGCTTTCGGCTATTGCGTTGACAGCCTCGGCTACGAGCGCTTCGCTGATCTGCGCGTCGGAATAAGCCGGATGGTCGACGTCCCCTTGAAAGTTCTTCTGCACCTGCGGATCAGGATCAGAGGGCTTCAAATGGAACGGATTCTTGAAACCACCCTTGACAAAAAAGACCCCTCCGCTCTTCGGAAGCGTCTTCAGCTTGAGCGCATTGAAGAAGTCATGCAACCCGTGAAGTTCC
>JARRJI010000048.1:12197-26090 GCA_037379595.1 Acidobacteriota bacterium | reverse complement strand
AATGAAGAAAACGACTGTGCTTTTCAGCATCATGTTGCTCGCTGGTTTGTTCAGCCTGCCGAACGTTCTTCGTGCCGCGGGCAGTCCTTGGGGGATGCTTGCGCTGACTCCAGCAAGTGCATCGCCGGCGCCGGCCCCTGCGGCCGCGCAAGAGAAGAAACCGCAATGGAAGAGCCGCGCCGAATATGACGCCTTCGAGGCTTTCGTGAAGGAGACGGATGCGCACAAGCGCATACCGCTGATCCAGGCCTTTATTGAGAAGTACCCCAAGTCTGATTTCCTGGCGAACGCCTACGTGGCTGAAATGCAGACCTACGGCCAGCTGGGAGAAACCAGCAACGCCATCGCGGGCGCCAAGAAGGCTCTTACGGCCGACCCTGATAATCTCCTGGCACTGGCTTATCTCAGCTTTACTTTCCCTTACACCTTCAAGGATTCAGAGCCGAACGCGCAGGCTGACCTGTCGCAGGCCGGGCAGAACGCCCAACATGGCCTGCAGCTTTTACAGAATATGCAGAAGCCTGCTGGTGTGAGCCAAAGTCAGTTTGAAACTCAAGTGAAGACGGAGCGAGCCACTTTCAATACGGCGGCAGGGTTCGTTGCCCTCCAGCAGAAGAACTATAGCCAGGCAATCAAATCTTTGGAGGCCGCCGCTCAGGATAATCCGACCAGCAGCCTGGTTTATTCGCTTCTGGGGCAGGCTTACTACAACGAATCGCCGCGCGAAATCAACAAAGCCATCTGGAACTTGGCTCGCGCCACGGCGTTGGCCGAGGATGCCAAGAGCCCGAATGCGGCGCAACTCAAGAAATTCTACAGCCAGGTTTATGAAGCCCGGCACGGATCCAACGCCGGTGAGGATCAGGTTCTGGCGCAGGCGAAATCTTCAGACAGCATGCCCGCGGATTTTAGCGTAGCTCCGCCCCCGCACCATGCTGCCACAGGGAATCCGAACGTCGATGCGTTCTATAAGCTTCAGGACGCTCTCGCCGTAGGTGGTGACACAGCGCAGGAAAACTGGGCTCAGTTGAAAGGGCAGCCGCTGGGGCTGGTGGGCCACGTCGACAGCATCCAGCCGACCAGCACACCGAAAACCTACCAGGTGCGGGTGGACATTCTTCCCCAGTCACAAAGCCAGCCGGGTACCTATGACGTCGTTCTCAACGACTCGCAGGCGAATGTCAAGTACCTTCAGCCGGGTGACGCCCTTCGGTTCCAGGGGAATATCGCATCCTACACAACGAATCCGAATTTTGTTCTTACCGTAACGGATGCTAAAATCGACGAGAAAGTGTTGAAGGCAGCGCAGGAGAAAGCAGCGGCTGCGGCGCAGGAGAAGAAGGAAAAGGCAGCCAAGCGCAAGCCCGGGCGAAGGTAACGCCGACCGGCTACTCTCTGAAAGCGGCTGGGTTGCCGCTGCTGGCAACCCGGCCTGACACTCTTCGGGAGCGGGAGGCTGACCGGGGGCCTGAAGGAATGTTGCAGGTGCGACGGACTGCCCTCGCCCTCGGCATTTACGCGGCACATCAAGGCCAGACAAGTTTCAGCACGGCGTGCTGGTCGCAGGGTGGCTTTCATTCCTCTGGAAAGTTTTCCAGTCCGCCCGACAGAAGCCTCTGAAATCCTCTTGTTCCTTGGGTTCTCCAAGCGACGGTTCGACCACAGCCCCAAACAACTTACAAATTGCGCGTCTTCTTGCCACCCAGAGCATATGCGGCATCCGGTTCGCAATGCTCCGGTTCCGCACGGGCAGGAGGTATGCCGTCGCTTATGAGGTTTCCCCTTCAGGTTCAATTGTCAGGAGTGAAGCTCCAGAACGGCGAGTCAGCCCGCCTGAAGGCACGACTACGGTGCATTCCAGTTCATGGAGACAATGTCCTCGGTGCCGGTGTCTTTCAGCACCAGCGCCGAGTCATCCGGCGTGAGGCCGAGCCAATAATCGTAAAAGCCCGTCAGGTGCAACCCCTTCAAACTTGTGACTTGCTCGGCTTTTCGGTCGCGGACTCTCACACGAATGATTCCAGGATTTTGCAGAGCCTGCAGGAAGTAAACATATTTGCCATCTCGAGACCAGCAGGGGAACGATGCGATCGCCTTAGATAGCACCGACCACTTTCTGTTCTTGAAGTCAAACAGTCTGAGCCCCTGGGAATCGGTCGGCATAGCGACAATGTATCGCCCGTCGGGCGACCAGCGGGGAGAGAACATGCCGCTGGACCCCGGAAGCGTTGAGATTTTGTGCGTCTTCATGTTCAAGATGTGAATACCTGTCGTTGCTGTCCCTGCAGCCCCGCCGAAAGCCACCCTATTTCCGCTGGGCGCCCAGACAGGATCCATCTGCTGGCCCGGATCTCCGGGCATGAGTTCCCGGGGCGTTCCGCCGTTGGGCGACACCAGATAAATCCGCGCCGGCCGGCCGGGCTGTAAAGCGAAAAAGGCAATCTCTTTCCCGTCCGGCGACCAGTGAGGCAGAAGAGCGTACAAGGGTGGAAAACTGAGCTGCAACCTGTCGCTCCCGTCAACTTTGCTTCGCCACAAAGTTCCTTCGGGGAAGGTGACGTAAGCCACCCATTGGCCGTCCTTAGAGAAGGAGACGTATTCCGCGGAAATCCCGCGAAGGTACGGCGTGAATCTCCCGGTCTTGCTATCGTAGCTCTGAAGTTCTCCACGTTGGAAGCCCGCTACGGCATACAGCTTGGCGCCGTCTTTGCCCGGCAGCGGGTCGCGGTATGTAATGGCTCCAAAGGTGAGTTGAACCGGCCTATGGCTGACCTTGTGCAGGAAGTTCCCACTCTCGCGCCTGGCCCATAGTTGCGGGACCTCGGCTCCGGTTTCCGGCATGGCTTGGAAGACGAAATACTTCCCGTCCGCCGTCCATTTGCCGCAACACTCCCCATTGTCCGTGTGCCAGCCGGGAAGGAGTTGATGCAGATTTGAGCCGTCAGCCGAAACCTGCCAGATCGAATTGAGCTGTGTTTTCGGGTCAAGAACGCTGAAACGGATCTCCTGTGCGTCAGGAGACCACGCAGGATGGGATACCCGGCCCGACAGGGTAACGAGCTTGCGAGGATCGGTTCCGTCACCGTTCGCAAGGTAGAGATCGTCTTCTCTCGCGTAAACAAGTTGCTTTTCGTCGGGGGACCACGCCCCGTCCTGGCCGACAGCATTGGCGAGCCGCCGCGGGGGGCCGCCGAGGATCGGGAAGGCCCAGAGCGGACCTTCGGGGGTTGTTCCCGGGGCGTTTGCCACCAGCAGGTCCGAACCATTTGGCGAGATATTAATATGTTCAATATTGGGCGGCAAAGAATGGATTTGGCTGACTTCTCCTCCCATGATTGAAACTTGAACCACAGGGAAAGTGCCTCCCGGACCTTCTTCCAGCAAGTACAGCCGCGACCCATCTGTGCCCACCAGGTTTTTGGGCAGCCCATCGTGGGTGAGTTGGACAAAACCCGAAACCGTAGGCGGTGCCAGAGGCGGCATCAGCCAGTAAACCAGAAGCGCAACCATAACAAGCACCACCGCCAGCCCACCGGCGAGCGCCCCTCTGTGACGCTTGACCAGCGCCGCAACCACCTGCGAGTCAGAACTGCCAGGCTCCACGCCGTGGGCGTAGAGCGGTACCTCGTGAACGCCGGATGCAGTACCGGCCGTCGAGTCGGCGCCAGCCGGGCTGGCTCGCGAGGTTACAAAGACTCCAGGGCTGGAACCCGTGTCCCGCTTCAGGCGCTTGAGGTCGGCGCGAATATCTGCCGCGGTCTGGTAGCGCAGATCACGGTCTTTTTCAAGGCACTTCGTGATAATCTCCTCAAGCTTCGGCGGCAATTCCGGATTCAGAGTGCGTGGCGGCGGAGGTTCTTCTCTAAGAATCTGCGCATAGATCACGGCAGTGCTTTCGCCTTTGAACGCCTGCCGTCCGGTCGCCATTTCGTAAAGCACCGACCCGAGACTGAACAGGTCCGTGCGGGCATCGAGGGCCTCGCCCCGGGCTTGCTCGGGGCTCATGTAAGCCACCGTTCCCACGGTCGCGCCGGGGCTGGTCAGGTGCGTGTGGTCAACCGTGAGACTTGAAGCGCTTGCGGGCGCCCCCAGGGTCTGTTTCGCCAGACCAAAATCCTGGATCTTGGCTTGCCCTCGTTCCGTGATGAGGATATTCGCCGGTTTGATGTCGCGGTGGATGACGCCTTTCTGGTGTGCGGCGTCGAGTGCGTCCGCGATTTGAATGGCCAGATTGAGCAATTCATCAACCGGGATGACCGAGCGGCGTTCGGCCGCTGTGGCGCGAATGCCACGCATCCTGGGTGATAGCAGAAGCTTCAGGGTGCGGCCTTCCAGCAGTTCCATGGCGATGAAGGGATGGCCTTCATGCTCGTCTACTTCATAGATCGTGCAGATGTTGGGGTGGTTGAGAGCGGCGGCGGCGCGTGCTTCGCGCCGGAAACGTTCAAGAGCCACAGGAGGATATTGTGACAGTCGCGCCCTCACATCCGAATCGCGAAACGTTGCTGACGAAGGCTCCGGTGCTTTCGATGATGGCTCCTGGTCGTAGGTCGGTGCCAAAGGCAGGAACTTCAGGGCGACGTAGCGGCCAAGCGTGATGTCCTCGGCTTTATAGACCACCCCCATCCCGCCGCCGCCCAACTTTTCAAGAACGCGGTAATGCGAGACCATGCTGCCGGCCCTTGGCTGCTCTACGTCTCCGAGTCGCTCGGATTCCTCGGACGCCAGGGCCTCTGCAGCCACCTCGATGGCCGGAGTCTCCAGGAATGTCTGGGCCTTTTCTTCCTGCGCCAGAAGCGATTCCACTTCTTGCCGCAGGGTTTCGTCACCGGCGCAAGCTTTTTCCAAGAACGCCGGCCGCGTGCTCTCGTCGCGCTCAAGCGCCTCATGAAAAAGCCGCTCAACTTCCTGCCACCGCTCATCCATGTTTGTTCGCGCTCAGCTCTCGATAAAGCCACGCCTTGGCGAGTTTCCAGTCCCGCATCACGGTTTCAGGAGAAATCTTGAGCGCTTCGGCGGTTTCTTCTACGCTCAGACCTCCAAAGAAGCGCAGTTCAACCACCTGGCTCTTCCTGGGGTCGATTTCCGCCAGTTGATTGAGGGCATCGTCAACTTCCATAAGGTTCGAATCGGGAGACCACTTGCCAGCAAGCCCTTCGTTGATCTCCAGACGCAGTTGTCCGGCGCCGCGCTTTGCACTGTCGCGGGATCGGGCATAGTCCACAAGAATCTGCCGCATGGCGCGGGCACAAATGGCAAGAAAATGAGCACGATCCTGCCAAGTCACCTGCCGGATATCGACCAGGCGCAAATAAGCCTCATTGATAAGGGCTGTGGTTTGAAGCGTGTGGTCCGGGCGTTCGCGGGCCATAAGGCGTTGAGCGATGAGGTGAAGCTCCCGGTAAACCAAAGGGGTCAGCCGGTCAAGGGCTTCCTTCTTCCCGTCACTCCAGGCCCGGAGCAATAATGTGACATCATGCGCGGAAGGCTCCCGCCCCATGGTTCGTTTTCCCCCTCCGGGTAATGCGTGCCTACGACAAAGGCAAGGATACCATATTGCCAATTGGCAATCCAGAATGCCTAAGGTGTCAAAGAATTTCTGGCCCGCGATGACGGTTTTCGTAGCCATTCCTCGCTTTACAGGTCAAAAACGATTCCGCCCTTTTTTGACCTTCCATTCTTGAGGACATTCCACTATCTTTGGGGATCCAATGCCAAGAAATCAAGGCGCTTAGGTCCTTTGGCGACGCACTCATCACACATGGTTTCTCAGCATAAGTTCTTTGGGGTTCGGTTCCAGGTAGACCTGTCCGCTGAGATAGGGAATCTGGAAGCGACGAAGGAAGTACCGGATGAGCGTCAGGGGCACAATGAGGGGTACCAGGCCGTGGCGGTAGTCCTCGATCAGGGAGAGCAGTTCGCCTCGCGAGGTCTCGTCCAGATGCGGGCGTAAGTAACCCACGATGTGTTGCAGGACGTTGGTCTGGCGCCGCGTGGTCGCCATTTCGCTCAGCGTCTTCATAAAATCCGCTTCGTAGCGCGTGCGCAATTCCGGGCGTGGCAGCGCCTTGCTCTCCGCCACCAGGCGTCCCAGGCTTGCATAAGCCCGCGGCGAGTGAGCCATGAGCAGCAGCTTGTGCGCCGTATGGAAGGCCACCAAGTCGCCCAGCTTCCAGCGTCCGGCGAAAAGTGTCCGTAGGCGGCGATAGGCAAACACGCGTTCAATGAAATTCTCTCGCAGGTGCGGGTCATAAAGGCGGCCCTCTTCCTCCACCGGAAGGTTCGGGAAATGGCCAAGCAGTGCCTCTGCGAAGAGTCCACGCCCTGACTTTACAGGTACGCCGTTGGAGTCATATACGCGCACCCGCTCCATACCGCAACTCGGGGAGCCCTTTTTCAAGACGTAGCCGCAGAGGTCTTCTTTCTCAAGTTCGCGAAGACGGCGGCCGGCAAAGCTGCGCATCCCATCGGTATGGTCAGCCCCGGTTTTGGGCGTGACCATCCGGACATCCTCACCGATGCGAACCAGCCTGAGCGTATCACGCGGCGTGCCCAATCCCATTTCCACTTCGGGACAAACTGGCACCCATTCGACGAAGCGGCCAAAAGTCTCGACCAGATAGGCGTCACGCTTGTGCCCGCCGTCGTGGCGAACCTTTTCGCCCAGCAGGCAGGATGAAATGCCGATGCGGATGGGAGAACTCGCAGGCGCATTCATGCATTCAGCCTCCAGATGGAGTAGTTGAGCGCGGCGGCAAACGCCACCCAAAAGAGATAGGGCACCATCAGCCAGGCTGCCGCCCGCGATAAAGGACGGAAAGCTACCGTCGTGGCCAGGATCAGTACCCAGAGGAGAATAATCTCGCCAAAGGCAAACCCGGGCCGGTGCGCCCAGAAGAAGATTGCCGACCAGCAAACGTTGAGGACAAGCTGGGCTGCAAAGAGCGCAAGCGCAACCCTGGCGCCTGAAAATCCTGCCCGGTTCCAGACAAGCCACGCCGCGATGGCCATGGCGAGATAAAGTGCCGACCACACAGGTCCAAACACCCAGTTGGGCGGCGTCCACGAAGGCTTCAACAGCGCGGCGTACCATCCGTCAATGGATGGAGTCGTCAGCGATGACCCTAATCCCGCCGCACCAAAACAGATTCCAATCGACACCGCAAGACCGATTGCCTGCCGGGGCGAAAGCATCTTTCTCCTTTGAGGACCAAGGGGTTAATAAATCCAATATACAACTTGCCATCGAGCCTGCGCGAGAAGTTTCGATTCCCAAGGGCGAAACGGGAGCGCGCTCGCGGGCTTCCGTATGGAAGGTGTCAGATGGAAGCGGGATGGACAGCGAAGATTGCTGAGATCGCTTTGGCGCGGTAGTCGAAGATTCGTTCCACATCTCGCCGTACCAGCCACCCGGCAAAGAGATCCGCCAAGGTTCCGAATGGCAACGCGTAGCGGACTGTATCCCTCATCAGTGTGCCGCCTTCGTGCATCTCGAAGCTGTGCGTGTGATGCCAGTGCTTGTACGGACCCCTGATCTGCAAGTCGACGAATCGCGTGGGTGGCTGCCATTCCTCGATACGGCTCGTCCAGGCCAACGGCACACCGTGCCAGACGAGCCTGTAATGGATGCGGGAGCCAACCCCGAGTTCGCCCTCAGTTTGTCCGATAACCCTGAAGCGGAGCCACGGTGGCGTGATTCGATCGAGGTTGCGGGCCTCGCAGAAAAACGAGAAGACCTCCGCCACCGGCTTGGGGATCCATAGCTCGCGATTGAGGGTCCTGACACGCATGTTGCACGGCGCCTGGGTGAGTGTGTCCTTGATTCACTTTATCTCGTTTCTTGGCGGCTGCGGCTGACCTTTTTCGCATGGCCTTTGCGCCTGTCTCCCGGGCTTGATCCCTGGATGGCAGACCAGCCCGGATCCGACTTTGCTGTCAGGCAAACGCACCGCGTGATGGCCCAATCGAGCGGCGGGGAGTACTGCGATTGCAGGGAAGCTGGTGGCAGAGCTAGCGGAAGGCCTTGCTTTGAACTAACGGTGGAAACCATTTTGAGGTGCGCGGATATCTTCAGCACTCGGCCGATAAGGCTTGCTGTCTCCGTCGAGGTATCGCACGGATTTCGATGCCGCCAGATCCAGTGGGATGCTGTGCCGTCCGGGTGGGAAATCCGGATACACAAGGGATTTCGGAGATACAAAGCCCTCAGTCTACCACCTGTCAATTCTGACAGTTTCCACGCCTCAACACCTGAACGAAAATAAGAGGGTTGAATTGTTCACAGCACAGCCGGGAAACATCGAGCTCGTAAAAAAGCACGCCAGGAAGCAAGCTGAGGGTGCCACCGGCCAGGCAGAACAACGGCACGTGAAAACCCAGGCCGTCAAGCAGGCTGAGGAGAAAGTGCTTGCGAATGTGGAGGTTGCCAAAAAGAACTTCAAGAACGCTTTTGGCGCCTGTCTCGACGCCAAGGATTATTCAATTAAGCGGTGGCCAGGCTCCTGGTTTGGTTCGTATGGATCGAGCACAACGGCGCCGTATCCGATCCTTAGATTCCAAATGCCCCGGTCGAAGTAGACAGCTCCATTTTGTTTTCTGTGGGGGAGGAACCAAGGCCACCCGATATCTCGCGGGAGAATTGCCCAAGACCGGCTGGAGAATATGTCGGTCCGATTCTGGGTAGGGAAGGAGACACGATGAACGCGCCACGAATGCTTGCTCTTGCAATGGTTGTGGGCCTGATCCTCGGCGCTGGATCTGAAGGAGCAGAGCAGGATGGATGAGACGGCAAAGGTCGACAGATCCACGTTGCTGGCGGAGGAACGGACGGAGATGGCGGCGGAGCGCACGCTGATCGCGGCCGACCGGACGCTGATGGCGTGGATTCGCACCTCCCTTTCGATGATCACATTCGGATTTACCCTCTATAAGTTTCTGCAGGCCATGAGAGCGGCGGAGCAGTATACGGGAGGGAGGCCGAACGCACCCCGCAACCTGGGGATGGCGCTGATTGGGGTGGGGACGGTGGCGCTGGCAGTGGCCATTGTCCAGAACATACAGTTTGTGAAGCGGCTGAAGGGAGCACAGCCAAGGTCACCCTGGACACTTGCGGTGATTGTAGGCATCTTCATAGCGTTGATCGGATTGCTGGCTTTTGTGGGTGTGTGGCTTCGCACCGGGCCCTTCTAGTCTTGAGGAAGCTGTTGGCCCGGAACCTGTGCGGATGACGGCGCGGCATCCGCCTCAAAGGATTCCTGAAGAGTGACCAGTCCGTCTGTAACCGTTGCGGTGCTCGCTCTGGCGCTGGGTTATGTGTTGGGTGGCTGGCTCCGGGTTGAACACGTGCGCCACCGGCGGCGCTGGCTCTCGCTGGGAGCTGGGGTAAGCGTTGCCTACGTCTTTATTCAGCTTTTGCCTGAGCTTCGCGAAGCCCACGGAAAGTTTCTCACCGCCACGGCACACCGCAACCTGCCGTTCCCCGAACACCGGGTCATGGGTGCGGCTCTGGCCGGATTCGTCCTCTACTACGGTTTGGAGAATCTCGTTGACTGGTCACGGCGGTCAATGCGTGAAAAGGGACTGACGCAGCACTCGAAACAGGTCGTCTGGCTGCACGTGGGAGGATTCGCGGCTTACAGCCTCCTGGTCAGTTACCTGCTGGTTGACTGGCAGGACCGGGGAACTGGAGCGGTGGCCCTCTATGGTACGGCGATGTTTCTGCACTTTCTGGGGATCGACCATTCCCTGCGTCGCGAGCACGGGTCCGCCTATGACAACGAAGGCAGGTGGGCCCTGGCAGGGTCCGTGCTTCTCGGATGGGTGATGGGCAGTGTGGAAATGCTTTCCGTGGAGGTGCTGGCCACGCTGCAGGGACTCATTTCTGGAGGAGTCATCATCAACAGCATGGTCATGGAGTTGCCAAAAGAGAAAGAAGGGCGTTTCGCCCCCTTCTGCCTGGGAGCATTTGTATATTCAATTCTGCTGATTCTCGCCCAGGCATGAGGCCCGGCACCGGGTAGCCATGCAGGGGGACTGCCGGATATCGAAAAGGGGAAGAATTTAAGACAAGTTCATAGCGTTTCGGACGGAAAGGAGATAAACGGTTATGACGCAAAACGCCGCGCAACCAGTTTCGGCCTTTCATGTTATGGCCAAGCCAACCGGGGCCAAGTGCAATCTCGACTGCGCTTATTGCTTTTTCCTGAAGAAAGAAAAGCTGTTCCCTGGAAGTTCCTTTCGGATGTCGGATGAGGTGATGGAAAACTACATCCGCCAGACCATTGAGGCTCATCAAGTTCCCGAAGTCACTATTGCCTGGCAAGGGGGGGAGCCCACCATGATGGGGATCGATTTCTTTCGCAGGGCCGTTGAAGTTGAAAGGAAATATCTCCGGCCCGGAATGCGGATTGAAAACACCCTTCAGACCAATGGTGTTCTTATCAATGAGGAGTGGTGTCGGTTTCTGCATGAAAATAATTTTCTGGTCGGAATCAGCGTTGACGGGCCACGCCATCTGCATGACGCTTTCCGTTACGACAAAGGGGGCAATTCGGTTTTTGACCGGGTCGTTCGTGCTGTTCGGCTGATGCAAAGTCACGGGGTGGAATTCAACATCCTTTCTACGGTCAATTCTGCCAACGTGCGCGCGCCGCTTGCTGTTTACCGTTTTTTCCGGGACGAACTTAGGGCCCGGTATATCCAGTTCATTCCGATTGTTGAGCGCGACAACGACACCGGGCATCAGGAAGGCTTGCGAATTACGGACCGCTCTGTCGGTTCAGAGCAATGGGGCGATTTTCTGATTGAGATCTTTGACGAATGGGTGAGCCGCGATGTGGGAAAGACGTTTGTGCTGTTCTTTGACGCGGTCCTGGCCTCCTATGTCCGCGGCTACTCAACGATTTGCGTCCTGCAGCCGACCTGTGGCCAGGGAGTGGCACTCGAACATACTGGAGATCTCTACTCATGTGACCACTTTGTAGAGCCTAAACACTGGCTGGGTAATATCAAGGACGATCCTATTGGAGCGCTGGTTAACTCTGAGCAACAGAAGTCTTTCGGCCAGGATAAGGCCAATACACTGCCTCAATACTGCCGCCAGTGCGAGTTTCTTTTCACCTGCCACGGTGAGTGTCCCAAAAACCGTGTCCTTAGAACTCCTGACGGAGAACCGGGCCTGAATTGGCTGTGTGCAGGGTTGAAGAAGTTTTTTGGCCATACCAGATGGCACATGGAGTTGATGGCGAAGCTGTTGCAAGCAGGGCAACCAGCTGACCTGATTATGAACGCGGTGGCGCTGAAAAAGAAAAAAGAAGCCCGGGCGTTTTCGACGTACAGCTGAAACAAGCCTTATGTCGAGCAGGTGAAATAGCCAACACGAAGCGAAAGGAGATTGGCAATGGCTATCAAGAAACAAAAAACGTGAACCGCATGCACCGGGCTCAGGGGACATGGATGCAGCGTTCACTCTCTTAAACAAGAAAGGAGAAAAGTCGATGGGTACAAAACCTCAAAAAGTCAAAACGAGGGGGGGTGGGCCCAGCGGTCCGAAACCGTTCAAGGGTGTTATCAAATTGGATGTCCGCGATTCCGTCGCCGACTGGGGACCGTATACCCCAACCAAAGCGCCCGAGAATTCCCCGAACATTTTGTTCGTTCTGTACGACGACACTGGTCTTGCCGCGTGGTCGCCATTCGGAGGCAGGATCAATATGCCGACGCTGCAGAAGTTGGCGGACAAAGGGCTGATGTACAGCCAGTGGCATACCACGGCGCTTTGCTCCCCCACCCGTTCCACCCTACTGACCGGACGCAACCACAACGTCAACGGCATGGGTGCCATCACAGAAGCTGCAAACGGATTTCCTGGCTATAGCGGCCGAGTCCCGGACCAGTGCGCCACCATTGGACAGATTCTTCAGGATGGTGGCTGGAGCACTTTCTGGATTGGCAAGGACCATAATGTGGCTGAACAGGATGTCGCCCCGGGCGCCAGCCGCAAGCAATGGCCCCTCCAGAAAGGTTTCGACCGTTTCTACGGTTTCCTCGGAGGCGAAACCAACCAATGGTATCCCGACCTCGTCGAAGACAATCGTTTCATCGATCAGCCGTACACTCCGGAGGAGGGTTATCACCTCTCGAAGGATATGGCCGACAAGGCCATCGGGATGATTAAGGACCTGAAAGCCAGCAACCCCTCGAGGCCGTTTTACATGTGGTTCTGTCCGGGTGCCGACCACGCGCCCCACCAATGTCCGAAGGAGTACATTGACAAATACAAGGGCAAGTTCGACGACGGCTACGAGGCCTACAGGGAGTGGGTGCTGCCACGCATGATCGCCAAGGGACTGTTGCCAAAGGACACCCAACTGACTCCGATCAACCCGATGCCGGAAGACGAGGCAAATCCGGCAGACGCAGTGCGCCCGTGGAACTCGCTCAATTCCGACGAGAAGAAGCTATTCTCACGGCTGATGGAGGTTTATGCCGGGTTCTCGGAGTACACGGATGCACAGGTCGGCCGCATCATCGAATATCTGGAACAGAGCGGCCAACTTGACAACACCATTGTGCTCTACGCCGCAGACAACGGCGCCTCCGGCGAGGGCAGTCCCAACGGATCGGTCAACGAGAACAAGTTCTTCAATAACTACCCGGATGAACTGTCCGAGACCATGAAGTACATCGACGTCCTGGGCGGGCCGGATACCTACGAGCATTACCCTACTGGCTGGGCGGTGGCCACGTCCACCCCGTTCAAGATGTTCAAGCGCTACTCCGAGTACTCTGGTGGAACCTGCGACCCTCTCGTAATCTCCTGGCCCAAGGGAATCAAGGCCAGAGGTGAGGTGCGGCACCAGTACCACCATTCCACAGACATCGTTCCGACGATCCTGGATATCTGCGGGCTGGAGATGCCGAAGGTCTACAAGGGTGTTGAGCAGTACCCACTGGCCGGCGTCTCAATGCGCTACACTTTCGACGCTGCGCCCGATGCTCCGACCCGGAAGAAACGCCAGTACTACGCCATGCTTGGAACGCGCGGCATCTGGGAGAATGGATGGCGGGCCTCCGCTGTTCACGCCCCGCTGACCGGAAAAGGGCACTTCGACAAGGACGAATGGGAGCTCTACCACGTTGACAAGGACCGCTCCGAGTCGAAGAACCTGGCCAGGGAGCACCCGGAGAAGCTTCAGGCGCTGGTCAAGGCGTGGTTCGAAGAGGCAGAAAAAAACATGGTTCTGCCACTCGACGATCGCACCGCACGGGAAATACTCACTTTAGAGCGGCCCTCCGCGGAACCGCCGCGCGAGAGGTACATCTACTATCCCAACACATCGCCTGTCCCGGAGGGTGTGGCGGTCAACTGCCGCGGCCGTTCCTACAAGATTCTTGCCGATGTGGAGATTGCCGACCCCAACTGTTCGGGTGTGATCTTCGCTCACGGCTCGCGCTTTGGCGGTCACACGCTGTTCATCAAGGACCGCAAACTTCACTATGTGTACAACTTCCTCGGAATCAAGCCGGAACAGGAATTTGTCTCGCCTGAGCTCAAGCCCGGCAAGTACACGCTCGGCATGGAGTTTGTCAGAGAAAAAGCGGGAAAGTACAACGAATCTCTCGGCACAACCACGCTTTATGTGAACGGCGAGGCCGTTGCGAAAGGCCCGATGAAGGCGCAGGTCGGCAAGTTCACACTCTGCGGCGACGGCCTGTGCGTTGGGTACGACAGTGCGGACGCCGTGAGCCAAGAGTACAAGGGATCGAACCCGATCAAGGGGGGGACGATCCTGGGTGTTGGGGTCACTATCGAAAAGGCGCAGTATCTAGACCTGGAAAAGCTGGCGGCAGCAGCGATGTCCGTCGACTAGGCGCCCGATAGGGTCCCTAAGC